>NZ_CAXTII010000010.1:0-50090 GCF_964244235.1 uncultured Sphingomonas sp.
ACCCGCAAGAGCTACCGGTTCGACTTCGTGCTGGAAATCGCGTTCCGGATCGAGGGCGCGACGTTGTCGGCCGAAGCGCAGATCGAAAACGGCGGCGACGCGCCGATGCCCGCGCAATTCGGCTTCCACCCCGCTTTTGCCTGGCCGTTGCCGTACGGCGAACCGCGTGCCGACCACCGCGTCACCTTCGCCGCGGACGAACCCGGACTACTCCGCAAGATCGCGCCCGACGGCCAGATCGCGGCGGACATGCGCGCCAGCCCGCTCGACGGTCGCGTCCTGTACCTACGCGACAACCTGTTCGTCGATGATGCGCTGGTCTGGGACCCGGTCCAGTCGCAGGCGGTGACCTATGGCGCGGCGGACGGCCCGCAACTGCACGTAGCATTCCCCGACACCCCGCGGCTCGGCATCTGGACCAAGCCCGGTGCGCGTTTCGTCTGCATCGAACCCTGGCACGGCATCGCCGATCCCGAAGGCTACACCGGCGATTTCCGCGTCAAGCCGGGCGTATTCGAAGTGGCCGCCGGGGAAACCAGGCGGATCGCGATGCACATCACGCTCGTGCCCTGACATCTGTCCTACACGCGCAATCTCTGCCAAGGCGCGCGCATGACGTCGCGCGCCTTCCCCACCCCGGCCAGCCACAAATTTCGCGCGGGGGTGATTTCGGCGTGGACGTGCCGTGTGGTTCGTCCACTTCCGACCCCGATCAGCCTGGATCGACCGACCCGATGAGTTCCCCCCGCCGTACCTTCGCGATCATCTCGCACCCCGATGCGGGCAAGACGACGCTGACCGAAAAGCTGCTCTATTTCGGCGGCGCGATCCATCTGGCGGGCGAGGTGAAGGCGCGGGGCCAGAACCGCCGTGCGCGCTCCGACTGGATGAAGATCGAGCAGCAGCGCGGCATCTCGGTCACGTCGTCGGTGATGACGTTCGAGCAGGCCCAAAAAGACGGGAGCGTCATCACCTTCAACCTGCTCGACACGCCGGGGCACGAGGATTTCAGCGAGGACACCTACCGCACGCTGACCGCGGTCGACAGCGCGGTGATGGTGATCGACGCAGCGAAGGGCATCGAGCCGCAGACGCGCAAGCTGTTCGAGGTCTGCCGCCTGCGCAGCGTGCCGATCATCACCTTCGTCAACAAGGTCGATCGCGAAGGCCGCCCGGTTTTCGAGCTGCTCGACGAGATCGCCGACATGCTCGCGCTCGATGTCTGTCCGATGAGCTGGCCGATCGGGATGGGGGGAGAGTTCGAGGGGGTGCTGGACCTCGTCAGCGGCGGCGTCAGCCGGCCAGAGGGCGACAGCCGCGGCTTTCAAGGGAAGATCGATACCGATGTGATTCTGCCCGAACGCTTCGCCGAGGAGGTCGAGCTGGCGCAGATCGGCTATCCCGCGTTCGACGTCGAGGCGTATCGGAGCGGCGACCTGACGCCGGTGTATTTCGGATCGGCGCTCAAGGATTTCGGCGTCGCCGAACTGATCGCAGCGCTGGCCGACTATGCGCCGTCACCGCGCGCGCAGCCGGCCGAGCCTGCGCCGGTGTCCCCGGACGAGAAGGAAGTCACCGGCTTCGTCTTCAAGGTGCAGGCGAACATGGACCCCAACCACCGCGACCGGATCGCGTTCATGCGGCTGTGTTCGGGAACCTTCAAGCGCGGCATGAAGCTGATCCCGTCGGGTACAGGCAAGCCGATCGCGGTACATTCGCCGATCCTGTTCTTCGCGAGAGACCGCGAACTGGCGGACGAGGCGTTTCCCGGGGACATCATCGGGATCCCCAACCACGGCACGCTACGGGTGGGGGATACGCTGAGCGAACGCGCGGAGGTGCGCTTCACCGGCCTGCCCAATTTCGCGCCCGAAATCCTGCGCCGCGTGATCCTGAAAGACCCCACCAAGACCAAGCAGTTGCGCAAGGCCCTGGACGACATGGCGGAAGAAGGGGTGACGCAGGTCTTCTACCCCGAGATCGGGTCGAACTGGATCATCGGCGTCGTCGGGCAATTGCAACTGGAGGTGCTGCTCAGCCGCCTCGATGCGGAGTACAAGGTTGCCGCCGGGCTGGAACCGGCACCGTTCGACACCGCACGCTGGATCTCGGCGGCCGAACCCGCGGACCTGAAGGCGTTCACCGACATCAACCGGTCGGCGATGGCGAAGGACCGCGACGGCAATCCGGTGTTCCTGGCGAAAAGCGCGTGGGAGATCGGCTATGTCGCCGACCGCTACCCCAAGGTCCGCTTCGCGGCGACCCGCGAGCGGTGAGCGGGGCCGGGGGGCTGGGCGATGCGCCCTATGTCCTGCTCGACGATGCACGGCTGGGCGGGGCCGTCGCGCGGTTGTACCGGGGGCCGGTGGAGATCGTGGCGGCGGTCCGGGTGGCGGAGGTGGCGGCTGCGCTCGAGCGTGTCCGGGCCGCGACGGCGAGCGGGCTGCACGCGGCGGGCTACCTCGCCTACGAAGCCGGAGCGGCATTCGTCCCGATCCGTTCCCCGGCGAACGCAGGAACCCAGGGTCCCGAGGACGACGCCCATGACCCTGGGTTCCTGCGTTCGCAGAAAAACGGGCCCCTCCTCTGGTTCGGCCTGTTCGACCGTTACGACACGGTCGACGATGTCGCGGCGCTTCTCCCCGATCCGGCGGGCGTATGGATCGGTGCGGCACAGCCCGCGATCGACCGCGCCGACTATGACGCTCGCATCGCCCGCATCCTGGGTCTGATCGCAGCGGGCGACATCTACCAGGCGAACCTCACCTTCGCCGCGACCGTCCCCGTGGCTGGTGATCCGGCGGCATTGTTCGCCCGGTTGCGCGCCGCGTCGGGGGCTGGATACGGTGCGCTGATCGATACCGGCGACCGCTGGGTCCTGTCGCTGTCGCCCGAACTGTTCTTCGCACTCGACGGCGACCAACTCATCTGCCGGCCGATGAAGGGCACCGCGGCGCGCCTGCCCGATCCGGCAGCGGATGCCGCCGCGGCGGCGACGCCGGCGGCGGACCCCAAGCAGCGCGCGGAAAACCTCATGATCGTCGATCTGATGCGCAACGACCTGTCGCGCGTCGCGGTCGCGGGCAGCGTCGCGGTGCCCGCATTGTTCGCGGTCGAACATTATCCGACCGTGCACCAGATGACGTCGACCGTCACGGCGACGATCGCCCCCGGCCGCGACGCGGTCGACGTGGTCGCCGCATTGTTTCCGTGCGGATCGATCACCGGCGCACCGAAAAGCCGTGCGATGGAGGTCATCGCCGACGTCGAGGACCGCACCCGCGGCGTCTATTGCGGCGCGATCGGCCGGATCGACGCAGCCACCGATGCTGCGGGTAGCGACGCGATGTTCAACGTCGCGATCCGGACGCTGACGGTTCGAAATGGCACGGCAACGATGGGACTTGGATCGGGTGTCGTCGCGGACTCGGTCGCGGCGGACGAATGGGATGAATGCCTGGCGAAAAGCGCGTTCCTGACCGCCGGCACCCACCGCGGCTTCGACCTGATCGAGACGATGGCGTTCGATCCGCAATCCGGGTTGCAGCGGCTCGACCTCCACCTTGCGCGGCTGAATGCGAGCGCCGCGGCGTTCGGCTTCGCATTCGACCGGCATGCGGCGCGCAACGAACTGCAGGCCGCGACCTTCCGGTTGCGGACGCCGCGGCGAATCCGGCTGTTGCTGGCGCGGTCGGGGGCGATCGTGGTTCAGGTCGGGGCGATGCCGGAGCCGGTGGCGGCAATGACGATCGCGGTCGTGCCGTTGCCCGTGGCCGCGGGGGATTTCCGGTTGCGGCACAAGACCAGCGACCGTGGGTTCTACGACGCCGCGAGGCGGGTGGCGGCGACCGACGAAGTGATATTCGAACGCCCCGACGGTCGCCTGACCGAGGGTAGTTTCACGTCGCTGTTCGTGGCCCGGGGCGACGGCATCCTGGTCACCCCGCCGCTGGCGGACGGCCTGCTGCCGGGCGTGCTTCGCGCCGACCTGATCGTCGCCGGTCGTGCGGTCGAGCGGTCGTTGACGCGCGCCGATCTCGTCCCCGGCGGTGTGTTCGTCGGCAATGCGCTGCGTGGGCTGATCCCCGCGGTGTCCGCGGTTGCGCCATAGGATGTACCACGGCATAGGCCACGCGTCGCTTTTGCAAAGGCCCGCCATGCATCCCTCCGCCGCGCTCGACCGGATCAGCCCTTCGCCCACGCTCGCGATCACGGCGCGGGTCGGGGAATTGAAGCGCGCCGGGATCGACGTGATCGGGCTCGGTGCCGGCGAGCCCGATTTCGATACGCCCGATTTCGTGAAGGACGCCGCGATCAAGGCGATCCGCGACGGCAAGACCAAATATACCAATGTCGATGGCACGCCCGAACTGAAATCCGCGATCGTCGACAAATTCGCGCGCGACAATCGCCTGGCCTATGCCACAAACCAGATCAGCGTGAACGTCGGCGGCAAGCATACATTGTTCAACGCCATCGTCTCGAGCGTCGATGCAGGCGACGAGGTCGTGATCCCGGCACCCTATTGGGTCAGCTACCCCGATGTCGTCCAGTTCGCGGGCGGCGTCCCGGTCGTCGTTCCTTGCGGGCCCGAGGTCGGCTACAAATTGTCCCCCGAGGCGCTGGAGGCGGCAATCACGCCGCGCACCAAATGGGTCGTCATCAACTCACCCTCGAACCCGACGGGGGCCGCCTATACGAAAGCCGAGATGGTGGCGCTCGGCGCGGTGCTCGACCGCCACCCGCATGTCTGGGTGTTCGCGGACGATATGTACGAACACATCCTCTATGACGGCTTCCCGTTCGCAACGATGGCGGATGCCTGTCCGCAGCTGTACGAGCGCACGCTGACGGTGAACGGCTGTTCGAAAGCCTATGCCATGACCGGTTGGCGGATCGGTTATGCCGGCGGCCCGGCCTGGCTGATCGCGGCGATGGCGAAGCTGCAATCGCAATCGACGTCCAATCCCTGCTCGATCGCACAGGCCGCGGCGGTCGCCGCGCTGAACGGCGATCAGTCCTTCCTTGCCGAGCGCAACGCCGCGTTCAAGGTCCGGCGCGATCTGATCGTCGGGATGCTGAACGCCATCCCCGGCGTGCATTGCCCGACCCCGGAGGGCGCGTTCTATGTCTATCCGTCGATCGCCGGGCTGATCGGGAAGACGACGCCGGCGGGCAAGATCATCGACAGCGACGATGCCTTCGTCGCCTATCTGCTCGACGATGCGAAGGTGGCGGCGGTGCAGGGGTCGGCGTTCGGGCTGAGCCCGGCGATGCGGATCAGCTATGCGACGTCGGACGAATTGCTGGCCGAGGCGGGTCGCCGGATCCAGTCGGCGTGCGCGGCGCTCGGCTGATCGTCGTAACGCGGCGTTAGGGGGTATCCGTAAGCGGGCGTTAATCGTGCGTTTCGCAATAGGCCATTGTCGAACGCGCGCATCCGTTCGATGACCAGGCACGTAGCTGGGACGACCAGCGGTTTTCGAAAGTGGGATATGCGGGGCATCGTCAAACCGGATTTCTTCCTGCCGTTCGCCGGTGGGTTCGTGCTCGGCACGATCGGCCTGTTCGCGATGCAGCCGGCCGATGCGACGCAAGGCTTCGCGCAGCGGATCGGCGCGATCGTCCACCAGCAGCGTTGAGGATTAGGGTCCAAACCCGATCACGACCATTGGCCTGATCGGGTTTGGACCCTAGAGCAGCGGGCTCATGATCCGGGCGATATTCTCGATCAGCCGCCGGACCTTCGGGCGGGCACGCCAGGTCATCAGATCCACGCAGTCGCTGCCGTCCAGATAAGCCTCCTGGATCCGTTCCAGCGCGCCGATGGCATCGCTGTCGTAAAGCAGCAGGCTTGCCTCCTCGTTGAGCTGAAACGAGCGGAGGTCGACGTTGCTCGATCCGACGATGCCGAGCCGCGAATCGACGGACACATTCTTGGCGTGCAGAAGGAAGTCGCGGAACAGGTGGATGCGGATGCCGGCGCTGAGCAGCGCATCATAGTAGGAACATTGCGCCAGATGGACGATATGCTGATCGACGACCGCCGATACGATCAGATCGACCGTGACACCGCGTGCCGCCGCGCTTCGCATCGCTGCCAGCACCGCCTCGTCGGGGATGAAATAGGGGGTGACGAGCACCACCCGGTCGCAGGCGCGGTGCAACTGCCAGACCAGCAACGTCTCGAATCCCTCCAACGGATAATCCGCGCCGCTCGGCAGCAATTGGACACGGGCATGACCGACAGCATCGGGTATCGTGACCGCGGCGGGCTCGTCCTCGGTTTCGAGACTCCAGTCGCCGGCGACGACCGCCATCAAGGATGCCACCGCCGGGCCCGTCACTCGTGCCACCAGTTCGCGATTGACGACGCCCGGGCGGAAATCCTTGGTGACCAGGTTCTGCGAGCCGGCATAGCCGACGCGCCCGTCGATCGCGAACAGCTTGCGATGGTTGCGCATGTCGCTCCGCGTCCGCCGCCACAGCCACCGGACGGGCAACGCCTCGCGGACATCGACGTCGATACCGCGCAACAGCTTCAACGTGCCCCGCCGCCAATGATGCGACCCCACCGGATCGAACATGACGCGAACCGCGACGCCGCGAGTCCTGGCCCGACCAAGCGCCGCCGCGATCCGCCGCCCGACCATGTCGTTGGCGAAGATGTAGACCAGGATATCGACCCGCTCCGCCGCACCGTCGATATCGCCAACCAGCCGGTCGATCATCCCGTCATAATCGTCGATCAGTTCGACCATGTTGCCGCCGCACGCCGGCAGCCGACCCAGCCGATGCGCGAACCCTCCGATCTCGCTGCATTCGCCGGGCGGCGCATCCGCCTCGATCCGTGCGGCGATATCGGCGAAATAGGGATGCAACGCCTTCCACCTTTGCTGCCGCCACTCCGGGAAATGCGGCCGCCCGATCATCAGGAACAGCACCAGTCCCGGCACGGGCAGGAAGAAGATCAGCAACAGCCAGCTGGCGGTCGCCGCCGGGCTGCGCCGCAGCGGCACGGCGGCGAGTGCGCCGATGCGGATGATCCATTCGGCGGCATACCAGGCAGTGCGGGGGTCGGGGAGAGTCACAGCTGCGATCCTAGACCGACCGACGGGCTGCCGACGAGGGGGGATTTGCCCGGATGGACTGCGCAGCCTATCTGGCAAGCATGTCCAGGCCGTCCCAACCACCGCTCCGCGCCGTCATCGTGCCGGTCACGCCGCTCCAGCAGAATTGCACGGTCGTCTGGTGCATGGCGACGATGAAGGCGGCGGTGGTCGATCCCGGCGGCGATCTCGACCGTATCCGTGCAGCCGTCGCGGCCCAGGGCGTGACGGTGGAAAAGGTCCTGCTGACGCACGGGCATATCGATCATGCCGGCGAAGCGAAGCCGCTGGCGGACATGCTCCGCGTCGCGATCGAGGGTCCGCATGCGGAGGATCGCTGGCTGCTCGATACGCTGGCGGAGGACGGCGCCAAATATGGCATCCGCGGCGTGCCGTTCGTTCCCGATCGCTGGCTGGTCGAGGGCGATACCGTCACGATCGGCGATCTGGCGCTCGATGTGTACGAAACGCCGGGACACACGCCCGGACATGTCGTGTTCCACCACGCGCCATCGAAACTGGCGCTCGTCGGCGATGTGCTGTTCCAGGGATCGGTCGGCCGCACCGATTTTCCGCGTGGTAACCACCCACAGCTGATCGCGTCGATCGTCGACAAATTATGGCCGATGGGGGCGGAGACCGCGTTCATCCCGGGCCACGGCCCCGCCAGCAATTTCGGCCACGAACGCGCAACCAACATGTTCGTCAGCGACCGCGCGCTGTCGGCCTGACCGTCAACGCCGCGCTGCCGCCGTCGCGTCACGCACATCTTTGAACTCCGACCCGGCGCTCCACGTCGGCCAGTCGCGTCCGTCGGCCAGCCGTCGTGCGACCGAATATACCAGATCGACATCGTCCGCCGCGCCGCGCAGGTTCCAGTCAGCGTCCCAGGCGTCGCAGGTCTGGTGGTAGCATTTCATGTAACCGTCGAGCCACGCCTGCCCCGCCGGACGCCCGCCCGTAACGAGATCGGGTGCACCGCTGATCGCCATCAGCAGCAGCGTCGGCACGCCGCGTTTCGCCAGCGAGAAATGGTCCGCGCGGTAGAACAGCCCGCGCTCGGGCAATGCCTCGGGCGTCACCACCCGACCCTGCGCGGTCGCCGCATCGCCCAGCATTCCCTCGATCGAATCCTGCCCCGCGCCGACCAGCAGAACGTCATGCGACGGCCCCGCGGTCTGTAGTATGTCGAGCGTCAGGTTCGCGACCGTCTTTGCCGCCGGATAGACCGGTGCGACCGCATAGGTCTCGGACCCGAGCAGCCCGCGCTCCTCCCCGGTCCAAAGCGCGAAGACGACCGAGCGGTCGGTTTGCGGCGCGGCCTTGAACGCGCGTGCCATCTCCAGCACCCCGGCAACGCCAAGCCCGTCGTCGTTCGCGCCGGGGCGCATCGTCCGGCCCTGTGCGTCGGGTTTGCCGAGCCCATAGGCGTCCCAGTGCGCACCCAGCATGACGACTTCGCCAGGATGGCGCGTACCGGTGATCTTCGCCAGCACGTTGCGGCTTTCGATATGTTCCTGGGTGACGGGCAAATCCACGGAGAGACGCGTCTTCAAGGTGACCGGGCGGAATGCGCTGCGCCGCGCCGATGCACGCAGCTTGGCGAGATCGAGCCCCGAAGCGGCAAACAGCCTGGCTGCGGCATCGCCCTGCAGCCAGCCTTGCAGCAGCATCACCGATGCCGGATCGGCGCGGACGATATCGTAATTCTCGCCCGCAGGCGCGGTCACCGTCGACCAGCCATAGCCAGCGCCCGGCGTGTCGTGGACGATCAATGCACCGACCGCACCGCGCCGCGCGGCCTCTTCATATTTATACGTCCAACGGCCGTAATAGGTCATCCGCCGCCCGCCGAACTTGCCGATCGAATCGTCGCCCGCCGCCGCTTCGAAATCGGGATCGTTGACCAGGAAGACCGCGACCTTGCCCTTAAGGTCGACGCCCTTGAAATCGTCCCAACCGCGTTCGGGCGCGTTGACGCCGTAGCCGACGAACACCATCGGCGCGGCGGCGATCGCCACCTGGTCCACCGCGCGATCGGTGCCGACATAGATGTCGCGGCCCTGCACCAGCGGCAGGTCGCCCGCGCGGATCGTCCCCGCACCGGTGCGAGTATGGATCAGCGGCACGGCTTGCGTCCATGCGCCGCCGGGACCACCGGGCTCCAGCCCCATCGACTTGAGTTGGCCGATCAGCCAATCGACCGTCCGCGCTTCGCCGGGGGTACCGGGCGCGCGACCCTCGAACGCGGCGGACGCGAGCGTCTTGACGTCGGCGGACAGACGATCGGGCGCGATCGGCCCCTTGTCCTGTGCCGCCGCGGCGGTGGTCAGCAGGGCGGCGACGATGGTCGGCAGGACGCGCATCAACCGCGCGCCGCAGGCACGACGCTGATGGTGCCGCGCATATGCACTGGCCCCGCCCGATAGGCGATCGCGATCGCCCAGCCCGCGAGCAGGGCGAGGATCAGCCAGGTCGCCACCGCGCCGCCGCCACGCAGCGGATTGGTCGTCGTCCGGTCCATGCCGAGACCGTGCGCCACGCGAGCCAGTACGAACGCGATTCCGGCGATCCGAAGCCAGAAGGGCGATGCGCCCGCCAACTCGATCAGTCCCATCAGGATCAGCACGAACGGCGCATATTCGGTGAAGTTGGCATGCGCACGCATCCGCGACCGAAGCCGCAGATCATCGTTGTCGCCGACCAGCACCTTGTCCTTCAGCCGGGTCGGCACGATTCGGAAGGCGAGCCACAGATTGATCACCGCAGCGGCGGCGGCGATCGTGAGTGTTACCGGCAAGATCATGGTGGCTCCCCTTATCGTTATGCACCGCCCTGCCACCTGAGCGCGATGCTTGCAACGCGGGCGGGAATCGCTATAGCGCCACGCTTCGCGATGCGTCCGGCCGTCAGCCCACGCGGCCGCCGGTCATGCCGTCGGCCGTATGTGTTTTCGGTCCGGCCGGTCGATCCTGGTCCAGATGAACAAGGTGCCGAAATGGCCGTCCCCAAAAGAAAGACTTCGCCCTCCAAGCGCGGCATGCGCCGTGGCCACGACTCGCTGGTCGCCGCCTCGTTTCAGGAATGCCCCAATTGCGGTGAACTGAAGCGGCCGCACCACCTATGCGGCTCGTGCGGTCATTATAACGGCCGCGAGATCGTCTCGGTCGAGGGCTGATCGACCTAAGCGAGGCCTGAACGCATGTCCGATCAATTCCCGTCCGATCGCGCACTGATCGCGGTCGATGCGATGGGCGGGGATGACGGGCTGGCCGTGATGCTGGCCGGGGTCGCGCGTGCGCGGCGTCGGTTCGAGGGTACGCGGTTCCTGCTGGTCGGCGACGAACGCGCGATCGGCGACGGGTTGGCGAACCATCCCAACCTCGCGCAGCATGCCGAGATCGTCCACGCACCCGAAATGGTCGGCTCGAGCGAGCGGCCGACCCAGGCGATCCGTCGCGCCAGGATGACGTCGATGGGGATCGCGATCGACCTGGTGAAGCAGGGTCGCGCGGCGGCAGCGGTGTCGAGCGGCAATACCGGTGCGATGATGGCGATGGCAAAGCTCAGCCTCCGGATGTTGCCGGGTATCGATCGTCCGGCGCTGGCCGCGCTGCTGCCGACGCTTGGCGCGACCGACATGGTCATGCTCGATCTCGGCGCGAATACGGAATGCGATGCACGCAATCTCGTCCAGTTCGCGGTCATGGGCGCCGCATATGCGCGGACGACGCTCGACCTCGAACGCCCGCGCGTCGCGCTGCTGAACATCGGCAGCGAGGATCAGAAGGGCACCGGCGAGATCCGCGACGCCGCCGCACGCCTGCGCGCCGCGACCCATTTGCCGATGCAGTTCGAAGGTTTCATCGAGGGCGATCGGCTGTCGCGCGGCGAAGTCGATGTGATCGTGTGCGACGGTTTTTCCGGGAATATCGCGCTGAAGACCGCGGAGGGCACGGCGCGCTTCGTCGCCGATCTGCTGCGCCGTGCCTTCAGCAGTTCGATGCGCTCCAAGATCGGTTTTCTCATCTCGCGTCCGGCCACCGAATTGCTGCGCGATCACCTCGATCCCAACAACCATAACGGCGCGGTCTTCCTGGGGCTGAACGGCATCGTCGTGAAGAGTCATGGCGGCGCAAACGAAGTCGGCGTCGCCACCGCGATCGGCAATGCGGTGAAGATGGTGCGCAACGACCTGTGCCGCCGGATCGGCGACGATCTTGGTCATATGGAGCAGGCGGCGTGATCCGTTCGGTCATTACCGGTACCGGTTCCGCCTTGCCTGTCCGGCGCGTTTCCAACGCGGAACTGGCGCTCACGGTCGACACAACCGACGAATGGATCGTCGAGCGCACCGGCATCCGCTTCCGCCACATTGCGGGGCCCGGGGAAACGACCGCGTCGCTTGCCGCGGATGCCTGCCGCGCCGCGCTCTCGGCGGCGGGCGTTCCGGCGCAGGATATCGATCTGATCGTACTCGCGACCGCCACCCCGGACCAGACCTTCCCCGCCTCGGCAACGAAGGTGCAGACGATGCTCGGCATCGATGATTGCGTCGCGTTCGACGTCGCTGCGGTGTGTTCGGGTTTTCTCTATGCCCTGCAGGTCGCCGACAGCATGCTGCGGTGCGGTGCGGCGAAGCGTGCGCTCGTTATCGGCGCGGAGACGTTCAGCCGCATCCTCGACTGGGAAGACCGCACCACCTGCGTGCTATTCGGCGATGGCGCAGGTGCGATCGTGCTCGAGGCGCGTGAGAGCGACGAGCGCGAAGGTCGCGGCATCCTGGCCGCCAAGCTGCATGCCGATGGCCGCCACAACGCGCTGCTCTATGTCGATGGCGGGCCGTCCACGACGGGCACCGTCGGCAAGCTCAGAATGAAGGGCCGCGAGGTCTTTCGTCACGCGGTGAACAACCTGGCATCGGTGATGGGAGAAGCGCTCGCGCTCGCCGGGGTGACCGCGGAGGCGGTCGATTGGGTCGTACCGCATCAGGCGAACGCGCGGATCCTCGATGCGACCGCACGCAAGCTCGGCTTGCCGGCCGCGAAGGTCGTGGTGACCGTGGACCGCCATGCCAACACCTCCGCCGCTTCGGTCCCGCTCGCGCTCGATGCAGCGGTGCGCGACGGACGTGTCCGGCAGGGACAAATCATCGTCCTCGAAGCGATGGGCGGAGGCTTCACCTGGGGTGCCGCTGTGGTGCGTTTCTGACGCGTTGAAAATCCACGGGATTGTCGTTACGCATCCGGTGATTTAATCCTTTTCCCGGCTTTGGTCGGTGTGATAGGCTGTGCCTCCGAGCCGGGGAGGGCTGTTGTCGATGGATATGAGTGTGATGCCGGTGGGGACGTTGACCCGCGCCGACTTGGCCGAGATGCTCCACCGTCAGGTTGGTCTGTCCCGCACCGACTCGGGGAAGATCGTGGAACATATCCTTCACGACATGTGCGCGGCGCTGTCGCGTGGCGAGAACGTCAAGATTTCGGGTTTCGGCACTTTCGTCCTGCGCGACAAGGGGGAACGTGTCGGGCGCAACCCGAAGACCGGCGTCGAAGTGCCGATCGCGCCGCGCCGCGTGCTGACCTTCCGCGCCAGCCAGATGATGCGCGACCGCATCGTCGGTGCCGGATAACATACATCGATGCCGCGCGACATGCCGGACAAGGCGGCGACGGCGTTCAGGACGATCGGCGAGGTGTCGCGCGACACCGGGCTGCCCCAGCACATCCTACGCTATTGGGAGACGCGGTTCGTCCAGTTGCGCCCGGTGCAGCGCGCGGGCAATCGGCGGTATTACCGGCCCGAGGACACCGCACTCGTCCGGCGGATCGATCGGCTCCTCAACCGCGACGGCTATACGGTGCGTGGCGTGCAGCAATTGCTGGCAGGGGAGGCGGGCGACCTACCCGGCGATCCGCCGGTCGGTTCCGATAGGGGGCCGGCGATCCGCGCCATCCGCGCTATGCTCGTCGGTGCGCTGGCGGACGACGAGGCTTTGCAACGCGGCTGACGTCCTGACTGGACAGGGCCTTACTCCGTCGCAGCGCGGTGCGTCTGCTGGTTCGCCAGAATCTCGGACAAGGTCGCGAGCGGCATCGGAACGACGAATTTGAACCCCAGACGGCCATCATAGGCCCAACAGACCGTGCCGAACAACGCGGTACCGGTTTCGGTCAGGAGAACCTGTCCCGTCTGCCCGCGCTGTACGCCGATATTCGCGGTCAGCTTCGTACCACCGGGCGAAATGTCGAGCGCCTCCACCTTGATCCGTTGTGCTCCGATACGCAGCAGGGCCGGCGCACTGATGGGGAAACGCGGCGCGCGGGCGACGAGGCCGTCGTCGCGCTTCACCTTGAACACGCACTCCACGTCCTGGCGCGTGTCGAACTCGATCCCCGCCCTGAAACCCTCGACCCAGCGGACGGTGGCGTCGATCGGCGGCAGCCCGCGAATCTCGATACAGGTCCGCTGACCCGCGACCGGCAATTTGATGAACCGCGCCATCAGCCCGGTCGGCGAAACGTCATGGACCAGACATGCGTGCGCGCCCGCGGGATCCAGCACCTTGCCGACAAGCAGCACCAGCGAATGGCGCTTGCCCGTACGGCGTTCCGGTCCCGCCGCGGCAGGCGTGATCATCGGCGTTTCAGGATCGGACAGGTTCATCATCTCCCCCCTTGGTCTTCGCAGCGGGCGGTAAATATTTCGCTTCCAACAGCGCTGTATGCGCTTCGGTTCGCCGCATCGTCCGGATCAGTCGCGCGCGAAGTTTCACGGGCTGCCAATAGGTCGCGTCGTCCAGCCGCCATGCCGCGATCGCGCACGCGATCTCGTATCCGCCGATCAGGCGGATGCCGGGCTTTACCCGCCATGACGCCGCTTCGGCGCACACGTTTCATGGCATGCCGGTTGCCAACCGGGTGGAATAGGGTGTGATGCGTCTGGATCGGCGGTTCGTACGTTCATGAGTCGTTTCGGAGAGTTACAGATTGTCCGCCTATCTCAACGCGGTCGCGACCGCGGTTCCAGATCATGACGTGCACGACGCCTTTATTGCATGGGCGCGTGCGCGAATCGAAAAACGGTCGGGCGGGGTGTTCGACCGTATGGTGAGGCGTGCCGGCATCGACCATCGCTGGTCGGTGCTGCCGGTGGGGCCCAATAACGGATCGCCTGTCGCTCCCGGCGGATTCTATGCCGACGATCCACATCCCGGAACGGGCGAACGGATGGCGATCTATGCCGACGCCGCGCCGACGCTCGCCATCGCCGCAATAGATCGATTATCGACCATGTTGTCGCTGGACGGGGTCACGCATCTGGTCGTCGCCAGCTGCACGGGCTTCGTGGCGCCCGGCATCGACCAGATCATCGCGCGCCGCGTTGGCCTGTCGCCGCACGTCGAACGGCTGCTGGTCGGCTTCATGGGCTGTTATGCGGCGGTCGCCGCGCTGCGCAGCGCGCGACATATCGTCCGATCGGATCCATCGGCGCGGGTGCTGGTGATCGCGGTCGAACTGTCGACGTTGCATCTGCAACCCGCGGTCGGGATCGAGCCGCTGCTGGCGATGCTGCAATTCGGCGACGGTGCCGCGGCAGCGCTGGTCACCACGGACCCTGCCGGACTCGCGATCGACGCGCCGTTCGCGATGACCTTGCCGGCATCGGACGACCTGATCCAATGGGCGATCACTGATCGTGGCTTTGCCATGCATCTGTCGGGGGAAGTGCCGGGGCGGATCGGTGCCGCGCTGGCGGATGCCGGTTTCGTCGCCACGCTGACAGGCGGTCGGGATATCGCTTCGATCGATGGCTGGGCCGTGCACGCGGGGGGGCGTTCGATCCTCGATTCGGTAGAGAACGCCCTTGCCTTGCCGCCGACGGCCCTGGCGGCATCGCGCGCGGTGCTCGTGGAAAACGGCAACATGTCGTCCGCGACGCTGATGTTCGTTCTCGCCCGTATCCTGGCGGGGCCGCCGGTCGAACAGGGTGTCGCGCTGGCATTCGGTCCCGGATTGGCCGCGGAAGGCTTCGGCTTCAGGACCGCGCCGTGACGCTTTCGATCCGTGCCGACGCCGAGGAATTGATGGACGCGGACGATCTCGATCCGGCGGTCTATGCCGAGGTTGTCGCCGATCTGGCCAAGGTCAACGTCGTGACGATGGCGGTGCGGCCGACGCTGGCATTCCTGGATCGCGCGGTACGGGGCAAAAGGTTGCGATTGCTCGACGTCGGCTATGGCGATGGTGACATGCTGCGGCGGATCGCGCGCTGGGCGGCCAAACGAGGGATCGCGGCGGACCTGGTCGGGATCGACCTCAACCCGCGAAGCGAGCAAGCGGCGCGCGCGCATACGCCGACCGGGATGGTGATCGATTACCGCACCGGCGATTACGCCGATCTCGCGGCCGAGCCGTGGGACATGATCGTCAGCAGCCTGGTCGCGCACCACATGACCGCTGCGCAACTGGTTGCGTTCCTTCGCTTCATGGAGATGCAGGCGCGCGCGGGATGGTTCGTGAACGATCTTCACCGTCACGCCTTCGCCTATCGGGGCTTTCCGCTGCTCGCCACCATCGCGCGCTGGCACCCGATCGTCCGCCACGACGGCACGCTATCGATCGCGAGGTCGTACCGGCCGGGCGAATGGCGTCCGATCCTGGCAGCGGCGGGGATCGACGATGCCCGCATATTCCGCGCTTTTCCGTTCCGGCTATGCGTCGAACGCCTGCGGTGACCCCGGCGCTGATCGTGGGCGGCGGGCCGGCCGGTGCGGCGACGGCGACGCTGCTCGCGCGTGCGGGCTTGCCGCATCTGCTGCTGGAGCGGACGCGCGAGACCGGTAACGCGCTGTGCGGCGGTTTCCTGTCTTGGCGGACACTCCGATCGCTGGAGACGCTCGGGATCGAGGCGACCGCGCTCAATCCCGATCCGACGCGGCGCGTCCGCCTGTTCGCCGGCAAGCGCATCGTCGAGGCTCCGTTGCCGCGGCCTGCGGTGTCCGTGTCGCGCCACCGGCTCGATACGGTGATGCTGGCACGGGCGATCGCGGCAGGCGCGGCGGTGGAGCGCGGCGTCGCGGTGCGCGGCGTCGACGGCCTGGTGGCGCGAACCGCGGACGGCGCGACGATCGCGGCGGACGCGCTGTTCCTCGCCAGCGGCAAGCACGACGTTCGGGGGCTGGCACGACCGGAGGAGGCCCGCGGGCGCGATCCGACGATGGGGCTGCGGCTGCGGCTGGGGCCTGCACCCGGCCTGACCGCGCTCGTAGGCGACGCGGTCGAGCTGCATCTGGTCGACCGCGGCTATGCCGGACTGGCGATCCAGGAAGATGGCAGCGCGAACCTGTGCATGGCGATCCATCTTTCCCGTCTGACCGCGGCGGGCAGTCCGGAACGATTGCTCGCCGCGCTGGCGGTCGAGGCTCCCGCGCTGGCCGACCGGCTGGCCTATGCGGCACCGTCTCCGGTCATCGATGCGGTTGCCAACGTCCCCTATGGCTGGCGGGTGCGGCATGGCGAGGCGGGATTGTTCCGGCTTGGCGACCAGGCCGGCGTCATCCCGTCGCTCGCCGGTGAGGGCATGGGGATCGCGATCGCCAGCGGGATCGCCGCGGCCAGCGCATATCGTACCGGCGGCGCGGCGAGCGCGGCGGCGTGGCAGCGGTCATTCGCACGTCGGATCGCGCGACCGATCGGGGTCGCATCGCTCGTCCGGGTATTGGGCGAGGGCCGGTTCGCGCCCGTCATCGGTTTCGCGCCCCGCGGGCTGGTCGATCTGGTCGCGCGCACGACGCGGGTCGGATGACCTTGACGACCGCCCCGCGGCGACCGACATCCGCGGGTATGGATCACATCACCCTCTCCGAAGCCGACTGGCGCGAAAAGCTGACGCGCGAGCAATATCACGTCCTGCGCGAAGCCGGGACGGAGCGCGCGTTTGCCGGTGTGCTGACCGACAACAAGGCGGACGGCCTCTACCGGTGCGCGGCCTGCGGCAACGAATTGTTCGACAGCGCGGACAAATATGACTCCGGATCGGGCTGGCCCAGCTTCACCCGGCCGACCGCGCCCGACCGCGTCGCCGATCACACGGACCGCAGCCACGGCATGACCCGGGTCGAGACGCGGTGCGCCCGCTGCGACAGCCATATGGGGCACGTCTTTCCCGACGGCCCGCCGCCCACGGGGCTTCGTTACTGCATGAACTCGATCGCGCTTGCGTTCGAGCCGCGATAGGCGGGTCGAACGGCTTGTAGGGCCCCATTTTAACGCGTATCCGCGGGCGTCCAGATGGCTCGTGCGCGTTCCCCCCGTAAACCTCGTTCGCCCTGGCGTCGCCGGTTCGTCATCCTTTTGCAGGTGCTGCTTGGGCTCGCGGTCGTGGGAGCGATCGCGCTCGGCGTCGCGGTCTATATCGCGGAGGATCAGCTGCCGAGTTTCGAGCAGCTGAAGTCCTCGCCAAACGGCCAGATGATCCGTGTCCATGCCGCCGATGGCACCGTCATCGTGTCGCTTGGACCGAGTTACGGCGAATGGCTGTCCTATGGCCAGATTCCCGACATCATGCGCGCCGCGACGATCTCGGTCGAGGACCGCCGCTTCCGTTCGCATCCCGGGGTCGATCCGATCGGCGTCGCGCGTTCGGTCGAGGTTCGGCTGCAACGCGGGCGCTGGGTTCAGGGCGGCTCGACGATCACGCAGCAGCTGGCGCGCAACGTGTTCCTGTCGAGCCAGAAGAAATTCGGGCGCAAGGCCCGCGAATGGGTCTTGGCGCTCGCGATCGAGCGTAAATTCTCGAAGGACGAGATCCTCGAGCTGTACCTGAACAAGGTCTATTATGGCGGTGGCGCGTACGGCATCGACGCGGCATCGCGCAAATTCTTCGGGCATGGCGCGGACCATCTGAGCCTGGCGGAGGCGGCGGTGATCGCCGGCCTGGTCAAGGCACCGTCCAATTATTCGCCGACGGCGGACGTCCAGGCCGCGATCGGTCGTGCCGGCGTCGTCATCCGGACGATGGAGGAAACGGGCGTCATCACGCCGAAACAGGGTGCCGAAGCCGATGTCGCCGGGTTGAAGCTCGCGCCCGAATCCAGACAGAACAGCGCGCGGTATTTCACCGACTGGGCGCTGCCGCAGCTCGATACGCTGATCGACGAGACGCAGGCCCCGCTCGAGGTCTGGACGACGCTCGATCTCAACATGCAGCGCGTCGCCGACGCCGCGATCCGGCAGAACGTACCGCCCGGCACGCAGGGCGCGCTGGTCACGCTGGACCGCGACGGCGGGGTGCGCGCGATGGTCGGTGGGACCGATTACGTCACATCCAACTACAACCGCGCGACTCAGGCCATTCGGCAGCCGGGATCGGCATTCAAGCTGTTCGTCTATCTGGCGGCGCTCGAAGCGGGAAAGAAGCCCGAGGACATGATCGTCGACGAACCCGTGACGATCGACGGCTGGAGCCCCCGCAACGATTCCCGGCGCTTCAACGGGCAGGTGACCTTGCGCACCGCCTTCGCCTTTTCGATCAACACCGTGGCGGCGAAGCTTGGACAAGAGGTGGGATTTTCGACCATCGCCGACATGGCGCGGCGATTCGGGATCACGACGCCCGTAAATACGCATCCGTCGATGGTGCTCGGCAGTTCCGACGTCCGCCTGATCGACATGACTCGCGCGTTCGCCAGCGTCGGATCGAAGGGGATCGCGGTCACGCCCTACGGCATCACTCGCGTCACCACCAATGGACAGGTGATCTACACGCATGAGGTCGATCGAAGCCATGTCCTGGTCGCGCCCTATGTCGCGGCCGAGATGACCGACCTGCTACAGACCGCGGTCAACACCGGCACTGGCCGCGCCGCGCAGATCGGGCGACCGGTCGCGGGCAAGACGGGCACGACCACCTCGACCAAGGATGGCTGGTTCCTTGGCTTTTCCAGCGGGCTGACGACGGGCGTCTGGATGGGACGCGACGATGCGCGGCCGGTCGGCGGGCTGCACGGCGGTGCCGCGCCGGCGCAGGCGTTCGCCGCGATGATGAAACCGGCGACCGCGGACCGCCCGATCGAGCAGTTCGATACGCAGGTCGTCCTGCCCGACTGGCAGATGGGCAATCAGGAGGACGCGTATTTCGGGCAACCCGACGAAGGGATGCAGGTCGATCCCGACGGCAATCCCGTGACGCCTGCGCCGCGCAGCCAGCCGGGGACGGGCGACGGCGGCGATCAGGTCCAGTCGCTGATCGATCGGGCACCCGATCCCGCACCGCCGCCGGGCGCGGGCCAGGAACTCAACCAGGCCTGGATCGATCATGTAACCGGCCGCGATAACGGCCAGCCGCGGTCCGATGCGCCTGCGCGAAGCCTCCCGCCGCCGCGCCCCGATCAGGACGATCGCCCGAACCAGTGAAGCGCCGCGCCGTGGGTGCGCAGCCACGCGCGTGCCGGTGCCGGGTCTGCGCCGAGCAGCTGCGCAACCAGCGCATGGAACGCCGCGCCGTGGTTCATATGGACACGGTGCGCGACCTCGTGCGCGATGGTCGCGCGGCGGACGAAGCCGGGGGCGAGGATCAACCGCCAGCTATAGCGGATGACGCCGGTGGACGCGCAGCTGCCCCAACGGCCCTTGGCATCGCCGATCGCCACCTTTGCCACCGCGACGCCTGCCGTCGCGGCGAATGCCGCGGTTTCGTGCGTCAGCAGGTCGAGCGCGCATAGCTTCAGCCAGGCCTCGACCCGCCGCGGCAATGTTTCGACCGGACCTTCGCAATCGATCCGGTCGCCTTCGCACTGCACCGCGCGGTGCGGACCCTCGCGCCAAGTGATCGTGAGGCTCTCGTCTGCCACGGGCAGCACCGCCCCGGGTACGAACGGCCGCGGCTGCGGCAGTGCGGCGCGCTGTGCGGCCAGCCATTCCGCCTTGCCCGCCGCCCAGGCAAGCGCGGGTTTCAGCGCGGCGCGGGTCGGCACCACCAGGCGGGCGCGGCCAGTGGCGGGATCGATCGAAAGTCGCGAACGTCGCGCACGCGGGTGGCGGACGATCTCCAGGCCCCCCATCGCGACGGGACCGTTCACAGAATGCGATCGACGATGAAATCCTCGAGATCGTCGCCGACATCGTCCTCGCTGATCGTCCAGCCGCGCACCGACTGACCCGCGCGGTGGACCGCCTCGCGGTCGCCGCAAACCAGATAATGCCATGATGGCAATGGCTGATCCGCCGCGCGCAGGCGGTAGGCGCAGGTCGATGGCAGCCAGTCGATGTCACGGACGTTGCGGATCGTCAGCCGCACGCATTCGGACACATAGGCGCGGCGGTTGCGATAATCCGAACATTGTCCGCTGCGCCGGTCGAGCAGGCGGCAGGCGACGTTGGTCGGGACCAGCTCACCCGTATCCTCGTCCTCCAGCTTGTGGATGCAGCATTTGCCGCAGCCGTCGCACAACGCCTCCCACTGGCCGCGGTTCAGCGTCTCGATCGGCGCTTCCCAGAACGGCGTGCTCGCGCGGTCGGTCATTGGGCCCACCGCCTGATCTCGGTCGCGACCGCCTGCGGCGATTCGTCCGACGGCAGCAGCGCCAGCGGCTTGCCCGCGGGGTCCATGAGATAGGCCTGACGGCTGTGACTCAAGAGATAGCCGCCCCCCGCCGATGCCGCGCCCTTCTGAAAATAGACCGCATAGTCCTTTGCCGTCTGCGCGATGGTGCCCGCACTGCCGGTCAGCCCGATCATCCGCGGATAGAAGGCGGAGACGAACTGCTTCAGCACCGCAGGCGTGTCGCGCGCTGGGTCGATGGTCACGAACACCGGCACGATCCGCGCCGACAGTCCCGGATCGCTCGTGTCGAGCAACCGCATCGCGGCGCCGACATTCTGCATGTCGATCGGGCAGACATCGGGGCAATTGGTATAGCCGAAATACATGATCCGGTAGCGACCGGCGAGGTTCCGGTCCGTAAAGGGCCGGCCGTCCTGATCGGTCAACGCGAAGGGGCCGCCGATCCGCGCGCCCGCGAGCGGCGGCTTCTGCGGTGCCGGCGCGGCATGACAGGCGGCAAGTGCGGCCGCCGTCAGGGGTATGAGCCGAAACATGTTCATGACGTCGCCAGCCTTGATCTGTTAGAGCGTGCAGCGCAAGCATCGCGCGCCCGGCGCGCCGGTCAGATACTAAGGAAGACGCCTTATCATGTCGCTTCGCCCGCTCCTGATCGCCGCCTTTCTCGTCGTCGCCACGCCAGCGCTGGCGCAGCTATCGGGATCGCCGGGATATAAATTCCTCGAGGCGGTGCGCGGCGCGAAGGGCGACGAGGTGATCGCGACGCTCGCCAAGCCCGGCGCAACGATCATCAACACGCGCGACGCATCGACCGGGGAAGGCGCGCTTCACATCGTCGTGAAGCGTGGCGATGCCACCTATGTCCGGTACCTGCTGCAGATGGGGGCCGACCCCAATCTGCGCGACGACAAGGGAACGACGCCGCTATTGTTGGCGGTGACGCAGGGCGAGGTCGATCTGATCCCGATCCTGACCGATGCCAAGGCCAACCCCAATATCGGCAACAGCGCGGGCGAGACACCGCTGATCCGCGCGGTACAGCGCCGCGACGTGACGATGGTGCGCGCGCTGCTTTCGGTCGGGGCCGATCCCGACCAGACCGACGTCATCGCCGGCCAATCCGCGCGCGACTATGCGACGCGCGATCCGCGCAACACCGCGGTCGCGCGGATTTTGGCGGACACACCGAAAAAGGCGAAGCGGGCGGTTGCCGGGCCGAAATTCTGATCGACGTCGCGATCTAACCGTCTCGCCTATTCACCATTACCCCGGATTATCGTGGCGACGGCGCGTCGCGGCCGATCGCATCCGCGACCGCCGCGCCGCGCTTGCCCGGCGGTGCCGGCGGCCCGGTCGTCGTGTCCTTCGAGGTCCGTCGTTCCAGCTGCGAATTCAACTCCGCACCCAGCAGGAAGACAAAACCCGACAACCAGAGCCAGAATTGCAGGACGATGACCGCGCCGAGCGATCCGTAGGTCGCGCTGTAGTTCCCCAGATGCGCGGCGTAGAATGCGAAGGCACCGGTTACCGTCAGCCACAGCAGCGTGGCGATCAGCGATCCCGGGGTCAGCCAGGTCCAGCGCGCATACGATCGGTCTGGTCCGAACCGGTACAGCATCCCGGCCGCGGTCACCGCCATAGCGCCAAGCACCGCATAGCTGAAAATACGGATCGCGGTCAGCGCGATGTCGGGGGCCCATGGCATCAGGCTGTCGAGGAACGCCGTCGCGGTCGTCGATGCCGCGGCACCGAGCGCGAGGATCACGGCGGCGCCGGTGATCGCGAACGCCACCAGATATAATTTGATGAACCCGCGCGTTTCACGTTCCTGATAGGCGACATTGAGCGCGGTGATGAGCGCGGTCGCACCCTGCGTGCCGCCATAGACCGCCAGCAGCAACGCGAGTGCGAGCCCCCAGCCTTTCTTGTCGCCCGATGTCTTGACGATATTGGCCAGCTGATCGCCGATCAAGGTCGCGGCATCGCGCGGCAGGACGCCGAACAGCCCATGGATATTGGCGGCGACGCTCGTCGGCGTCGCGACCAGCCCATAGGTCAACACGGTCGCGGCGAGCAGCGGGACGATCGCGGCGAAGCCCCAGAATGCGGTACCCGCCGCGATCAGACTGAGATTGTTGGTTCCCGCGTCCGCCCATGTTGCCTTCAAGATCGCCCAGCCGTCGTGTCGCAGGATGGTCCAGGGATTGTCGGCACGCCGGATCGTCGCACGGTCCGCTTCGCTGATATCGCCGCCCATCGCCGAAGCCCCCTGTTTGATCCTTGCCCGTCCGCCGATATCGCGATCGGCGGACGGGTCTCGTTCGGCCGCCTCTCAGGCGGGCGCGTCAGGCCGGTTCGACGACCGCGCCCGCCTTTGCGTTGACGGAGGATTTTGCCATGTTCGTCAGCTTGTCGTCGGTCGCATATTCCTCGTCGAGCGTTTCCTTGAAGATCGCGGCGATCTCGTTGCGGCCAAGCTGTTCAGACCAGGCGATCAACGTGCCGTAACGCGCGATCTCGTAATGCTCGACCGCCTGGGCGGCGGCGATCAGCGCTGCGTCGAGGACGGACTTGTCCGCGATCTCGCCCGCCACTTCGTTCGCTTCCTTGATGATGCCGTCGATCGCTGGGCAGGTCGCAGCCTTCACATTCTCGCCGAGCAGTTCGAAGATGCGTTCAAGCCGTGCGATCTGACCTTCCGTCTCGGTCAGATGGGTCTGGAACCCGGCCTTCAGCGCGGGAGCGGTCGCCTTGTCGATCATCTTCGGCAACGCCTTGGTGATCTGGTTTTCCGCGTAATAAACGTCCTGAAGCTGATGCAGGAACAGGTCTTCGAACGTCGCGATGTCTTTCGTGAACAATCCCATGATTGGTTCCTATCGATCTGCGTTAAAAATGCGCGCCAGAGGCAGCACCATCGTCAACGCGCCTATCGTTGCCGCGGTCCATGGATTGATGAAGATCAGAACAAAAAACCCCGGTGTTTCCACCGGGGCCGCTCGTCGCACGGCGGTGGCGACACGGGGGCAACCCCGTGTCGTCGGTCTTGGCTTTTGCGAAGCCGGCCGGCCGTTCGCGTGCGGCTGCGCCCTGCTCCGGCCTACTCGATGACGGGCAGGGTCTCGAACTGGTGGTACGGCGGTGGCGAGGACAGCGTCCATTCCAGCGTCGTCGCGCCGTCGCCCCAGGGGTTATCCGGTGCCTTGGGTCCGGCGAGCAGCGAATAGACGAGGTTGACGAAGAAGATCGCCATGCCGACCGCCATGATCTCGTACCCGTGGGTCGCGATACTGTTCCAGTATTCGTACGCCCCGTTATAGTCCGGAATGCGCCGCGGCATGCCCTGCAGCCCGAGGAAGTGCATCGGGAAGAACATCACGTTCACGCCGACGAAGAACACGTAGAAATGCGCCTTGCCGAGGAACTCGTTGTACATCCGCCCCGACATCTTCGGGAACCAGTAATAAAAACCCGCGAACAGCGAGAATACCGCACCCAGCGACAGCACGTAATGGAAATGCGCGACGACGTAATAGGTGTCCTGCATGTAATCATCGATGCCGCCGTTCGCGAGCACGACGCCGGTGACGCCGCCGACCGTGAACATGAAGATGAACCCGATCGCCCACAGCATCGGCGTCTCGAACGTCAGCGATCCACCCCACATCGTCGCGATCCAGGAGAAGATCTTGATACCCGTCGGCACCGCGATCACCATCGTCGCGGCGGTGAAATACATCTTGGTATCGACGCTGAGCCCGGTCGTGAACATGTGGTGCGCCCACACGACGAAGCCGACCACGCCGATCGCGACCATGGCGTACGCCATGCCCAGATAGCCGAAGACGGGCTTGCGGCTGAACGTCGCGATCACCTGGCTGACGATGCCGAAGCCGGGCAGGATCATGATATAGACTTCGGGATGGCCGAAGAACCAGAACAGATGCTGGTACAGGATCGGGTCGCCGCCGCCCGCCGGATCGAAGAAGGTCGTCCCGAAATTGCGGTCGGTCAGCAACATCGTGATCGCCGCGGCGAGCACCGGCAATGCCAGTAGCAGCAGGAATGCGGTCACCAGCACCGACCATACGAACAAAGGCATCTTGTGGAGCGTCATGCCCGGCGCGCGCATGTTGAAGATCGTCGTGATGAAGTTGATCGCGCCCAGGATCGACGACGCGCCCGCCAGATGGAGCGCAAGGATCGCCATGTCGGTCGATGGCCCCGGTTCGCCATAGGTCGACAGCGGCGCGTAGAGCGTCCAGCCGTTGCCCGCGCCGCCGAAGAAGGGCGAGGCGAGCAGCAGCGTGAAGGCGGGGATCAGCAGCCAGAACGACACGTTGTTCATCCGCGGGAACGCCATGTCCGGCGCGCCGATCATGATCGGCACGAACCAGTTGCCGAACCCGCCGATCATCGCCGGCATCACCATGAAGAACACCATGATGAGGCCGTGCGCGGTGATGAGGACGTTCCAGAGATGGAGCGACTGGTCCAGGCTCTGCGGCCCGCCGTGCAGCATCGACGCCCAGCTGCCCAGATACTGGATACCCGGATGCGCCAGCTCGGCGCGCATCAGCCCCGAGATGCCGCCACCGATGATCCCGGCGCAGATCGCGAAGATCAGGTACAGCGTGCCGATATCCTTGTGATTGGTCGACATGAACCAGCGGGCGAAGAAACCCGGCTTGTGATCGGCATCATGCGCGTGCTCGTTCGGCTGATAGGCCTGGAACGGTGCGAAGGAACCTGACGGATGGAGCGCGGTGTCGGTCATGATGTCAGTGTCCGGCTTGGCCGGCGCCGGCCGGATTGCCGGTCGCGCCTTGAGTGGTGACGGGAGCGGCCGTGGTCGCGGGGACCGTGGGGCCGGAGACCGCGGCGGCGGCATTGCCTTCGCTGGTCTTCACTGCGGATTCGGCCGCGCCGGGCTGCGGGATCAAGGCAGAGGACGGCTTGCCGGGGGTCGGCATCGTGCCGCCCTTCGCCTTCACCCACGCGGCGAACTGCGCCGGTGGCACCGCCTCCACCGCGATCGGCATGAAGGCGTGGCGCGCGCCGCACAGTTCGGAACATTGCCCGAAATACAGGCCCGGCTTCTCGATCGTGAAGCTCGTTTCGTTCAGGCGACCCGGGACCGCGTCCAGCTTGATCCAGAAGGCGGGCACCGCCCAGCTGTGGATGACGTCCGCGCCCGTGGTGATGAGGCGGATCGGCACGCCGACCGGCAGCACGACGCGGTTGTCCGCCGCGAGCAGCCGGGGGCCGTCCGCATCGGTGCGATAGCGTTCGCCCGCCGCGATATCGCCCTTTTCCTTCAGCATGTTGGCGGTGATCTCGAAGCCCCCGTTGTCGGGATAGCTATAGGTCCAATACCATTGGTTGCCCGTCGCCTTCAGCGTGATCGCGCCCGCGGGTGCCGGCTTGTACTGCGCCTGCAGCAGGCCGATCGACGGCACCGCGATCAGGACGAGGATCAGGACGGGGATCAGCGTCCAGGCCACCTCCAGCACGGTGTTGTGCGACGTTTTGGAGGGCGTGGGGTTCGCCGCCTTGCGGAACCGGAAAACCACGACGAAGAGCAGCACCAGAACAAGTGCCGAAACGAACGCGATCGTCGGCACCAGGATGGTGTCGTGCATCCAGTGCGCGAAGCGGCCGTTGCTGGTCACCTGCGGCTGGAGGCCGAAGAGCCTGGCGGTCGGCTGGCCGATGCCGGGCTGCACCGTCATCGCGGGCGCGCCGTCCATCGACAGCAGCGGGCTGGCGGGTGCGGCGGTCGCCGGGGCGGCGGCGGTCGTGGGCGCGGTGGCGACAGTTTTCGCGGGCGCCGCTGCCGCTTGCGGGGCGGCCGGTGCGGCCGCGCCGGCGCCGCCCGCGAAGCCGGCCAGGGCGAGCCCGGCCGCGATCGCCAATGTCCTGAAGCCCATGTTGCGCATCCCTGTCGTCACCCCGAAACCGAACGCCTCGCATCGACCCGGTCCTGGCCGGGGCACGCGGGCTGTCCGGACATGAAAATAGCCGGTTTGGCGATGCCTATACGCGGCAGGGGTGCTTGCCTCAAGCGCCGAGCGGCGGATTCTCGCCCGCGGGTTGCTTTGCGTTGCGCAGGCGCCCGCCGATCCCTAATCGCAGGGGTCCGATCAACGCGCTGCGCTCACCCGCGCGCCAGGGAGCCGATCCGCATGACCGACGACGACGTGCTCGCCGAGTTCCGCGCCGCCGACGCGCTGCTGGAGGGGCATTTCATCCTTTCGTCGGGGTTGCGCAGCCCGCGTTATCTGCAGTGCGCACGCGTATTAATGGACCCGGCGCGGGGCGCGCGGCTGGCGGAGGCGCTGGTCGCCCGGCTTCCGGCGGAGTTGCGCGCGGGGATCGACATCGTCGTCTCGCCGGCGATGGGCGGGGTGATCGCGGGACACGAGATGGCGCGCGCGCTTGGCGTGGAGGCGCTGTTTCTCGAACGGCCCGACGGCGTGTTCGGACTGCGGCGCGGGTTTCGGCTGGCGGCGGGGCAGAAGGTGCTGATGATGGAGGACGTCGTCACCACCGGGCTGTCGTCGCGCGAGGCGATCGCGGCGATCGCGGCGGCGGGTGGCGTGTGCGTGGCGGCGGCGGCGTTGGTCGACCGGTCGGGGGGCGGCGTCGATCTGGGCGTGCCGTTCTTCCCCCTGATCCGGATCGACGTGCCGACCTACGCCCCGGACTCGCTGCCGCCCGAACTGGCGGCGACACCGGCGGTGAAGCCTGGGAGCAGGGCGGCGTGAAAGCACTGATCGCAGCGGTCGCGCTTTCGTCTAGCGTGGGAAGCGCCGTCGCGACGCAACGGACGATCGACATCGTTGGACGGCATATCGACCAGCAGGGGCCTCCTGCCGCATTGAAAGCGGTGGCCGCCAGCGGGTTCGCCGGTCGTGTGCTGGTAGCGCGCGGTGACGAGGTCATCATGCGTGCTGAATTCGGCGAGCCGAATGGCGTGCCCGACACGCGGCCGCAGGAGCAAGGCGTGTACGGCGCGAACATGGTCTGGCCCTGGGCATCCGTGACCAAGCAGGTAACGGCGACGCTGGTGATGCAGGAAGTGGCCCTTGGCCATCTCGCGCTCGATGTCTCGGCCGCGCACTATCTTCCCGGTTTAGCCGGGCGCGTGTCGTCCCCGACGATCCGGCAACTGCTCCAGCACCAGAGCGGGCTGCGTAACGCCGACGACAGTGCGCCAGATACGCTGAGCTTTGCCTGGAAGGGCAAGCCGGGTTTCTATTCGATCGGCCCGACCGGCGTCCGCTGGTGCCTGGCGGCGCGGGGCGCGCCGGGGGGCATATGGCGCTACAATAATTGCGATTACATAGTGCTCGGTGCCGTGCTGGAGCGTGTGACGGGCGAGAAGCTCAATGCGCTGTTCCGGACGCGGATCGCGGTGCCGCTCGGGCTGAAATCGAGCGGATTCGCCCGCGACCCCTCCGCGCCGCATATCCTGTCGGAGGGCTTCTATGCCGGGCCGCTTGTCACGGAAACATCGATCCTCGCCCGCTTTGGCGCGGCGGGTGCCCTGATGGGGAGCGAGGATGATCTGCTCGCGTTCGACCGGGGGTTGCTCGCCGGTAAGCTGCTGTCTGCCGGGGCTCGGGCGACGATGTGGGCTGGGGATCCGAAGCTCGGCTATATGGCGCTCGGCCAATGGGTGTTCGAGGCCCGGCTCAAGGGCTGCGCGAGACCTTTGCGCATCGTCGAGCGGCGTGGCGAGATTGGGCGGTTCGAGGTCCGCAACATCCTGTTGCCCGACAAGGACATGGCGATCATCGCCTTCACCAACCACGCGGGTTTCGATTTCGGCGAAGTCTGGCAGGGCAAAGGGCTATCCTACGATCTGCTGTCCGCAGCAGCCTGCCGATGACCAAGCATCTCCGTCTCGGCGTCAACATCGACCACGTCGCGACCGTCCGCAACGCGCGCGGGGTCGGCTATCCCGATCCGGTACGCGCGGCGATGATCGCCGCCGCGGCGGGGGCGGACGGGATCACCGCGCATCTGCGCGAGGACCGGCGGCACATCACCGACGACGATATCGCGCGGCTGGCGGCGGCGCTGACGATCCCGCTCAACCTGGAAATGGCGGCGACCGACGAGATGCTGGGCATCGCGCTGCGCCACCGCCCCCACGCCGCATGCATCGTGCCCGAAAAGCGCGAGGAGGTGACGACCGAGGGCGGACTGGACGCCGCCGGGCAGTTCGATCGGCTGGCACCGATGGTGCGTTCGCTCGCGGCGGCGGGTACCCGCGTGTCGCTGTTCGTCGAACCCGACACGCGCCAGATCGACGCGGCGCTTCGGCTGGGTGTGCCGGTCGTCGAGCTTCACACCGGGCGCTATGCCGATCTGAAAGGCGAGGATCGCGCGACCGAACTGTGCCGGCTGGCGGATGTTGCGGCACTGGCGACCAAGAACGGGATCGAGGTGCATGCGGGGCACGGGCTGACGTTCGACAATGTCGGCCCCGTCGCGGCGCTCCCGCAGGTCCGCGAGCTGAACATCGGGCATTTCCTGATCGGCGAGGCGCTGTTCGTCGGACTGGGCGACGCGGTGCGGCAGATGCGTGAAGCTATGGATGCGGCGCGTGCTTGAATTCCTCTCCCTTTGGGAGAGGGAGGGAACTGCGCAGCGGCGGAAGGGTGAGGCCAGGTTAGATGTCCCACCTGTCCTCACCCTTCCCACCGCTTCGCGGCGGGCCCCTTCCCTCTCCCATGGGGAGAGGGAGAGATGATCCTCGGCCTCGGTTCCGACCTGTGCAACATCGACCGGATCCAGGCGTCGCTCGACCGGTTCGGCGACCGGTTCGAACAACGCGTGTTCACCGCGGCGGAACGCGCCAAGGCGGCGAAGCGGCCGTTCACCAAGGCCGGGACCCTCGCCAAGCGCTTCGCCGCGAAGGAGGCGTTCTCCAAGGCGGTCGGCACCGGCTTCCGGCGCGGAGTGTTCATGCGCGACATCGGTGTCGTGAACGCGCCCTCCGGCGCGCCGACGCTGGTGCTGACGGGCGGGGCGAAGGCGAGGCTTGACGCGATGATACCCGACGGCCACGGCGCACGCGTACATCTGACGATGACCGACGATCATCCCTGGGCACAAGCCTTTGTGATCATCGAGGCGGTCCGGGAACCGGCGATATGAAGGACGTGGCCTTGGACGGTGAAGACGGCACGGCCCGGCCGGGCGGCGACGGCATGGCCGCCGATGGCGTCAGCGCCGACGGCAGCCACGCGACAGCCAGGCGCGGCACCGATTGGTGGGGCGAGATCAAGGGCATCTTCTGGCTGATCGTGATCGTACTCGGCTTCCACAGCTTCGTCGCCAAACCCTTCTACATCCCGTCCGAATCGATGCTGCCGGGGCTGCAGGTCGGCGACAGGCTGGTCGTCAGCAAGTTCACCTATGGCTGGTCGTTCGTTTCACCGACGATCCCGAACCCGGTTGCCATCTTCGACAGCCTGGTGCTGCACGAGCCCGAGGAAAGCTGGGCGTTTCAACTTCCCTTCATCCATGGCCGGCTTCTCGGTCGCCTGCCGGAACGGGGCGATGTCGTGATCGTGACGCCGCCAGGCACGAGCAGCGACTATATCAAGCGCGTCATCGGCCTTCCCGGCGACCGGCTCGAGGTGCGCGGCGGCACGGTCATCCTGAACGGCGTGCCGGTGAAGCGCGGCCCGAAGCATGACGTGGATATCGCGCGCTACGGCGGTGACATGACGCCGGACGGTGAAACCTGCGGCGGTGGAACGATCGTGCCCAATACCAAGGGGTACAATTCCTGCCGCCTTCCGGTGGTCACCGAAACGCTGCCGGGCGGGCGCACCTTCGATACGGTCGACGACATCGATGGCAGCCAGGGCGACGACTATCATGTGGGACACCCCATCACGATTCCGGCGGGCCATGTCTTTCTGATGGGCGACAACCGCGACCACAGCGCCGACAGTCGCTTTCCGCTGGGCGGCCTCGAACGCGGTCTGGGTGGCCCGGTGCCGTTTGAGAACATAGGAGGTCGCGCCGAATTCATCACCTTCAGCCTTGACGCTACCGCGGGATGGAACCCGTTGACGTGGTTCGGATCGCTCCGCGGCAGTCGCGAGGGTCAGTCGCTGCACCCGCAAAACGTCGCGCCGCCGGCCGCTGGCAAATGAGCGGCGACGCACCAGGCGACACGGGCCCCGTGATCGTCCACGCGCTGGCCCCCAGCGAACTGACCGACCCGGCGATCCGCGTCGAGCTGAAGAAGGCGAGCGTCTGGCTCGGGCTGATCGCGGCGATGGCACTGGTCATCGTGCTGATCCAGCCGCTGCTGATCATCTTCGCAGGGCTGGTGTTCGCGGCGATGCTGGACGGCGGCGTCCGGCTGCTCGGACGGGTGCTGAAGATCGGGCGGGGGTTCCGGCTGCTCATCATCGTCCTGCTGGTCGTCGCGTTTCTGCTAGGCACCTTCTATCTGATGGGCGTCCAGCTGACCGATCAGTTCGCGCAGCTCCAGGCGACGGTGATCGCGCAGGTCGGCCGGGTGACCGGCTGGCTGACCGGCAAGGGGATCATGCCCGGCGCGTCGGACATCAACGGCATGCTCCACCAGGCGGCGGGGGAGGTCGGCAAGCTGACATCCTGGGTCGGCAGCGCGCTCGGCGTGCTGACGACGGTGGTGTTCATCCTCGTGCTCGGGCTGTTCTTCGCGATGGAACCGCGCATCTACGAACGCGGGCTGGTGTGGATGGTGCCGAGCGACAGCCGCGCCGAATTCGCGGTGACGACCAAGCGGATGGGATCGACGCTCCGCCGGCTGCTCGCCGGACGGCTGGTGGGGATGGCGGCGGAGGGCGTGCTGACCGGGATCGCGCTGGCGACCGGCGGCGTGCCGATGGCGCTGGTGCTCGGCATCATAGCGGGGATCATGGCGTTCGTCCCCAATATCGGCGCTTTCGTGACGGGCGCGCTGATGATCGCGGTCGGGTTCAGCGCCGGACCACATACCGGTCTGTGGGCGCTCGCCACCTGGGCGATCGTGCAGAGCTTCGACGGCTATGTCGTCGTCCCGATCGTCGCCCGGCGGACGGTCGACCTGCCGCCTGCATTGACGCTCAGCATGCAGATCCTGGCGAGCGCGCTGTTCGGTATCCTGGGGCTGATGCTGGCGGACCCGATGACGGCGCTGCTGAAGGTCGCGCTGGAACGCCGTTCCGAACGGCAAGGCGAGATCGAGGGGCGTTAGGCGGCGTGACGTTGGTGCTGCACGATTACTGGCGTTCCTCGGCCGGCTACCGCGTACGGATCGCGCTGAACCTGAAGGGCGTGGCCTATGACCGGATCGCGGTCGACCTGATCGGCGGTGCGCAAGGCCAGGCGGCGAATCTGGCGGTCAATCCGCAGGGGCTGGTGCCGACGCTGGTCGCGGGCGGGGTACCGCTGACGCAGAGTCTCGCGATCATCGACTGGCTCGACCGGACCTATCCCGATCCGCCGCTCTACCCCGCCGACCACGCCTTGCGCGCACGGACGCTGGCGATGGCGCTGGCGATCGTGGCGGACATCCATCCAATCGACAATCTGCGCGTGCTGCGGCGGCTGGGGGTGCAGTTCGGCGCGGATCAGGCGGCGAAGGACGATTGGTATCGCCACTGGGTCGTGGTCGGACTGGGCGCGCTGGAGGAGACGGCGCGGCACGGCGACGGGCCGTTCCTCGGTGGCGCGGCGCCCGGTGTCGCCGACCTGTGCCTGGTGCCGCAGCTTTACAACGCGCGCCGGTTCGCGGTCGCGCTGGACGATTGGCCGCGGCTGCTGGCGGCGGACGCGGCGTGCACGGTGCTGCCCGCCTTTGCCGCCGCGCATCCCGATCGCTTCAAGCCATGACGAGGCTGTGGAACAGGGCGAGATAACGCGCCGCCGAATCGGCACCCGGCGGTACCACCGGTGCCGGGCGTACGACGTCGTCGGCGAGCCAATGGTCGAGCGCTACGACGAGCGCGTCCTGATCGTCGCACTCGACGATGCTGCCGAGCGAGGAATCGGTCACGATCTCGTCCACCGCCACGCTGGACCGTGTCGCTACGACCGGGGTTCCGACCGACAAGGCCTCGCGCAGCACCCCCGGCACGCCTTCATATTCGGACGGCAGCGCCAGCACGCACGCGCGCGTCATCGCCGGGAAGGGATCGGCCGCGTGACCCGGCAGCAGCACGCGGTCCGCCACCCCCAGGGCCGCCGCCTGCGCCTGTAGCGCGGGGCGTTCGGGTCCGTCGCCCAGGATCGTGAGCAGGATGTCCCGCCGCGCGAGCCGGGGGAGGGCGGCGACCAGCCGGTCCCAGCGTTTCTGAACGACCAAGCGACCGACCCCGAGGATATAGGGCCGGTCGGTCGCGACGGCAGGCGGCGCGGCCTGGACTCCGGGACGCGCGGGCGGATGCGCCATCGCGGGCGGGTTAGGGATCACGCTGGTACGCCCCGCCATCCGCATCGCCGCCGCCGCCGCGATCCCGGTGGCCGCGGTCATCGCCACCGCCTGATCCAGGAAACGGCCGTGCAGCGCCATCCAGGCACGATATCCCGCGGCGAACAGCCGGCCATGATCGGCACGATCGGGCGCGTTCGACACCTTGCCGACGATCGGTGGACGCGAACCGCGCAGCCACAAAGCGGTCCAGGCGGCGACCGCGGTATAATGATTGCCGGGGCAGAACAGGATATCGGGGCGCCGCCGCCGGACGATGGCGGGCAACGCCAGCATCGCCAGATAGCGGCGCGACCCGATCGCCACGCGCTCGACCCCCGCCGGGACGTTCGCCATCAACGGCCCCTCCGCTGCACCGACCACCAGCGTCACCCGGTGGCCGGCGGCGATCCACCCCGCCGCGAGCCGCAACATCGCCAGCTCCACCCCGCCGCCGCGAAGCGTCTGGGCGTAGGTCAGGATGTGGAGACGAGTCGGTTCCATGGTCATGGGCCGTGCTGCTATACCGGCTTGCGCGCCGGGCGCGAGGATGCGTTCCGCGACCCGCGGTGATGATGTTGCGCGGATCGCGTCGAGCGCGCAAGGGATGGCCCGTGTCGTATCCGCGCGCGGCGTCGTTCATCCGCGGGCAATATCGCATATCGTCTAGCCCCGTCGCGCGATCCGTCGGCAACAACGAGAACAGCATGCGCAAGGCAATCCGAGGGGCTTCCCGCTGACGACCGACACCGCAACCGCGCCCGGATTGCTCGTACCGACGTCCCCGTCGCCGACTGCCACGCCCGCGGTCGATATCGCCGGGCTGGAACCGCTGCCCTCCAGGCGCCGCCACTGGTCCGCCATCGCCGGCACGGCGCTGACCATCGCGATGATCGTCGGGCTCGGGCGACAATTGCTCGGCTCCGGGCTGGCGGGGCTCGGCCGCTCGGTGCCGGTCGACCCCCGTTTCTATCTCTGTTTCGCGCTGCTCTACATGTCGCTGCCGATCGGCGACCATGTCATCTTCCGTCGGCTATGGGGCATTCCGCTCGGCGGCGGTCTGGCGGCGCTGATCAAGAAGCGGATCGCGAACGACGTCGTGCTCGGGTATCTGGGCGAGGCGTATTTCTACGCCTGGGCACGCGCGCGCGCGACGATGGTCGCGGCACCGTTCGGTGCGGTCAAGGACGTGTCGATCCTGTCCGCCATCGCCGGCAACGCGGTCACGCTGCTGATGATGGGCGTCGCGCTGCCGCTGGGTCATGCGCTGATGACCACGGGGCAGGTCCAGATGCTCAGCGGGTCGGCGGTGATCGTGTTCGCGATGTCGCTGCCCTTCCTGATCTTTTCGAAACGCGTCTTTTCGCTGTCGCGGCGCGTCCTGTGGTGGATCTTCGGCGTGCATTGCCTGCGCCTCGTCGCCGGGTCGATCCTGATCGCGTTCGCCTGGCATTTCGCGCTGCCCGAGGTGTCGATCGGCATGTGGTTGTTCCTCGCCGCCGGACGCCTGCTCGTCTCGCGGCTGCCGCTGGTGCCCAACAAGGACCTTCTTTTCGCCAACTTCGCGATCCTGTTGATCGGGCAGGGGGAGGCGCTGTCGCGGTTGATGGCGTTCACCGCAGCGCTAACATTGCTCGTGCATGTCGTCTTCATCGTGCTGTTCAGCCTGTACGGGCTGGCGAAGAGGAAATTCGGATGACGTTCGCGTTCATGAAGACTGCCGCCGGTCTGCTGACCCTGGCCATGGCGCTCGGCGTGGCGCCTGGGATGGCGGCACCGGTCGCTGCACAGGCCGAGGCGGAGCCGTGTCCGGCGAACGAAGGGCCCGCGATCCAGGCCAACATCGCCGGGCTGAAGGACCGGACCGGCATCGTGAAGCTGGAACTCTATCCCGACAATACGACCGATTTCCTGAAGGACGACCACGACCTGATCGCGCAGGGCAAGTTCTTTCGCCGCGTCCAGGTGAAGCCGCCGGCGACCGGCGAACTGGTGATGTGCATGAAGGTGCCCAGGCCCGGCCGCTACGCGTTGCTGTTCACGCATAATCGCGACGGCAAGAACAAGTTCAGCTTCTGGTCCGACGGTGCCGGATTTCCGAGCAACCGCAAACTCGGCCGGCAGCGACCGAGCGTGGACGAAGCGCTGGTCGAGGTCGGCAAGGGCGTGACGGTGACGAACATCCGCGTGCAATATCTGCGCGGGCTCGGCGGCTTCGCGCCCCTGAGCAACTGATCGGCGGGTAAGGACAGTCCGGCCTCGGCGGCCGTATTGGAACGGGTCGATATCGTCGTTGGTTTGCAACGCGAGTCGGAGTAGCAAGGCCAGCGATGCGGATTGTCGACGTCAATGAATTCTATGCGCCGGCCGGTGGCGGCGTCCGAACCTATATCGATCGCAAGATGTCGATCCTGTCCGAGATGGGGCATGAGCTGATCGTCGTCGCGCCCGGCCGAGCCGATGCGGTCGAGGAGCGTCCGGGTGGCGGGCGGATCCATTACGTCAAGGCCCCGGTGCTGCCGTTCGACGCCAATTACGGGCTGTTCTGGGACGCGGCACCGATTACGGGTCTGCTCGATGCGATCGATCCCGATGTCGTCGAATGCTGTTCCCCCTGGCGCCCCGCCTGGATCGTCGGCGACTGGCAGGGACGGGCGGTCAAGTCGTTCTTCATGCACAACGACAATGTCGCCGCCTATCCGCAACGCTGGTTCGAAAGCGTGGCGAGCCCGGGGCGGATCGAGGACGCGTTCGCCTGGTACAGCCGGTATATGGGCCGCTTCCTGGCGAAATACGACACCGTCCTGACCAACGGGCCGGCGTTGCAGAAGCGGCTCGGCGCGCGCGGGGTCAGGATCGACGCGGCGATGCCGCTGGGGATCGAGCGCCAGTATTTTTCCCCGGCGTTCCGCGATCCGGCGCTACGCCGCGCGTTGCTGGCGCAGTGCGATCTGCCCGAGGACTCGCTGCTGCTCCTCGGACTTGGGCGGCATCATCCCGAAAAGCGCTGGCCGATGGTGATCGATGCGGTCGAGCGTGCGGGCGCGCGCATTCCCGTCGGCATGGTGCAGATCGGCATTGGCGGCGACAGCAAGCGGATGGAGAAACGGATCGCCGGATCGCCGCACATCCGCCTGTTCCGCCCGGTTTATGACCGTGAGCGGCTGGCGCGGATCATGGCGAGCTGCGATGCGCTGATCCACGGATCGGAGGCAGAGCCGTTCGGGCTGGTCGCGTCGGAGGCGATGGCATCCGGACTGCCGCTGATCGTCCCCGATACCGGCGGTTGCGCCGAGGTCGCCGATCCGCGATCGAGCGAACGCTATACCGCGCGCAGTGCGGAGAGCTGCGCCGCGGCGATCACCCGGCTCTACGCGCGCGACCGGCCGATGCTTCGCCGCGCGGCCGAAGTCGCGGCAACGAAGGTCCGGTCGGACCGCGAACATGCCGCGGAACTGATCACCTATTACGAAGCGCTGGTCGCGGCAAAGCGTGCGTCGGCGCGCGTCGCCTAAGTCAGTTGACCGTCGGCCGATCCGTCAGCCGGTCCGCTTGTAGATCGCGATCCGCTCGCGCCCCATCGGCCGGATCGCCGACAGCCGGTAGTGGGGACGGATATCGCCCAGCAGCAGCGCGCGGATGTCCGGGCGTTCGCCGCGGAACGGCGGGCGCATCACGATAACCGCCGGCTGCCTCTCGAGAATGCGGCGTAGCTCGGCGGCCTGATCGATCCCGGTCGCGCCGCTTTCGCGCGCGCGGTTGATATGCGCGGGCACGACGTAGCGCGACACCCGGCACCGCCCCGTCACCGGATACAGCATCGTCGATCCCGAATAGACATAGAGGCACCCCGGCCCCGACCCCACCGCCCGGGCAAGCGCGCTCAGCTGTGCGCCGTCGCCGCGATTGGCGCGGTTGACCAGTACCGTGGCCTGCCCGCCGATCGCGACCAGCAGCAGCACCGCGATACCGATCCGCCGATGGCGGGCCTGCACGAAGAACCCCGCCGCGCAGGCCGTGCCCGGCACCAGGATCGGCAGGCCGTAATGATCGAACCACGGCGGAAACAGCGCGACGCCCATGATCGCGACGCACAGCCATATCGCCAGGAATTGCCGGACGCGCGCATTGCCGACCTCCGCCCCGCCGCGCCCGCCAGCCGCCATCGCCAACAGCGGCGACAGGATCAGCAGCAAAGTGCCGATGTTGCGCAACATCTCCGGCCCGGGATCGGGATTGCGGTGCAGGACCGACAGGAAATTGGCGTAGACGAACGCATCCGTCTGACCGAGTGCCGCATAGACCGCGAGCGCGGCGAGCGTCGGCGCGAGCGCGGCGACGATCAGCAGCCCGCCATACCCGACGACCGCGGCGATCGACCTGGTCGTGCGCCATTCCTGCCCCAGCAGCCAGAGCCCGAAGAACACGCCTTCGAACACGACCGAATATTTGATCTGCAGCGACACGCCGACGAGCAGCATCGCGGCGACCCCCATCGCCCGCCGCCGCGGTCGCGCTTCGGCGGGGATGATCAGCCACGCCGCAGCCACCATCGGCAGGTTGTAGAAGATCGGCGCCTGCCCGCCGACGCCGTTCAGCAGGTCCGGCCACAGGGCATAGGCGACCCCGCCGGGCACCGCGCCGCGCACCCACCCGGCCCGGATCGCGAGCTGCACGATCAGCCACGCGGTCGCGATCAGGCTGGCGAGCGCCATCGCCTGATACACCAGCACCGAACAGGGCAACGGCAGCGCACCCGCGGGCAGGTACAGCAGGAACAGCCCGATCGGCTTGCGGTCCCAGATGTCGACGAACGGCAGCGCGCCGTGTCCCATCGCGCTCGCCATGGTGAGGTAGAACTCCTCGTCGACATGGATCACCGGATCGCCGAAGCTCGCCGCGCGCGCCGCCAGCGCGACGAGGGCGAGCAGCGCGAGCGTGCGCCAATGGCGATCGACGGCGGGCAGCGTGGGTGGGCCGGGCATCAATCCCGGGCGGGGACGGCGGTCATGAAATAATCGAGTTGCGTCGATGTCCCGGTCACGAACCCGCGCGCGGGCGACAGGACCAGCCCGGTCGTGTCGATGACCCGCAATCCCGCCGCCGTCAGCAGCGCGGTCAGTTCGTCAGGCGTCAGGAACGCTTCCCAGTCATGCGTGCCCCTGGGGATGCGCCCGGTGCCTTCAGCAATCCCGATCAGCGCCAGCCTCGACAAAGGCGTCCGGTTGGGGGTCGACAGTATCAGCATCCCGCCGGGCGCGACCGCCCCCGCCAGCCCTGCCACGAACGCCGCGCGATCGATGACATGTTCGATGACTTCGAGACAGGTGACGAGATCGAACCGCGCGCCCTCCGTCGCTTCGATCCCGCCCGCGCGGTAGTCGATAGACAGCCCCCCCGACGCCGCATGGCCTTGCGCCACCGCGATATTCTCCGGTGCCGCGTCGATCCCCGTCACGCTCGCGCCAAGCCGCGCGAGCGGTTCGGCAAGCAGCCCCGCGCCGCAGCCGACATCCAGCGCGGTCCGGCCGGCGAGCGGCGCGAACCCCTGCGCATCGCCGCCCCAATGCGCGTCCACCGCCGCGCGGATATAGCCCAGCCGCGGCGGGTTCAGCTTGTGCAGCATCGCGGAGGACCCCGCCGGGTCCCACCAATCCTTCGCCAACCGCCCGAAATGCGCGGCCTGGTGCGGGGCGATCGTCGTGCTTGCGCTTGCCATGGCCGCTTCCTATCAGGATGGCCCCGCCCCCAACAAGGATTATGGCACGCAGCGATGGCACGGATCGTGATGAAGTTCGGGGGCACCTCGATGGCGGGGATCGAGCGGATCAGGATCGTCGCCGCCCGCGTGAAGCGCGAAGTCGACGCCGGCAACCAGGTCGCGGTCGTTGTCTCGGCGATGGCGGGGGAGACCGACCGGCTGGTCGGCTTCTGCCGCGAAGCCTCCGCGCGCTACGACGCGCGCGAATATGACGTCGTCGTATCGTCGGGCGAGCAGGTGACGAGCGGGCTGCTCGCCATCGCGCTCCAGGCAGCGGGCGTCCCCGCGCGAAGCTGGCTCGGCTGGCAATTGCCGATCGGGACCTCGGACGCGCATGCCTCGGCGCGGATCGAGGCGATCGACATGACCGCGCTGGATGCCTCGCTCGCGCAAGGGGTCGTCGCGGTGATCCCGGGCTTCCAGGGCATCGACGGCAGCGGCCGGGTGACGACGCTCGGCCGCGGCGGATCGGACACCTCGGCGGTCGCGGTGGCGGCGGCGATGAAGGCGGACCGGTGCGACATCTACACCGACGTCGATGGCGTCTATACGACCGATCCGCGCATCGTCCCCCGCGCGCGCAAATTGAGCCGCGTGACGTATGAGGAAATGCTCGAACTCGCGAGCGTGGGGGCCAAGGTGCTGCAGACGCGATCGGTCGGGCTCGCGATGAAGGAGGGGGTGCGCGTGCGCGTCCTGTCCAGCTTCGAGGACGCGCGCGACGATGACGGACACCGCGGCACGCTGATCGTGGGCGAAGAGGAGATCGACGACATGGAACGCCAGCTCATCACCGGCATCGCGCACGACAAGAACGAGGCGAAGATCACGTTGACCCAGGTCAGCGACCGCCCCGGATCGGTCGCCGCGATCTTCGCGCCGCTTGCCGGTGCAGGGATCAACGTCGACATGATCGTGCAGAACATCGCGCATTCGACCGGATCGACCGACGTGACCTTCACCGTCCCCGCAGTCGACCTGACGCGGACCATCGACGTGCTGGAGGGCGCGCGCGACAACATCGGCTATGCGAGCCTCGTCCCCGACACCCACGTCGCGAAGGTGTCGGTGGTGGGCGTCGGCATGCGCAGCCATGCGGGCGTCGCCGCGACGATGTTCACGACGCTGGGCGAGCGCGGCATCAACATCCAGGCGATCGCGACGAGCGAGATCAAGGTCAGCGTGCTGATCGAGGAGGATTATACCGAGCTTGCGGTGCGGGTGCTGCATACGGCGTACGGGCTGGATGCGGCGGAGTGAGGGGGCGGCCTCAGCGCTTCCCGTTCCGCTCGATCTGCTGCGCTATCTGCGCACGCTGCGCCGTCGGTCCCAGGGCGGGATCGGTATTGTAGAGTCCCTTCAGCACCGAAAGGTCCGTCGGCGTCAGGGATTGGGGACCTCGGACACCAGCATCGCGCGCTTTGAAAATCGACGTGATGGAGTCGGGTTCGTTCGCGTCGAGCCTGGGCCGAGCGAGCGTCACCAGCGCCAGATAATCGGCCAGCTGACCCCAGGTGATGTGATCGAGACGCTTGGTATCGACGATGACGAGCGACGCGGCCATGTTCTCGCGCACCTGACGGTGAATGCGCGACCCGCCATTATAGGCGATCGTCGCGCCGACCGATTCGTCGTCCGCATCCCCGGAGAGACGGTTGCCGTCGGCACTTCCGGTTCGAGAGGCATCGATCCAGCGCACCGGCCTTGGCGCTTCAATTTCGGTAAGCGCGGACCCGTGATGGATGCCATATTTCGGGTCGGACAATAATCCGGGATGTTGTTCCACGAACGCTCGCGCCAGGGCGTCGGCATCGGCGCTCGCGATGATGACGATGGTGGGCGTGCATGGGCGCGACGCGACGGAAACGCCGATGCTGCGTGCAACTGTGCCGATCCGGTCCTCGATCAGCCCCGCATGGGTGTCGTCCAGATCGAGCACGCGCGGGCAGATCGTGCCGTTCCAGCGTGCGACCTGCGCGCCGTGCGGCGCGCTAGTCATCATCGCGACCAGTCGCGCGATCGCGGCATCGGTGCGGTGCTGGACCACGATATCGGCATCACGCGTTGGCGTGGCGGGGGACGGTTGCTGACCATATGCGGCCGTTGCGATTGTCAGGGCCGCCATCGCACATAGGGTTGTCGCTCTCATAGTCAGAACCTTTCGTTCGCGCGGTGGCTTGCCGTCTTTGGGTCACTACCAACATAGTTGATCCGTCGGGAGACTGGAGGCACGGCCCACTTGCCTGGTACTTTCGTGTCTTCCGCAAGTTTGGACGACGTCAGATCGATTGCCGCCAATCGCCGGATAAATCAACGACGGGGACGTTTGAAATCGTCCACGTCCCCATATTAGTTTGGCGAATACGAGCAGCCCCCGTTCTGTTGACAGTAATAGGTGCCATTGCCGATTGGAGTTGTGCCATTGCCACCGTTTCCGCCTCCACCTGCAGAACCATTCGTTACATAACACTGGTTCTGCACCTTTGATATGCGGCACTTGTTGGGTCGCAACCGAAGTTAACGTTACACCGATCGATGCAATATTCATAGGGTGTTTCATCATTTTGAGCGAAGGCAGGTGCAGCTGGGATGCCAAGGACAACCGAAAAACCAGTAATGAAGGAGCATCCGACGACGAATGATTGGTATTTGCATAAATAACCCCTCTGTTTCTCGCCGAGGCGGACGAGTCCAAAAAGGCTAGAACGCCTGTTCAATTTTGATGAACGCAACAACGTCGACTTTGATAGCTATTTTAAGTTTGCTGCAGCGATCGTGCCAATGCTGCCGTGTAGGCTTCCGCTTCGCCGCGACGCTCGGCGGCAAGCCCGCGCCCGTGACCTGAGCCCGATCGCCGGTGACGTACCCGACCCGCTTGCTCCATCGTCCCGTGGCGGAGTAGGCCTGCACGATGACCGACACCCTCTCCCGATCGCCCGCCTCCACCCTCCCTTCGCCGGGCACCGACCGCCTGACCGCCCGCATGGCGCGCGGCACCGCGTTCCTCGGCTCGGAGGTCGCGATCCTGTGCGGGGCGATGTCGTGGGTCAGCGAGCGCAACCTGGTCGCGGCGATGTCGAATGCGGGCGGGTTCGGGGTGATCGCGTGCGGCGCGATGACGCCCGCATTGCTCGATACCGAGATCGCGGCGACCAAGGCGCTGACGGACAAGCCGTTCGGGGTGAACCTCATCACGATGCATCCCGGTCTGTTCGACCTGATCGCGGTGTGCGCTAAGCACCGGGTCGGCCATGTCGTCCTCGCCGGTGGCCTGCCGCCCAAGGGCAGCATCGAGGCGATCAAGGAGACGGGCGCGAAACTCATCGCCTTCACCCCAGCATTGGCGCTGGCGAAGAAGCTGATCCGCTCGGGTGTCGACGCGCTGATCATCGAGGGGATGGAGGCGGGGGGGCATATCGGCCCGGTCTCGACCAGCGTGCTCGCGCAGGAGATGCTGCCCGAGATCGCCGACCAGGTGCCGGTGTTCGTCGCCGGCGGGATCGGCCGCGGCGAGGCGATCGCGGGGTATCTCGACATGGGCGCGGCGGGGGTGCAGCTCGGCACGCGCTTCGTCTGCGCGACCGAATCGATCGCGCATCCCAATTTCAAGCGCGCGTTCATCCGTGCCTCCGCGCGCGATGCGGTGGCGAGCGTGCAGATCGATCCGCGGCTGCCCGTCATCCCGGTCCGCGCGCTGAAGAACGCGTCGAGCGACCTGTTCACCGCCAAGCAGCGTAGCGTCGCGCAAGGCCTGGACGAGGGCAAGGTCGCGATGCTGGAGGCGCAGCTGGAGATCGAGCATTACTGGGCCGGCGCGCTGCGCCGCGCGGTGATCGACGGCGATGTCGAGAATGGCAGCCTGATGGCGGGTCAGTCGGTCGGGATGGTGACGAAGGAAGAACCGCTCGCCGCCATTATCGCGGCGTTGATGGCACAGGCGAGCGCAGCGTTCGAGAAGCGGGCGGGCTGACACACGCCGCGTCCACCCCATCCTCCGCCGGCGGCGGCCGGGGCCCAACAGGGAGATCGCGACGCGATGCGGTTTCATCGCTTTCGTTCGGCAAATGGGCCCCGGCCTGCGCCGGGGAGGCATAGGGGCCGGCATCGTCGCATTGCGGTTACCGCAGCCTTATCGCTCCTTCTCAACCCCTTGTTGATCCGGACGGGCGACATTTCCCCCGGGGTAGCAAGGGGATTGAATCATGCGGATTATGGTGGTCGCGGCATTGATGGTCGCGGGTCTGACGGTGACGGCACAGGCGCAGGACTTCGCCGCCGCGGCGCGGCCAGCGGCGAACCCCGTGGCTTCCGACGACGCGCCGCCCGCCCTGCCCCTCGGCATGGCGGCAAGCTTTGCAGCGCCGCCCCACGACGCGACGGGCGCATACCGGACGCTCAACCGCGACTTGTCGCCCGAAGAAGTGACCTGGCATGTGCGAGTCGCGTTAAACGTCGCCGCGCTCGGATGCCGGCAGCAGGCGGGGGAGAATGTCGCGGCGTATAACGCGCTGCTTAACGCCGACAGGGTGGCGCTCGCCGCCGCACAGGATGGGGTCGGTGCCCGCTTCAAGGCGCGGTTCGGTGCCGACTGGCAGGCGGCGAACGACGAGGCGATGACGAGGCTATACAATTTCTGGGCACAACCATCCGCACAAGGCGGCTTTTGCCGCGAGGCAAACGCGGTGCTTCATGAGGCGCAAACCGTTGAACCCGACGATTTTCCTGCCTTCGCTGCGGCGGTCCTGCCCCGGCTGGAGGCACCGTTCCTCGCCGCCTTCGCGACAATCGACGAATATCATGCTCGGATGATGCGGTGGAACGACACGCACGGGCCGCGTGCGGTGATCGCGACCGTTGCCGCGGTTACCACGGAAGGCGCACTCGGACCGCGGATCGGAACCGAGGGACCGTGAATGCCGCGAAGGCTAGCGCGCCATCCGCCGCAACCGCACGTAATTGACCGCGAACAGCGCGGCGAGCGCGACATCGATCAGCGCGAAGGGGATCGGCATCGCGGACACGCCCTTCGCCGCCAGCCAGAACACCGGCAGCGCGAAGCTGAGCTTCGAGGCGATGCCGATCGGAATAACGGGGGCATACCGCCGCGGATCGCCGGCGATCAGCAGATAGGCGAGCTGGGTCGCCGCCGCCGCGCCCGCGAACCACCATGCCGCGAGCGTCGCCGCCGACAGCGGCTGCCGGATATAGACCGCCAGCGTCGCCACCAGCCCGTAGATCCCGGCAAGCGCGAAGCTCGCTCTCGCAAAACGCATGGTTCCTCCTCTGCTTTACGCGGTCTTAACCGAAACGCGTGCAGATGTCCCGTCATGCCGGGGGGCGGAAGGATCGTCGAGTGATGGCCAGCGTACGTGTCCTGTCCACAAGCGTTTTCGCCGGGATCCTGTCCGCCGCTTTGACCGCCTGCGCCGGGCATCCGCCGATCGTCGCGGTCGCGCCCGTCCCCGCACCCGTTGTCATCGCCGCGGCACCGGCCTTGCCGCCCGGGGTGTCGCCGACGATGACGGTCCCGCTGATGCTGCCCGACGGCAGCTACCAGACGCCCAATCGGGGGCTCAGTCCCGACGCCACCTTGTGGCATTTCCGGGTCGCGCTGAACGTCGCCGCGCTAGCCTGTCGGGGTGCGCAGGGCGATGCGATCGTGGCGTCGTACAACGCGATGCTGGCTCGCCGGCGCACGACGCTGTCCGCTGCGGAGACGCGCTTCGCCGCGGAATGGCGGCACGGCGGCGGCGATTGGCGCGACCGGTACGACGATGCGATGACCCGGCTGTACAATTATTTCTCTCTGTCGCCGGCGCGCACCGCCTTCTGCACCGCCGCGGCGGAGGTGCTGACGGATGCGGCGACGGTGCCCGACGATGCTCTGCCGGGCTTCGCCGCTGCCCAACTGCCAGCGCTCGACCGACCCTTCACCGATGTCTACCGCGCGTTCGATGCGTGGCGCGGCGTGAACCGTCCCGCGCCGCTCCGCGCGCAACCGCAGACCGTCGCCGCGATCGCCGTCGCGCCGCATATCACATTGGCAACGGCGCATCCGCGGCTGGAACTCGACCCGAGCGTATTTCAGTGATCCGGATCGACGAGCCGGCGTAGCGCGTCGCCGGTGAGCCGCTGCACCGTCCATTCGTCCATGCCGACCGCGCCGATCGACTGGTAGAATCCGATCGCTTCCATGTTCCAGTCGAGCACCGACCATTCGAGGCGCGCGCAGTCCCGGTCCACCGCGATCCGCGCGAGATGCGTAAGCAGCGCCTTGCCGACGCCGCCCCCGCGCGCTGCTGGCGTGACGTACAGATCCTCCAGATACAGCCCGCGCCGCCCCGTCCAGGTCGAGAAATTATGGAAGTACAGCGCGAAGCCGATCGCCGCGCCGTCGTCTTGCGCGATGATCGCCTCCGCTGCCGGGGACACCCCGAACAGCGCCTCCGCCAGCATTGCCTCGGTCGTATGCACCGCGCCGGGCTCGCGTTCGAACGCGGCGAGATCGCGGATGAATGACAGGATCACCGGCACATCCGCCACGGTCGCTGCACGGATCATGCGCCAGCCTCGCTCATCGGCACCGGCATGGCGCGGCGCACCGCGACGATGCAACCGCCGACGATCAGCGCCGCGCCCGCCAGCGTGAAGGGCGAAACGCGCTCGCCGAAGACTGCGAAGCCGAGGATCGCGGACCAGACGAACGCGGTATATTCGACCGGCGCCAGCACCTGCGCCTCGGCCCGGCCATAGGCCCAGGCCAGGCACACCGACGACACCGTCCCGAGCACCGCCGCCACGCCGATCGCGGAAAGTTGTGCCGCGGCCGGCCAGCCCGAGAACCAGGGCGCGCCGGCGAGCAACACGGTGCCGATGACGAGACTGGTGAACAACGTCACCTCCAGCGGGTCCGCCGCCTGCGCCTGGCGGCGCAGCAGGATCAGGCTGCCGGCGTAGAGGACGGACGCGACGACGATCGCGACCGTCCCCGCCAGGCTGTCCGCGGAAGCCTCCGCCCGCATCTCGCCCGCGGCGATGACCAGGACGCCGACGACCGCGACCAGCGACCCGGCGATCGCCGCGCGGCGGATCGTCTCGCCGAGGAACGCGGCGGCGAGGTACAGCGCGATCAGCGGCGCGAGGAACGTGAGCGCGACCGATTTCGCCATCGGCACGCGCTCGAGCCCCCAGAAGAACAACAGGATACTCGCCCCCGCCGCCAGCCCGCGTGCGATATGGAGGTTCAGCGCGTCGCGTCCGGGCCACGGCCGACGGCGCGCGAGGAATACCGATCCGGTGATCGCCACCCCCGCGACCGACCGCCACAGCACCGCGCTGTACGCGCCGCTGTCGATCGACAGCCGCTTCATGATGGCATCCATGCAGGAATAGATCGCGATCCCGCCGGCCGCGACCATGAACGCGGTCGCGGGGGCGGTTTTGGGATGGGTCATCGGATGAGGCGGATGTCGAGTCCGAGCTTACCATCGAGAGAGCCCATCCGGCGATCCGCTGTGTAGATCGTACCACTGCGAAGCCTTGCCAACGCCAAGCACATTCGATCGCCCAGCGAAGATCCCGTTGCGCGTGTCGGCTCGCGCAATCGCGCCGCCTCGGCGGCCTGCGCCAGATCGCAGTCGACGATCCGCATTTCATAGTCGGCGATCATCGCCAAGACCGCCTCCGCGGTTGCGCCGCGTTCCACGCCGCGCGCGCAGCATTCCGAAATGTTGACGGTGGAAATCGTCGCTCCGCGAATGATGCCGGATACGATATCCGCTCCGCGTTCATCTAGGAGCAGCGCCATCAGCGCGGCCGCGTCGATGACAACCGTCACACCTCGCCCCAATCGGCACGATTTTCTGCAAGGAATTGATCGACCGTATAGTCTGCGCCAAACATTTCGCGCGCCTTTCGCTGGCTATCGCGAATTGCCTGGTCGAAGGTCCTGACTAACAGGCCGCCGGCATCGTCGCGCGTCAAGACCAACGAATCGCCGTCCTTTATTCCGAATTCGTGACGCAATTCCGAAGGGATGACAATCTTCCCGCCGGCGATCACCTTGGCATGATAGGTCATATCGGTCCTCCTGGGACCTAGACCATGGCACAGGACCTATTCAGCCGCCACCGGTACCGCCGCCAGCAACACCGCATCCGCCGCGTCGATCTCCGCCGCCTTGGCCTCGACCAGCCCGACGATATGCTCGATCATCCCCGAATCCTGCACGTGATGGTCGGTCACCCCCGACAGATACACCATGTGCTTGCCGTTGCCGCCGCCGGTGATGCCGATATCGGTCTCGCGCGCTTCGCCGGGGCCGTTGACGACGCAGCCGAGCACCGACAGCGACATCGGCGTGCGGATATGCTGGAGCCGTTCTTCCAGCGCCTGCACGGTGCGGATGACGTCGAAGCCCTGGCGCGCGCAGGACGGGCACGACACGACGCGCACGCCGCGGTTGCGGATGCCGAGTGCCTTCAGGATCTCGAACCCGACGCGCACTTCCTCCTCGGGCTCGGCGGACAGCGATACGCGGATCGTGTCGCCGATGCCGTACCACAGCAGCGATCCCATCCCGATCGCGGACTTCACCGTGCCGCCGACGAACCCGCCTGCCTCGGTAATGCCCAGATGCAGCGGGCAATCGACCTGTTCGGCCAATTGCTGATAGGCGGCGACCGCCAGGAACAGGTCGGACGCCTTCACCGCCACCTTGAATTCGTGGAAGTCGTGGTCCTGCAGCAGCTTGATGTGATCGAGCGCGCTCTCGACCAGCGCGTCGGGGCACGGCTCGCCATATTTCTCCAGCAGGTCCTTCTCCAGGCTGCCGCCATTCACCCCTATCCGGATCGCGCAGCCATTGGCCTTGGCCGCGTCCACCACTTCCTTCACGCGCGCGGCCGAACCGATATTGCCCGGGTTGATCCGCAGGCACGCCGCGCCCGCATCGGCGGCTTCCAGCGCGCGCTTATAATGGAAATGGATGTCCGCGATGATCGGCACGCGGCTGGCGCGGACGATCTGCTTCAGCGCCGCGGTCGATTCGACATCGGGGCAGGACACGCGGATCAGGTCGGCGCCCGCCTCCTCGCAGCGACGGATCTGCTCGATCGTCGCCTTCGGATCGCTGGTCGGCGTGTTCGTCATCGTCTGCACGGTGACGGGCGCGTCGCCGCCGACGGGGACGTTGCCGACCATGATCTGGCGGCTCTTGCGGCGGACGATGTCGCGCCAGGGACGAATGGACATGGGCAGGCTTATACCGCGTTGCGGCGTGGACCGGAAGCCCATGGCGACGGTCCCCCGATCTGGCTAAGGCGCGGCGATGACCGACCCGAACTGGACGATCGCGGTGCATGGCGGCGCAGGCCGCCTGACACGCCAGACGCTGACCCCCGAACAGGATGCGGGGGCGCGGGCAGGGCTGACGGCGGCGATCGCGGCGGGGTCGGGGATCCTCGTGAACGGCGGCTCGGCCCTCGATGCGGTCGAGGCAGCGGTGCGCGTGCTGGAGGACGATCCGCACTTCAACGCCGGGCGTGGCGCGGTACTGACGCATGCGGGCGCCATCGAACTCGACGCCGCGATCATGGACGGCGCGACCCGCGCGGCGGGCGCGGTGACCGGGGTCACGGCGACGCGCAGCCCGGTTGCGCTGGCACGCGCGGTGATGGCGGACGGGCGGCATGTGTTCCTGGCGGGCGTGGCGGCGGATGTGTTCGCCGACGACCAGGGGCTGGAGCGCGCGACCCCCGGCTGGTTCGAAACCGACGAGCGTCGCCGACAGCATGCCGAACTGATCGCGAGCGGCGGCGACGGGTTCGATGTCGACATGAAATACGGCACCGTCGGCGCGGTCGCGCGCGATGCGGCCGGGCATCTGGCGGCGGCGACCTCGACCGGCGGCGTGACCGGCAAGCGCTGGGGCCGGATCGGCGATTCGCCCGTGATCGGCGCGGGGACATGGGCCGACGACCGTTCCGTCGCGGTGTCGTGCACCGGCTCGGGCGAATATTTCCTGCGCGTGGGCGTCGGGCACGAGATCGATGGGCGGGTGCGGCTGGCGGGGGCGACACTGCCGGCGGCGACCGATGCGGTGCTGGCGGAGGTCGAGGCGCTGGGCGGGACCGGCGGCGCGATCGTCGTCGGGCGCGAGGGGCCGGCGCACTGGGCGTTCACGACGCCGGGGATGAGCCGCGGGATGCTGTCGGCCGGTGGGGCGGCGGTGGTGGCGATTTATGGGGATGAGGGTGGGTAAGAGCGGGTGCGACGATTGGCGAAAATCGTCGAAATTGGAAGGGCGGCTTTGAGAATAGCAAATGCAATAAGCGGCCCTTCGTTCAAAGCCTCTGGACGAGACCCTTGCTGAGGAAGCCTAAGCCGTTAAATTCGCTCGAAGGGAGAGCGGAATGTCGAGCTATGATTTAATACCCGAGGAAGTGTACGAAAATCTGCCTGAGGAAGCTGCCGACAAATTCGTTGTCCTTGTACGTACCGCCCAAGCCAATTTGCAGCGGATGATGGACGATTCCAATTCAAGCGATTTTGCCGGTGAATTGCGAAGCCAGTTTATGGCGATTATCCAAGGGACTGCTGATGCTCTGGGCATCGAAGGGCTCGCGACAGAGACACCTTCTATGGACTATAGTGACTACAATCGGTTCCAGATTATTGTGACAGGCATAGTCGCCAAGGTTCGGCTGCTAGGTAGTGCGCTTTCAATGCCAGACTCGGTTGAGCTGGGGCGGGTCACGAAAGCGAAAATCCATCAAGAGGTAGATCAGCTTCGAACATACATTGCCGCGTTGGATGTGACTGACGCGAAGAAGCAGGCGATGAACGATAAGCTTGACGATCTGCTGCACGAACTCAGCAAGCGACGGCTCAGTTTTGCTCGCGTGATGGCTGTTGCTGCATCGATCATGGGAGTGGTCGGGGGGTCGGCCGGCGCTATTGCTGCGGCGCCAAAAATCCCGTCCGGCATTTCTTTTATTATATCGTTGATCGGCCAGGATAAGGAAATTGAAGATCGAGAGAAGGCTCGTCTCTCACCCCCTCAACTGAAACTCGAACAGACCCCGACGTCAGTGGGAGGGGGCGGGTTTGCAGATGATTTGGATGATGACGTGCCATTCTAGAGTCGTTTCCATTTAGGTTGAAGCATATCCTGAGTTCCTCAGATAGTTGG
>NZ_CAXTII010000011.1:0-47667 GCF_964244235.1 uncultured Sphingomonas sp.
CTCACTCTTATCCAAGAGCGGGGACCTGTCAGGTCATTTAGGGGGCCACCTCATTTGACGTGTTCAGTCACTTGGGACGCATCAAACCGAACAGTCGGCAGCGTCGATTTCTGGTCATGCTCACGGCCCCTGGAGAACCATCCAAAGATCATGCGCGAACACTGCTCAAAGCACCACGCGATCGGGCCATTATCAGTTGGCCAAAAGCCATTCGCCGTCACCCTCTCGGCACCACTGCACGGATGATGATTGCCTCTGACGATCGCCGTAGAAGATCGTCGAGAAGATGTTGCGACAGGTGCGGTCGCCATATGCCTGAGGCGCACTCGGCACTACGTAGCCGTTGCTACCGGCCGCGCGCCACGGTTCAGGTTGACCGGACTCGAGAGCTCGCGGGGTCGCATCGTTAATCGCACGTGCAAATTCATCGCGTAGGTCGGGTGCGCGCATCACCGGCACCGGGCGCTGATAAGTTTGCGCAGTTTGGTCGGTGACCTGCGTCTGTGTTGTGGGCTGGCTGACGCCCGTGGCATTGTCCTCAACGGCTACGTCGTCCGATGCTGCGGCCATCGGGGCTGATTGATTATCTGGTACAGCCGTGTTGCCGTCATCGGCTACCATGTTCGTGGCAGCGTTATCGATCGTGTTGACGGGTGCCGTCCCACTATGGCGAAAGAAGCTGACGATGATAGCACCGCCGATAACGATGCAGATGGCGTAGGCGATGCCCCGGACGGTATTCCTAAATTGCTGCCGACGAATACGGGCCGCACGCTGCTCGTAGCAATCCCGGCAAATTTTGAGGTGGTTCATCCGGTAGTAGGTTGAATGGCTTGATCCACTCCCAACAGTGCCACGGCTACTAAAATAGCTTCGTGACCCCTGCCGCGTTCCCGAGACCACTCGATCCGTGACCGCGGAGAGTTCGTTTCCAGGAAGCTGCACATCGCAATAGTCGCACGCACGAAGCGCGTAGGTTCCTCTCGTCATCAGCTCAAAACCCCTTTTGGTGCTTGTGCCAGCGGTCCTACCTCTGCGTCACGCAGATTTGCGTTTCTGATGGTGTATGTTGCGAAAGGGTTGCCTTTTGCAACGACTGCCGACCGGCCAGGAGATCAACGGCTTGAATGCTGTAAAAGGCTGTTGCGGAATGTCTGCTTCCCTATGAGGCGTCCCCAAAGCCGCCCGTCGCTTTTACCACCCCCTTATGGACATAGCCGCGAACGCACCGTCGAACGCGAAACCGCTGTCCTACATACCGCGTTTCGTGATCGATCGCCGGCATGGTCGCCACCCTCGTCCGCCGCTTGTCCTCGCTCGATCGCAAAACCTTGGCGCGGGGGTGTTTCCGCGCTGACGTAGCGTGTGGTTCGTCCACTTCCGATTGCGTTTGTTGCAATCGCAGTACCGCGACTCGGGGCCGGACAGCATCCGCCGCGGCCCGATCCGCCTTAGCGCAACCGCTCGATCGCCTGCGCCAGGGCAACGTACAGCTTGCCCATGTCGGACGACAGCAACGTCACCCCCAGCGGCGATCCGTCGCGTTGTGCCAGCACCGCGCGAAGCATCGCCTCGAAATCATGGATGTAGCGGTTGACGTGATCGCGGAAACCCGTGTCGTCGTCGTACAGCCGAACGATCTCGCGCGCCTCGCCCGCCTCCAGCACGCGCACCGCGCGCCGGGTGAAGACGCCGCGGTCGCCCTTCAGATACGCCGCCCAGGCGCTGTCCGAGATGTCGGGAGCCAGGATGCGCGCGACGTCGATCGATGCGGAGTTCAGCGATTCGATCAGCAGCGACACCCGGCGCGCGAAGGTATCGCGGCCCGACTCCTCGCGCTCGGCGCGGGCGTCCTCGATGCGCGTCTCTACGATCGCGGTCTGATCGACGATCGCCTGGACCTGGGTCGACAGGCGCGCGGTGGCGCGGGTCGCGGCGTCCACCGCGGCATCGGTCGCATCGCCGATCGCGCGGATCTGCCGTTCCACCGTGTCGCCCGTCGCGCGGCGCATCGCCTCGACGCTCGCCGCCTCCAGCGCGTTGGCGGCGTCCGGGATGACCGTCGCCAGCGTTTCGCGCGCCTTGTCCGCGGCGACCGCGGCGGTATCGCGCACACGCAGCAGCGCCTCGATCAGACGTGGCGCGGCGTCTTCGGCGAAGCGGTGGGTGCGGCCGATCGTCTCGTCGACCATCTGGCCGAGCGCGTCCGCCTTGCTGCGTCCTTGCGTCAGCGTATCGATCAGCGCGCTGGACAGTTGGTCGAGCGTACGACGCTGATCCGCGATGACCCCCGCGATCGCCTCGATCGCGTCGTGCGTGCTTTCCGCGGCGGTCACGAGCGCCAGCAATTCGGGTTTCGCCTGCACGACGATCGCCTTGCTGGCGGCGATGCGGGTGTCGAGCCGGTCGAGCGCATCGGGCAGCGTCTCGTCGATCTCGCGCGTGGCGGCGTCGAGCGCGATCAGCAGCGACTCGGTGGTGCCGATCGTCCGGGTCGCCATCGCATCGCCGGTGCGCAGCGCCTCGGTCATCGCATTCGCCGATCCGCCAAGCGCGCTGATCGAGGCGGCGAGGATCTGCGACCGGTCGATGCCCTGCGCGTGGAGCGCATCGAGCCGGTCCGCGGTGGCGGCGATGCTGTCGTCGAGCCCGGCGACGATCGAGTCGCCGGTGCGGCGCTGCGCGTCCAGCCGGTCGGTGATGCCGTCGACCGCGCGTTCGATGTCGGCGATCCGTTCGGCGAGCGCATCCGCGCTCGCCCGCGCGCCGCTGTCGATCATCGCCTGGTTCGCGCCGGCCATCGCCAGCATCGCGTCGCCCTGCGCCGCGATGCCCTTGCGCGCTTCGTCGATCGCGTCGGCGGTGCGGCCGAGCAGGCCGTCGACCGCGGACGACATGTCCGCAGTGATCGCCTCCAGCCGCGTGCCTGCGGTCTCGCTGGTCGCCTCCATGCGGGCGATATGCGCCGCGAGCCGCTGTGCCGTGCCGTCGGCAAGCGTCTCCGCTTCGCGGGCGCGGGTGGCCAGCGCGTCGATCTGTGCGTCGAGCGCCGCGGCCTGTTCGCCCGCGCTCAGCCCCGCCTGGTCGAGCAAGGCGGCGACGGCGCGCGTTTCGGACTGCGCATGGGGCAGCGAGGCCAGGACGATGTCGATGCTGCCCTTCGCCCCGGCGGCGGCGTCGGCCAGTCCGCGTGCGTGCAGGTCGGCTTCGGCGATCTCGTCCGCCATCCGCCGGCCGATCGTCGCCAGCCGCTCGGTCGCGACATCGCCGGTGTTCATCAATTGCGTGATCTGTTCGCCGAGCGCCTCCCGGTTCGCCGCGATCGACGCGGACATCACCGCGAGCGTGCGTTCGAGACTGGCCGCCTCGGCGCGCATCGCGCTGCCGGTGCGGGCGAAGCGGCGCGCCTCGGTTCGGCTGGTGCGAAGCGCGAGCAGCCAGATCACGCCGATGAGCGCCGGGACGACGCAGAGCGCGGCGACGAATTCGACCAGCGCGACGGCGTGCAACATGGGGATGGCGGATGCAGCCAGCCACATCATCCCGCCCAGCCAGCCGATAACGGCCAATGCGGCGACGATCGCGGCGACCGCGCGACCTGCGGGGGGGGCGTCGTCGGCGGGGTCGGCGAAGCTGCCGAGGTCGAGCGGCATCTCGGCGAAACCCCGCCCGAACCCGCCGTCGCCGGCGGATTCGGGCGGCAACGCCGGCTCGTCCCCCGCGGCCGCAGCACGGCTGCGTTCGGCGCGTATGTCCACGATCATCGAACCCCCATTCGTATCCGCAGGGCAGGTTTACCATGTTTTGTCGCCAACGTGAAACGCCGCCGAAACCATGCCTTAAGACCTGTGATCGTAGCGTCGGACGATGGCATATGATCCCGGAGCAATCGATGCGGCGCTCGCTGCCGCGGTCGGCGACGAACCCCTGCTGATCGCCGAATTGCGGCTGGCCTTCGCCGAGGGGGCGGTGAAGGCGCTGGCGTCGATGGAGGTGGCGCAGGACGCCGAGGCATGGCGGATCGCGGCGTGGCGGCTGAAGGGGTTGGCGGCGAGTTTCGGCGCGGTGCGGCTGATGGCGCTCGCCGCCGACGCCGCGTCGGGCACACCGGGCGACCGGGCATTGCTCGCGAAACTCAAGCGGACGATCGCGCGGCTCTGATCTATCGCTCGCGGATCGCTTCCCCTAACAGCCGACGATGCTCGCCGGCCTGCTCCTCGCCACCCACGATGCGGACGATCGTCCCGGCCAGCTCGCGGCGACGCTGCCGTTCGGTGGCGTCACGCTGGTCGAATATCAGGCACGGCTGCTGATCGAAGCCGGCGCGGCGCAGATCGTCGTCGTGGTGGCGCGGCTCACCCCACAGTTGATCGGTGCCATGACCCGGATCGGGCGGCGGGGCGTGGCGGTCGACGCGGTACGGTCCGCGGCGGAGGCGGTCGAGAAGCTGCACCCGCTGTCGCGGATTCTCATGCTCGGCGACGGGCTGATCACGACGGCGTCGACCGTCAGGATGCTGGCGGGCGAGGGCGGAGATGCGCTGCTGGTAGTGCCGCAGGAGGATGCGTCGCCGGGTTTCGAACGAGTCGGCGGACAACTGGCCTGGGCCGGGATCGCGCGGCTCGATCCGCGGCGGATCGTCGAACTCGCGCTGCTGCCCCGCGATTACGACGTGCAATCGACGCTGATCCGGATTGCCGCGCAGGCCCAGGCCGCAAATATCCTGCTGCCGGCAACGGCGCTGCACGACGGACATGGGATCGAACGGAGCGCGCAGGCGCTGGCGGGGCGGGGCCGGCTGGTGCTTGCGGCGATCGTGTCCGATCGGCGCGGCTGGTTCGACCGGTTCGTGGTGGCACCGATCGCCCGCCTGCTTCTGCCGCGGCTGGTCGATCGCGACGTCGCCGGCACCGCGGTCGCGGCGGGGGCCGGGATGATCGGCGCGTTCGGGCTGGCGGGTGAGGCTTTCGGGTTGGTGGTGACGGGACTGATGCTCGCCATGCTCGGTACGGTCGGACTGTCGTTCGCCGCCGCGCTGGCGCGATTGCGCGACGACGATGCGGTCGCGCGGACGGCGACGTTCGCGGCCATCGTTCTCCCGGCGGCCGCGCTGCTGCTGCTCGGTCAGATCGAAAGCGTGCGGTCGGCCGATGGTGCCGCGCGGATCTGCGCGCTGTCGCTGGTCGCATTCGCGATGCTCGGCGAACGGGCCATCGACGAGCCGCATCGCCGGATGTGGTGGGGCAAGCCTGGCGGCTATCTGCTGGTCGCGACGATCCTCACCGCGGCCGGGCTGCATCTAGTGGCGCTGGCGGCGAGCGCGCTGTACGCGACGGCGACGCTGGCGGCGGCGATCGAGGATTGTCGTTCGAAAGCCTTAGCTTGACTTTAACGACGGAGCGTTAGCATGCACGTCATGTCGGTCGAACCGGATCCTGCGAGCGCCGTCCCGGCCAATCGCACCAGCAGCGCGGCGGTGCGTGCCGAGCGTGCCCGTGCCCGTGCCGATGCCCGGCTGTCGGGCGCGATCGCGGATTTCTTCCTTCCCGAAGGCGACAGGCTGGACGAACGCACGCGCCTGATGCTGGCGCGCGTGCTGAACGGGATCGTCGCCGCGATCGAGGCGGATATCCGGCGACATGCCGCGCGGCTGCTCGTCGGCCGCGGTGCGACCGGTCGTGCGGAGACGGTGCTGGCCAGCGGCGGCGATATTGCCAGCCGGCTCGCGCAGGCCGGGCTGTTGCGCGACCGCGCGCTGATCGACGAATTGCTCGCACGCGTCCGTCACGACCTGATCGCCGACGCGCTGCCCACCGCGGTCGCCGGACCGGACGAAGCGAGCCTGATCGTCCGGCTCGCAGGCGTACCCGACACCATCGTCGCTGCGGCCGCGACTGCGCTCCTGGCCGCGGAGAGCCGGCGACGCAGCGCGAACGCCAGCGGGATCGCGGGGAACAGCGAGCTTCCCGCCGAACTCCATCACCGGATCGTGTGGTGGATCGCCGCCGGTATCCGCGAGGCGCTTGGGACCAGCGACCGCGAAACCGATCGCGCGATCGCCGACGCGGCGCAGCGGAGTCTCGCGGGGCATGACGAGGGCGAACGAGTCGATGCGGTCGCGATGCGGCTGGCGGTGGCGGTCGATGCGCGCGCGGACGAACTGGCCGGGTTGCTGATCGAGGCCATCGGCGACCGGCAATTGGCGTTCTTCGTAGCGATCATCGCCTGTGCGCTGGGCATCGGCCATGACGCGGCGCGGGCGATCGCCGTCGAACCCGACGGCGATCGCTTGTGGCTGGCGCTGCGCGCGCTCGCGCTCGACCGACCGACGATCGCGCGGATCGGGCTCGCGCTGGCGGATGCCGACCCGGCACGCGATCTCGAAGCCTTTGCCGATGCGCTCGACGATATCGCCGCGGTCGATTCCGGGGAAGCGGCGGCGGCGCTGGCCCCGCTGTCGCTCGACCGTGATTTCCGCGCTGCGCTTGCGGCGCTGGCGAGGCATCCGGCATGAACGCGATCCCCGGACAGGCGGTCGCACATGCGACGATCGATCGCGACGGGCGGCTGGTCGAGGCCGATCCTGCGATCGCAAGCCTCAACGTCCGCGCCGGCGGGACGATCGGCGCGGTGCTCGCGGTGCCTCAACTTGCGACGATCGCGCGGCTCGCCCGGCGGCTCGGTATCGTCGTATCGCGCGGTGTCGTGGTCGCGGACGACGAGGCGGATATCGATCTGTGGGTACGCGCGCAGCCGGAGGGCGATCGGGTCCGATTGTCCGCGAGCGGCTGGCGAGAGGTGCAGCCATGGCGCGGGGAATCGCACGCGAGCGGACGCGCGGCGTTCGACTTCGTTCGCGCCGGCGGCGATTGGCGTTGGGAGACCGATGCCGCACAAAGACTGACGTTCGTGACGCTGAGCGCCGGGCCGGCCTATGGGTTCGACGCACTGGCGGTCCTGGGCAAGCCGCTGACCGCGTTGTTTTCGCTGCATATCGCCGAAGGGGCGACGCCGCTACTCGGCACCTTCGCCCGACGGCGAGCGATCGATTCGGTCGCGGCGACGCTGAAAGCCAATGGGCGATCCGTTCTGCTCTCCGCGTCGGTCCGGCTCGACGATGCAGGCGGTTTTGCCGGCTATGTCGGTATCGCGCGGATGGCGGAGGATGAGGTCGCCCCGCCGCCGCCGGCCCCGCCGCCCTTGTCCGCTGCGTTCGCATCGGGGCTCGACAAGGCGTTGCGCACGCCGCTCGCGCGGATCATCGCGAACGCCGACAGCATCAACGCGCAAGCGGACGGCCCCCTTCGCCAGGATTACGCGGACTATGCCGCGGATATCGCGGGGGCGGGCCGTCATCTGCTCGGGCTGGTGGACGATCTGGTCGATCTGCAGGCGGTCGAGCGGGCGGATTTCACGCTACCTCGCGATTCGGTCGACCTTGCCGATGTCGCGCGGCGAGCGGCTGGTTTGCTTGGCGTCCGCGCGGCGAACGCTGGGGTCGCGATCGATCGGCCGCCGATCGATCTGGCGGTTCCCGCGACCGGAGACTTCCGGCGTACGCTGCAAATCCTGGTCAATTTGATCAGCAATGCGGTCCGTTATTCGCCGCGTGGATCGCGGGTGGTCGTGCAAGCGGCGGGCGATGGCGCGCTGGCGACCGTCACCGTGATCGATGCCGGCAAGGGGATCGCGTCCGAAGACCAGGCGCGAATCTTCGACAAGTTCGAACGTGTCGATACCGGCGAACCGGGCGGCAGCGGCCTTGGGCTCTACATCGCGCGGCGGCTGGCACGCGCGATGTCGGGCGATCTGACGGTAGAAAGCGCGCCGGACGCCGGTGCGTCCTTCACGCTGACGCTACCGGCGGAGACCGATCCGGCGCGCGATCAGCACCGTCATTAAACCGAGACCAGCCAGCACCAACCCGCGATAAGCCCAGGGCCGCTGGTCCAGCATGAAGCTTGACGCCGGCCAGTGGATCAGGCCGGACCCTTGGCCGATCCACAACAACCCCATCAAGGTCGCAAGCGCCCCGACCAGGATCAGGACGCCACGCAGAACGCCCATCAACGCTGACCGACAGGAGCGTATGTGCGCTGCGTCGCGCCGGTGTAGAGCTGGCGGGGACGGCCGATCTTCTGGTCGGGATCGGTGATCATTTCGTTCCACTGCGCCACCCAGCCCACGGTGCGGGCCAACGCAAACAGCACGGTAAACATCGATGTCGGGAAACCGATCGCCGACAGGATGACGCCCGAATAGAAATCGACGTTGGGAAACAGCTTCTTCTCGACGAAATAGGGATCGTTGAGCGCCATTTCCTCGAGCTGCAGCGCAACGTCGAACACGGGGTTGCTGACGTTCAGCTCCTTGAACACTTCGCGCACCGTCTGCTGCATCACGGTCGCGCGTGGATCGTAATTCTTGTACACGCGGTGGCCGAAACCCATCAGCCGGAAAGGATCGTTCTTGTCCTTTGCCCGCGCGATGAATTCGGGGATGCGGTCCGGCGTGCCGATCTCGTGCAGCATATTGAGCGCCGCCTCGTTCGCACCGCCATGCGCCGGGCCCCACAGGCAGGCGATCCCCGCCGCGATGCATGCGAACGGATTAGCCCCCGAAGAACCAGCGAGGCGCACGGTGGACGTCGAAGCGTTCTGTTCGTGATCGGCGTGGAGGATGAAGATGCGGTCCATCGCCTGCTCGATTACCGGATTGACCACATAAGGCTCGGCCGGAACGCCGAACGTCATGCGCAGGAAATTGCCGGTGTAGCTCAGCGAATTGTCGGGGTAGAGAAAGGGCTGCCCCAGGCTGTATTTATACGCCATCGCGGCGAGCGTCGGCATCTTCGCGATCAGCCGGTGGCTGGCGATCACGCGTTGTTCGGGATCATGGACGTCGGTCGAGTCATGGTAGAAGGCGCTGAGCGCACCGACCACACCGCACATAATCGCCATCGGATGCGCATCGCGGCGGAATCCGCGGAAGAAAGTCGCAAGCTGTTCGTGCACCATGGTGTGGCGCGTGATCGTCCGGCTGAAATCCTTTAGCTCGTCCGCCGACGGCAGCTCGCCGTTGAGCAACAGGTAGCAGACTTCCATGAAGCTGGATTGCTCCGCCAATTCGCCGATCGCATAGCCGCGGTGGAGCAGCACGCCCTTGTCACCATCGATGTACGTGATCTTCGACTGGCAGCTCGCGGTCGAGGTGAAGCCGGGATCATAGGTGAAGGCGTCGGTCTGGCTGTAGAATTTGCGGATATCCACGACATCCGGACCGACGGTGCCCGACAGCACGGGATATTCGAAACTGGCCTCGCCCAGGGCAATCTTCGCAGCGTCGGTCATGGCGTTCGTCCTTCCCTAAATGGCGCGCATGGCGTCGGCGATCCGACCCAGGCTTTCCTCGCGCCCGAGCAGCGCAAGGACATCGAAGATACCGGGCGACGTCTTGCGTCCGGTGAGCGCAGCACGAAGCGGTTGCGCGACCTGACCGAGCTTCACTGCCCGGTCTTCCGCCACCCGCCGCACTGCGGCTTCGAGCGCTTCCGTATCCCAGTTGTGCACTGCGTCAAGCGCGGCGTGGGCGGCGACAAGAATGATACGCGCATCGGCCGTCAGCAGTGCTGCTGCCCCTTCGTCGGGAACGAGCGGGCGGGTCGCGAACAGGAAGATCGCGCTATCCGACAGCTCGTTCAGATTGGCGGCGCGGGGTTTCAACGACGGCATCGCGCGTTCGAGCAGCGCCGCATCGGGATACCCGCCGATCCCCACCACCAACGCCGCCAGCCGCGCGTCGCCGGCCTCGCGAATATAGTGGCCGTTCAGATTCTCGAGCTTCTTCAGGTCGAAACGCGACGGCGATTTGCCGACGCCCGCCAGATCGAACCAGCGGACTGCATCATCGCGCGAAATGATCTCGTCGTCGCCGTGTCCCCAGCCGAGCCTCAACAGGTAATTGTCGAGCGCTTCCGGCAAGATACCCATCTCGTCGCGGTACGCCTCGATCCCGACCGCGCCGTGCCGTTTGGACAGTTTCGCCCCGTCCGATCCATGGATCAGCGGAATGTGCGCGTAGACCGGATCGGGCCAGCCGCCTGAGCCCTCTTGCGTCTCGATCGCGTCCATTGCGCGGATGATCGGCAACTGGCGGAACGCGTTGTTCAGGTGATCGTCGCCGCGGATGACGTGGGTCACGCCCATGTCGTGATCGTCGACCACGACCGCGAGCATATAGGTCGGCGTACCGTCCGACCGTAGCAGGACGAGATCGTCCAGTTCGGCATTCTGGACGGTAACCGTGCCCTGCACCTGGTCGTCGATCGTCGTCTCGCCGTCCTGCGGGGCTTTCAGGCGGACGACGAAGGGGCCGTCTGCGGCCTGGGTGCCGGCGTCGCGCCAGGGGCTGCGGACGCGAAGCGGTTTCTTCGCCGCCTGTGCGTCTGCCCTCATCGCAGCGAGTTCGTCGGGAGTCAGATAGCAGCGATAGGCGTGACCGTGCGCGACCATCGCATGCGCGACCGCTGCATGGCGTTCGGCCCGCGCGAACTGATAGGTGGGTGCCTCGTCGGGATCGAGCCCGAGCCAGTGCATCCCCTCGAGGATCGCGTCGATCGCCTGTTGCGTCGACCGCGCGCGATCCGTGTCCTCGATACGCAACAGGAAAGTGCCGCCATGATGGCGCGCATGGAGCCAGTTGAACAACGCGGTACGCGCGCCGCCCAGGTGCAGATATCCCGTCGGCGACGGCGCGAAACGCGTGACGACCTTGCGGCCGGTGATGTCTGGATTGCCGGCAGGTTCGGCGGCGGGTGCCCCCGTGCCGGTATCGATGGTTGCGCCCAAACGCGCGTGCTCCCAGACTGAGGATCGATGGCCAGTTCAGCCGTGGCAGCCCCTAGCATGCGTCCCCAGCGCCGACAATTCGGCGCGCGGGGGAGAATGTCGCGCGCGTATGCCGTCCTCGAAACCTGGCTCGAGGCCGAGCGTGACCAGCTTGCCTTGTGGGTGCCGGTGGCGATGGGGGCGGGGATCGCCGCCTGGTTCCTGCTGCCGGATGCGCATGACTGGACGATCGCGGCGCTGTGCTTCGCGGCGATCGCGGCCGGTGCGGCTGCGGCGGGGCGGGGCGGCCGGGCGTCCCGGGCGGTGGCGATTGCCGCACTGTCGGCGTCACTTGGACTCGGGCTGGTCTGGTCGCGTTCGGAACGCGTCGCGGCACCGGTGCTGGGCGGACCCGTGGTGGCATCGATGACCGCGCGGGTGGAGCGGATCGAGCCGCTGACGGCGCGCGATCTCGTGCGCCTCACGTTGCTGCCGCTGCCCGATGCTGCCAACGCTGGCGGCAAACCGACCGGATTGCCGCCGCGGATACGGGTCAACCTTGCGACGGCCGATACCCCGATCGGGTTGACCCCCGGGGCGGTTTTGAAACTGCGCGCGCGGTTGCTGCCCCCGCCCGAACCCGCAGTGCCCGGCGCATATGATTTTGCGCAGACCGCGTGGTTCGCGCAGATCGGCGCGACCGGACGCGGCTTCGCGCCGGTGACAATCGTGACGCCGGGCGGTGCGAGTTCCGGGCTTCGCGCCGGGCTGACGCGGATCATTACCGATCATATCGCGGGCAGCGCAGGCGGCATCGCGGCGTCGCTCGCCACCGGCGATGTGGGGTCGATCACGCAGGCGGACTCGGATGCGCTGCGCAAGGCGGGGCTTGCGCATCTATTGTCGGTCAGCGGGCTGCACATCACCGCGGCGGTCGCGGCGACGATGCTGGTCGTGTTGCGGTTGCTGGCGCTCTGGCCGTGGCTCGCGCTCAACACGCGACTGCCATTGATCGCCGCGCTGGCCGGGGCGGTGGCGGCGATCGGCTATACGTTGCTGACGGGCGCGGAGGTGCCGACGATCCGATCATGCGTGGCGGCGCTTGGCGTGCTGGTCGCGCTGGCTTTGGGGCGGCAGGCGATGACGCTGCGACTTGTGGCGGCGGGGGCGGTCGTGGTCATGCTGTTCTGGCCCGAATCGATCGCGGGACCCAGTTTTCAGCTGTCCTTCGCCGCGGTCACGTCGATCATGGCGCTTCACGAACATCCGCGGATCGCGGCGCTGTTCGGCGCGCATGAGGAGAGGAGGGCACGGCGCATCCTGCGCGAAGGCGGATCGCTGCTGCTGACGGGGATTGTCGTCGAACTGGCGCTGATACCGATCGCGGTGTTCCATTTCCACAAGGCCGGCGTCTACGGCGCGGTCGCCAACATCGTCGCGATCCCGCTGACGACCTTCGTCGTCATGCCGCTGGAGGCGCTGGCGCTATTGTTCAACACGGTCGGGCTCGGCGCGCCCTTCTGGTGGCTGACCGCCAGGTCGCTCGCGCTGTTGTTGTGGATCGCGCACATCACCGCCGCGGCACCGGGATCGGTGACCGCATTGCCCGCCATGTCGACCGGCACCTTCGCGCTGATGATGGCGGGCATGACGTGGCTCGCGCTGTGGCGGACGCGGGTGCGGTGGTGGGGGTCGGCGGCGATCGTCGTGGGTGCGTGCTGGTCGTTGACGACGCGGGCACCGGATCTTCTGGTGACGGGGGACGGCCGCCATGTGGCGCTGCGTACCGCTGACAACGGGCTGGCGCTGCTACGGGACCGGACCGGCGATTACGCCCGCGCGACGCTTGGCGAGAATAGCGGCGTGCTGGCCGAAGCGGGACTGATGTCCGACGATCCCGGCACGCGGTGCAGTCGCGACATATGCGTCGCGGACCGGATCGTCGCTGGCCGTCGCTGGCGGATCGCCGCCACGCGCAGCGCTTATCCGATGCCGATCGCGCCCTTCGTCGCCGCATGCCGCGACGCCGATATCGTGATCAGCGATCGTCGCCTGCCGCGGACCTGCACCCCGCGCTGGCTCAAGCTGGACAAGTCGATGCTTGCCAAGACCGGCGGGGTCGCGATCGTACTATCGCGCGCTACGGTCACGACGGTGGAACAGCCCGGCGACCGTCACCCGTGGCGCGACCCCATCCGGCTCAATCGTACCGGCGCAACAGCCCGGAAAGCTTACCCTGTACGCGGATCTGCGCGGGGGCATAACGCTGCGGATCATAGGCGCGGTTCGCCGGATCGAGCCGGACCATCGCCCCCTCGCGCCGGAAATATTTGAGCGTCGCCTCGCTGTCGTCGATGAGCGCGACCACGATCTCGCCGTCGCGCGCCGTCTCCGTCCGGCGGATCAGCGCATAGTCCCCGTCGAGTATGCCGGCCTCCACCATCGAGTCGCCCGCGACTTCGAGCGCGTAATGCTCGCCCGATCCGAGGAGCGCCGCGGGCACAGCGAGCATCGCACTGCCCTCGAACGCCTCGATCGGCACACCCGCCGCGATCCGCCCGTGCAGCGGAATCTCGACCACGTCATTGGCGGGCTCGGGGGCGGGGCGGATATTCGTCGGGCGGGACGGCGCGGCCTTGCGTTCCGGCCGCTCGGGCATCCGCAAGATCTCCAGCGCGCGCGCCCGGTTGGGCAGGCGGCGGATAAAGTGGCGTTCTTCCAACGCCGAGATGAGGCGGTGGACGCCCGATTTCGATTTCAGGTCCAGCGCGTCCTTCATCTCCTCGAACGAGGGCGAAACGCCGGTATCGTTGAGACGATCGTTGATGAAGCAGACGAGTTCGTGCTGTTTGCGCGTGAGCATGGCGTTCCTCCGTCCAGAACAGACGCGGAACCTATATGGAACATAAACGGCGTCGTCAAGCGACGACCAGGATTTCCGCCGAGTCGCCGCGTATCGCAGCCCGAGCACCCGCCGGCCGTACGATCAGGCAATTCGACCGTGCGAGCGTCAGCAGCATCGAACTGTCCTGGATGGCGGAGGCGTAAGCGAGCCCGTCGCGGATTTCGCCGCGCAGATAATCGGTGCGGGGGCCATTCGGGGGCAGGGCCTCCCCCAGCGTCACGCATATGGTTCGCGGCAACGGATCGCGCGCACCCGCCATATGGGCGACGAGCGGACGGACGAACAACGTCGCGGTGACGAAGGCGGAAACCGGATTGCCCGGCAGTCCCAGCACGATTGCACCCTTCAGCCGCCCGGCGATCATCGGCTTGCCGGGCCGCAGCGCGATCCGCCAGAAATCGATCGTGCCACCCGCCGCCAGCAACGCGGGACGGACGAGATCGTGATCCCCGACCGACGCTCCGCCCGTCGTCACCAGCATATCCGCATCGACCGCGGCAAAGGCGTCGGTCATCACGTCCAGCCGATCGGGCAGGATGCCGAGATCGACGATATCGACGGGGTCGTTCGCCAGCATCGCGGCCAGCATGATGCCGTTCGATTCGGGGAGCGCCATGCCGTCCGTCGCATGTCCCGCCGGCACGAGTTCGTCGCCCGTCGCGGCAATGGCTACTCGAATCCGTCGGCCGACGACGATGATCGATGCGCCGCCGGTGGCCGCTACCGCGATCCGCGCCGGGGTCATCCGCTTGCCCGTTTCGATCAGGACGGTGCCCTCGTGGAAATCCAGCCCGCGCGGGCGGACATTGCCGCCCTGCCGAACCGGCCCTTCGCCTGCCAGATGGAGCAGGGTGCCGTCGCGGTCCGCCTCTTCCTGGATCAGGACGCTGTCGCCGCCATCGGGCATCGCGGCGCCGGTGAAGATGCGCACCGCCTGACCGGGCAGCATCGCGCCCTCGAACGGTCGACCCGCCGCGCTTTCCCCCACGACATGCCAGGGCCCGGGTCGATCGGCGAAGCGAATCGCATAGCCGTCCATCGCCGACAGATCGGCGGCGGGCTGAGTCCGCCGGGCCAGGACCGGCGCATGGGTCCAGCGTCCCGCAGCCTGCGCGATCGGCAGATCCTCGCGCGAAACAAGCGACGCCATTGCGAACAGACGCGCCTGGGCATCGGCCACGGGGCGAAGTGGAGAAGCGGTGGTCATTCCGGGCCGCCTAGGCGGCTGGCGGGGCGTGGCGCAAGGTTTCTCTCTGTGATGGGGCAGCGTCGCTGTCTTGACGCGGCCCGGGATGAGTCGCACCGTCACGAATAGAGCGGAGGTGCCAATAGAGCGCCGTCGGTCAGGAGTGCGGATGATGGAACATTTCAGTCAGATCGTATGTACCTGTCTCAACCGCGGAATGAGCGACGGCGCGACGATGTTCGGATCGGGTGTCGCCATCTGCGCGTCCCTGTTTCTGGCGACCGCGCTGGGTTTCATTTGACCGGCGGACAGGTTCGGACGCTAAGGCGTCGTCCAGTCCCCCGATCGTCCGCCGCTCTTGCGCAAGAGCCGGATGCCCTCGATCGTCATGGCCCGGTCGATCGCCTTCGCCATATCGTAGATCGTGAGCAACGCGACGGTTGCGGCGGTCAGCGCTTCCATCTCGACCCCGGTGGGTCCCTCGGTCGCTGCGGTCGCGGTCACGGTGATCGCGTCCTCACCGATCGCCAGCGCGATTTCCACGCGGGACAATGGCAGCGGATGACATAGCGGGATCAGATCGCTGGTCCGCTTCGCCGCCATGATCCCGCCGACGCGCGCGACGGCCAGCACGTCGCCCTTCTTCGTCGCGCCGTCCGCGATGGCGTGCAGCGCGTCGGGGGACATCGTGATACGGCCGGTCGCAACCGCCTCGCGCCGCGTCGTCGGCTTCCCGCCGACATCGACCATGCGCGCGGCACCGTCGGCGTCCAGATGCGTAAGGCCGTTCATCCCGACAATGCCCGGGTCGCCGCTTCGATATCCTCCGCACGCATCAGCGCCTCGCCGATCAGGAAACAGCGCACGCCATGCGCAGCCATCGAATCGAGATCGGCGCGAATCGCCAGTCCGCTTTCGGCGACGAAGGTACAGCCGGCGGGTGCCTTGCCGACCAGTTCGTAGGTACGCTGAAAGTCGATCGAGAAGTCGCGGAGATCGCGATTGTTCACCCCGATCAATCGCGATTTCAGCTTCAGCGCCCGGCCCAGTTCATGCTCGTCATGCACCTCGACCAGCACGTCCATGCCGCAATCGATCGCGCACGCCTCGATCTCCGCCATCCGCGCGTCGTCCAGCGCGGCGACGATGATCAGGATCGCATCCGCGCCGATCGCACGCGCTTCGGTCACCTGCCAGGGATCGATCATGAAATCCTTGCGCAGCACCGGGATCGCGACCGCCTCGCGCGCCGCGACCAGATAGCTGTCGGCGCCCTGGAACCACGCCTCGTCGGTCAGCACCGACAGGCACGCCGCCCCGCCGGCCTGATAGGCCCGCGCATGCGCGGGCGGATCGAAATCGGCGCGGATCAGACCCTTCGAGGGGCTCGCCTTCTTGATCTCGGCGATCAGCGCATGGCCCGCTGCGGCATCGAGCGCGGCACGAAACCCACGCGGCGCGGACATCGCGGCTATGCCCGCCTCCAGACCGGCGAGCGAGGTCGTGGCTTTGCGCGCGGCGACTTCCGCGCGTTTGGTCTCGATGATGCGGTCGAGCATGTTCATCGGTAGGCGATCCACCGGTCAAGCAGCGCGGCGGCGCGGCCGTCGTCGATCGCCTCTGCCGCCGTGGCGGCACCATCGACCAATGCGTCGGTAAGACCCGCGACCACGAGGGCGGCGGCGGCGTTCAGCAGGACCGAATCGCGATACGCGCCGCCTTCGCCGCCCAGCAGTTGCCGGAGCGCCGCCGCGTTGTGCGCCGGGTCCCCGCCCCGGATCGCGGTCACGGGGTGGCGAGGCAATCCGGCATCCTCCGGCGTGACGAGCGTCGACAGATCGACCGTGCCGACCGACACCGCGACGCTCGGCCCCGCGCCCGACAGTTCGTCCAGCCCCTCCTCGCCCGACACGACCAAAGCGGCTTCGGTACCCAATTGCGCCAGAGCCTCGGCATAGAGCGGCGCATAATCGGGGCGGGCGATGCCGATCAACTGGCGCGTCACGCCGGCGGGGTTCGCCAGTGGTCCCATCAGATTGAAGATCGTCCGCCGGCCGATCCGCTGCCGGATCGGGGTGATCCGCCGCATGACCGGGTGATGATTGGCGGCGAAGAGAAAGGCGATGCCGATGTCGCGCAAACTCGCCTCGGCGGTCGCGCCCGCAATCTCCAGGTCGAGCCCCAGTGCCTCCAGCGTGTCCGCTGCACCCGCCTTGGACGAAGCGGCGCGGTTGCCGTGCTTGGCGACCGGTACGCCGCAAGCCGCGACGACCAGCGCGACGGCGGTCGAAACGTTGAGGGTGTGATGGCCGTCGCCGCCCGTTCCGCAGACATCGATCGCACCGGCCGGCGCTTCGATCGGGATCATCCGTCGGCGCAGCGCGCGCGCGGCCTCGGCGATTTCGATTGCGGTCTCGCCGCGCTCGGTCAGTCCGATCAGGAACGTCGCGATCGCATCCTCGGTCGCGTGCCCGTCCAGCATGTCGGCGAAGGCCGATCGCGCGGTTTCGTGCGACAGCGGCGACGACGGGTCGGGCAGCAGCGCGATCGTCGTCATGCCATCGCCTTCACGGGCACGCCCGCGATCGCGAGGAAATTGGCCAGCATCGCGTGGCCGTGTTCCGTCGCGATGCTTTCGGGATGGAACTGGACGCCGTGGATCGGCAGCGTGCGGTGCCGGAAACCCATGACGATGCCGTCCTCCGTTCGCGCATTGACGATCAGGTCCGCGGGCACGTCCTCGACGATCAGCGAATGATAGCGCGTCGCGGTGAAGGGTGAGGGCAGCCCGGCGAACATGCCCGTGCCGTCATGGACGATCGGCGATGTCTTGCCGTGCATCAGACCGCCGCGCACCACCTGCCCGCCGAAATACTGGCCGATCGCCTGATGGCCCAGGCACACGCCGAGCAACGGCCGTCCGGCATCGGCGCAGGCGGCGACCAGATCGAGCGAGATACCGGCCTCGGTCGGCGTGCCCGGCCCCGGCGAGATCAGGAACGCATCCGCCCCGCCGGACAGCGCCTGGCCAGCCGACATCGCATCGTTGCGCACGACCTCGACCGGCGCGCCCAGCTCCATCAGGTAATGGACCAGGTTCCAGGTGAAGCTGTCGTAATTGTCGATCACCAGGATCATGCGCGCCGCCATAGACGAAGGCGACGCAGGCGCAATGTCGCCGTTTCGCGAAATTGATGCAGACGTGTTCAGGAGGGAGCAATGCGACGTGAGAGACGTTGGGACTGTCAGGAGATTGCAGATGTTCCGTATATCATTCGCCATTGCGCTGACGGCACTGCCAGCCATGGCATCGGCCCAGACCGTTCCCGCCGCCACGACGACGGCGACGCCGGACAAACAGGCGGAGACCGGCAAGCCGCCGGAACGAATTCGCAGCGTCACGCTGGCCAATGGGCAGAAATGTCCGGAATCGACGGCGACGGACATCGTCGTCTGCTCGACGATCCCGGAACCCTATCGTATTCCCAAGACGCTTCGCGACTCCGGCCCAATTCCGGCTTCGCGTCAAAGCTGGGCGAATACCGCCGCCGAGCTGGATCATATCGGGCGCGAGGCGGGTGGTTTGCCCGATACCTGTTCGCCGGTCGGGACGGGCGGGCAGAGCGGCTGTGCGCTCCAGGCCAATCAGCAATGGGCGGCGGATCGTCGCGCCCGAGCGGCCGAGGCCAGCCAGGTCCCCTGATCCGACGATCTATTGACCGAACCCGGCACCGCCCGCACGTGTGAGCGCCTCGTGTGCAGCCGCCAGGATGGCGCCGGCCTTCGCCTCGCATTCCCGCTGCTCGCTTTCGGGTACGCTGTCGGCAACGATCCCTGCGCCCGCCTGTGCATGGATCATCCCGTCCTTCACCACCGCGGTGCGAAGGACGATGCAGGAATCCATCGATCCGTCCGGCGAGAAATAGCCGACGCCGCCGGCATACGCACCCCGGCATTCGGGTTCGAGTTCGGCGATGATCTGGCACGCCCGCAGCTTCGGCGCGCCGCTGACCGTGCCCGCCGGGAACCCGGCGAACAGCGCGTCGAGCGCGTCCTTGCCGTGCGCCAACCGCCCGACGACGTTCGAGACGATGTGCATGACATGACTATAGCGTTCGACCGTGTAGCTGTCCGTCACCCGGACGCTTCCGGGTGACGCCGACCGCCCGACATCGTTGCGTCCCAGATCGAGCAGCATCAGATGTTCGGCGCATTCCTTCGCGTCGGTCAGCAGGCTCGCGCGGTTGGCCTCGTCCTCGGCTTCGGTCCTGCCGCGCGGGCGGGTACCGGCGATCGGCCGGATCGTGACCTCCCCGTCGCGCACCCGAACCAGGATTTCGGGGCTGGAGCCGACCAGCGCGAAGCCCGGCAGGTCGAGATGGTAGAGGAACGGCGACGGATTGATCCGCCGAAGCGAACGATAGAGTTCGAACGCAGGAAGCGGAAAGGGCGTGGAAAACCGCTGCGCCAGCACGACCTGGAAGATATCGCCCGCCAGGATATAGTCCTGCGCACGCGACACCATCGCTGCGTAGCGATCGGGTGTCATCGCGGGCGTATATTCGGGCAATGGCGCATCGGTCCGGGCAGGCGGGGGCAGCGTTGCGCTCGCCAACCGGGCGGCGACGGCGTCGAGACGATCTTCCGCCGCGACGACGATGGCGGCAGGGTCGCACTCCGGATCGGGCCAGGCCGGCGCGACCATGAACAGCGCATCGGTCAACCGGTCGAACACCAATATGACCGACGGTCGCACGAACATCATGTCGGGCAGGCCCAGCGGATCGGCATCCGGCTGTGCCAACGTCTCCACGAGTCCGATCGTCTCGTACCCGAAATAGCCGACCAGACACGCCAGCGCACGTGGCAGTTCGGGTGGGACGTCGGCGGCGATCTCCGCGACCAACGCCCGAAGCGCGGCGAGCGTCGGCTGCGGGCAGGGCTCGAACGCTGCGCGATCGGTCGCCCAGTGTCGGTTGATCGTCGCCTGCTGCCCGACCGCACGGAACACCATGTCCGGCGCGAGCCCGATCAGGCTGTGCCGCCCGCGCGTCGTGCCGCCTTCGACCGATTCGAGCAGGAAATCGCCGCGCCCCGGCTCGATCAGCTTCAGCGCGGCGGCGACGGGGGTTTCGGTGTCCGCGATCGTCCGCCGCCATACGAGCGCGGGCTTTCCACCGGCGACCGCCGCGACGGCATCCGCGGTACGACTGCCGCCGCCGATCGCCGCCCCGTCAATCCCCTGAATTGGTCTGCCCCAGCAGGTCGGCGCGCACTTTCGCGACGGCACCCGGGTCGGTCTTCACGCCGACCTGCGCACGGACCGCCTTGATGAACTGCTCGACATATTCGCCGCCGACGCCGTGCCCCATGTCGCGCTGGGTCGCGGCGATGATGGCAGCGTTGCCGGCCGCGCTGCCAGGTACGACCCGATCCACCCGGACCAGAAAATAGCCGGCACCGCCGGGTGACTCCAGCATTTTCGTACTGTTCGCGGGCATCGAGAACATCAGCGCAAGCGGCGCGGGGACGGCTCGCGGGTTCGCGGCGATCTGCGCGCGCGTGGCGGTGATCGGGCGCGGGGCGGGCAGTTTCGCACCGCTGTCGGCAACGGCCTTCGCAAGCGGGGTGCCCTTGTTCGTCGCGGTGACGACCGCGGTCGCCATAACCCGCGCCGCCTGGCGCGCACGATTGGCGAGCAGATCGGCGACCACCGCCGGGCGCACGTCGCCAAGCGGGCGCGGCGCGGCGGGGACCCGCTTGCCGAGCGCGACGACCGCGAAGCCGCCGTCGGTTCCCATCGGCACCATCTGCGGCGCGTCGCCGTCCTGTGCGGCATAACCTGCGGCCACGACCTGCGCGAGCGTGGAATCGGGTTTAGCGCCGGGTATCGTCGGATCGACGCCGTTCGCGGCGAGCGCGGGGGTGGTGACCGGGGTCAGCTTGCGGTCCGCGACCACTTCGTCGAACGTCGCGTTCTTCGCCAGCGCATCGTCGATCGCATCGTGGATCGCCGCGAGCGCGACCTGCGTCTTCTGTTTCGTCAACTCGGGCAGCAGCAACGGCTTCGCCTGCTCGAGCGATTTGGCCGCGACCTGATCGATCGACTGCACCGCGGCGACGGTGAAGCCGAGCGGACCCTGGACCGGCCCGACGACCGCGCCTTTCGCCGCGGCGAACACCGCATCGGCGACCGCGGGCGAACTCGTGGCCGCATAGGCCGCCTTGTCGACATCGGACCGCATCGAGGCTTCGAGCCCGGCGGCTTTTGCGGCGTCGGTGATCGACTGCCCGCCCCTGACCTTCGCGGCGATCGCGGCGGCACCGGCCTGATCGAGCACGACGACCTGCCGGATCGTCCGGCGCTCGGTCGCGGCGAAGCGCGACGCTTGCGCCTTGTACGCCGCGGCGATGTCGGCATCGGTCGGCGTCGATCCCGCCTTCACCTGGTCGGGCGTGACGATCGCGTACCGGATCACGCGGCGCTGGGGCAGGCCGTAGCGGCCGACGTTACGCTGATAGAAAGTCGCGACCTCCGCGTCCGTCGGCGCGGGACCGGCGGGCATCGCCTTTGCGGGCACGAAGCCGATCGACCCGCTGCGCTGCTCCAGCAGCAGCGACGCATAGGGAAGCGCGAGCTGCATCGGCATCTGCGTCGCGCCCGAGGTCGGCAGGACGAGCTGCTGTGCCATCGTGTCGCGCGCAATGTCCTCACGGATACCCTGATCGGTCAAATGACGCTGGGCCAGCAATTGCTGATAGATTTGCGGCGAGAATTGTCCGGTCGCGCTTTGCAGCCCGGGGATGCTCGCGATCTGGCCGTCCACGGTGCGCTTGCTGACCGCCATTCCCTGGCTGGTCCCGAATTCGGTGAACGCCAGGCTGGTGATGAGCCGCGCGAGCGACCCGTCGAGCCCGCCCCCGTTGATGTACGTCGCCATGTCGAGCGTCGGCTGTTGCTGGCGGAAGCCCTCCATATCGCTCTGTGCGCGGCTGCGCAGCTGGGCGATGGTCACCTCGCCCTTGCCGACCCTGGCCGCGTCGTTGCCCGTCAGGCCGCCCATGCCGGTGGTGCGCAAGCCCGTCACGTCGCTGGCCGCGAACGCCAGCGCGGCGGCCCCCAGCAACACGAAGGTCACCACCAGGCCCAGTCTCGATTTGATGATGCGGCGGAAGAAACCGAGCATGAAGGTCCGTTCGTGGTTCTCGTACGTCGATCGCTTTAGGGGCGGGGCGTTCGGGCTTCAACCCGCGGCGATGCTGCGCTACCGGGTGCGGCAAGGGAGAGCGAGATGCGGCGCAAGCTGGTGGTCGGCAATTGGAAGATGAACGGTTCGCTGGCGGCGCTTGTCGAGCTGGACGCGATCGCGGCGGCGGCAGGTCGCGCGCCCGGCATCGATGTCGCGGTGGCGATGCCGGCGACGCTGATCGCGCCCGCCGTGGCGCGGATGCCGGGCTTCGCGATCGGTGCGCAGGACGTGCACCGGGACAAGAGCGGCGCGCATACCGGCTGCGTCTCCGCGGACATGGTGCGCGAGGCGGGCGCAGCCTTCACGATCGTCGGCCACAGCGAGCGGCGCACCGACCAGCACGAGACCGACGCGGACGTGAAGGCCAAGGCGGAGACCGCGCGCGGCGCAGGACTGTCGGTCATCCTGTGCGTCGGGGAGACACTGACGCAGCGCGATGCCGGCCAGGCCGAACGCGTGGTGACCGATCAACTCGCAGCGTCGCTGCCGGCCGGTGCCGCGGCGGACTGGCTGGCCATCGCCTATGAGCCGATCTGGGCGATCGGCACCGGCCGCACGCCGAGCGAGGCGGATGTCGTCCAGATGCACGGCGCGATCCGTGCTGCGCTCCGCGGTTTGCTTAGCGATGGCGGGGTTGCGATCCGAATCCTATACGGTGGGTCGGTGACGGGTGAGAATGCGGGCGTGCTGCTGCATCTGGCCGATGTTGACGGCGCGCTGGTCGGCGGTGCCAGTCTGACAGCGGCGAAGTTCGTGCCGATTGTCGGGGCGGCGGGGTAGGTAGTCGCCCGCGGATAGGCAATTGCAAGCTTTCCGGGAGCGCCAGTACCGGCGCTACATCCTTGTCCACGATGCATATCGGTGCAAAGGCCGGATACGAAACAGGGAGGAGCGTATGGAAATCAGCGGCGAGGAGCTTTCGGCATTTTTCGACCGACAATCGGAAGGTTCCAGCTTTTCTCTCAGTAAACGCGAGCTTCAACCCGTAGCGATTTTCCAGTCCATCGGGGTGCGTTGCGTCACGTCGCAGCTGCTGAAGGAGCTTGGGCGAAAGGAGCGGTCGGGACCCTTTGACTGGATTTTCAGCTTACCCCGAATGGTGATTGACTGCCTGACAGATGATTTCGGAGCATTTCTCGATCGAAACTATCATCAGCACGTTCCAATCAGCGAGCGACTCCTTGCCGACGCCAATCACGCCCACCATACCCTTTACAAGGAACGGTATAACCTATGGTTTATTTTCAATCACAGAGACCCTACCACCCTAGAAGGGTATGAGTATTATGCGAGATCGGTAGAACGGTTTAAAAAAGATTTGCAGTACCCAGATCGCAAACTTCTTCTCATGATTGGAGAACTCGATTTGATTTCTGATGAAGACTTCATTTCCGTTTGTTCTACAGTTGATGCTAAGTCGCATAACGCAGAAGTTCTAGCGATCCGGGTTAGCGCGCCGTCCCCGACGCGTGAGATTTCCGTTTCACTTCGCTCGACGTTGGAAGTCGGACAGCATAGGCTCATCGACTATTCATCCAGGGGACAAATGGGCGGTATTCGCTTCGAAGACGCTTTCGACGAGTTTATCGTCAAATCGCTGGTATCGGAATATGCCGTATTGGAAACAGCGGCATCGGCTTGAGGTACGGCGTCGTGTGCTTCTGCGAGGACAATAATTCGCTGTCCTACATCCCGCATCCTGTGATCCGCTCCTCGCATGGCATCGACCTCCTCCCGGCTTCGCTCTTACAACTGCAGCGGATTTCATTTCGGGGGGCGTTTCCGGCGTGACGTAGCGTGTGGTTCGTCACTTCCGATTGCATTTTCTGCAATCATGAAGGCGCGGCTCGGGGATTGGCGTGGTCCCGTCGCTATCCGTAACGCGCCTTCAGCACCGCATAGCTGGCGCGCAACGCATAGGCGTCGCCGCCCTTCGGACGCCCGGGCCGCGCGGTCGGACGCCAGGCGAAGACATCGAGATGCGCCCAGGCAACACCCGCCGGAACGAAGCGGCGCAGGAACAAGGCGGCGGTGATCGCGCCGGCGAAGCCGCCCTCCGGCGCGTTCACCATGTCCGCCACGTCGGATTTGAGCATGTCGTCATAGCCGTCCCACAGCGGCAATCGCCACATCTGGTCCTCCACCGCGACCCCCGCCGCCAGCAGATCCGCCGCGAGCGTATCATCGTCGGTGAACAGCGGCGGCAGGTCGGGGCCGAGCGCCACGCGCGCCGCACCGGTCAGCGTCGCGAAATCAAGGATCAATTCGGGTGCCGCCTCGCCCGCGCGGGTAAGCGCATCGCCCAGGATCAGGCGACCCTCCGCATCCGTATTGGTGTTCTCGACGCTCAAGCCTTTGCGAGACATCAGCACGTCGCCGGGGCGGAAGGCATTGCTGGCAATGGCGTTTTCGACTGCGGGGATCAGCAGGTGCAGCCGGACCTTGAGCTTCGCCTCAATCACCAGCCGCGCCAGCGCCAGCGCATGCGCTGCGCCGCCCATGTCCTTCTTCATCAGTCGCATGCCGGCGGATGGCTTGATATCGAGACCGCCGGTATCGAACGTCACGCCCTTGCCGACGATCGCGATCCGGGGATGCGCGGGGTCGCCCCATTCCAGTTCGATCAGCCGCGGTGCGCGATCCCTTGCCGCCGCCCGACCAACTGCGTGGATCATCGGATAGCCAGTGACGAGCGCATTGCCGCACGTGACCGTCAGCGTCGCGCCGGTCGCCTTCGCCAGCGCGGCTGCGGCGTCTTCCAGCTGCTGCGGGCCCAAATCGCCCGCACCGGTGTTGACGAGATCGCGGACGTGTCCGGTCGCCTCGGCCAGGCGCACCGTCTCGGCGATGCGCGCGGGTTCGGCGGTCAGCAGGATGCGCGGACCTTCGCCATCGGGCTTGCGGTAGCGGTCGAAGCGGTACTGGCCCAGCAGCCAGCCGAGCAGGCCGATCCCGGTATCGCTACCCGCGATCCGGTAGGTGCCTTCGGGCAGCCTCTCGGCGAGTTTGGCCAGTGCCCAGGGGGAGGCAATTTCCGCGATAGTCGCGACGACACGCGTCTCGTCGCGGTCGGTGGGTACGATGGCGTGCGCCCCGGGCTTGCCGGTAAAGCGCTGTGCGGCGAGCAGCGCGCGGGTGGACGCAGGCTGCGTCAGACGCCATGCATCGAACGCATCGGGGGCGAGGAGATGGATCGCACGCGCTGGCTGACCGCGATCGGGCTGGAGCAGTGGGGTGAAGTCGGTCATTTTCGGGATGTTACCCAGGTTCGCCGTGCAACGGAACGTGAATTAACCCCACCCCGGCGCAGGCCGGGGCCCAGTTGCAATGGTCCGGCAGGCAGAATGGATCGCGTCGTAACGATCGTTTCGCAACTGGCCCCCGGCCTTCGCCGGGGTGGGGCTATATCCGATGGCGGCCTCGATCGCTCACTCCGCCGGCGTCACCAGAAATTGCTCGTACCGCCCGCCCGCACGCTCTTCGGCATAGGTGGTGATCGTCAGCGTCCGTCCGGGATAGGACAGCCGGTAATTGCGGTTGACGAACCCGCCCCGCAGCCGCGCCCTGCCGGTCTGCACGAAAAAGCCGGGTTTACCGAGCGGGGCCAGGCTTGTGGCATAGTCGGCCCGCGCAGCGGGGGTGAAGTAGAAGCTGGCATCGTCGGTGAGGATCGCCCGGTCCAGCGTGCCGCTCTGCAACTGCGCATAGGCCGACTTGGCCTGGGCAAGCGCCGCGGTGTCGTCCGCGCCGGCGGCGGCGGCGGCGGGCAGGACGATCTTCGAAATGCCGGCGGCGATCCGGCTTTCCGCGTTGCCGAACCACGCATTGACCAGGACGACGACCGCGACATGATCGTCGGGATAGACGATGTTTTCGGACAGGAACCCGACCGCCTCGCCGCTATGTTCGACGAAGCGCCGTCCGTCCGATATGCCGATATCGACACCGAGGCCGTATCCGGTCGGGCTGCCGTCCGCCAGTTTCGCCGGCGTTTCCTGAAGCGCCCAATCCGCGGCAGGCAATATGCTTCGGGTGAGTCGGGCGACGTCCCATTTCGCCAAATCGCCGGCGCTCATCGCCAGCTCGCCCGCGGCATACAGCCAGCCATGTGCCGCCGGCGTCTCGACCCGAACCGGACCAAGGCCGTAACGCTTGTAGCCTTGCGGAAACCCCGCACCGATCGCCAGATCCTGGTCGATCGCACGGATGCCGAGCGGTCGCAGGATATGCGACTGCAGGAAGGCGAGCAGCGGTTGGCCGGACGCCTTCTCGACGATCATTCCCGCCACGACATAGCCGGTGTTCGAATATTGCCACTGAGTCCCCGGCGCGAAATCGAGCGGTTTCCTGGCCCAGCGATCAACGATCTGTCGCGGTGTCACCGGGGTCGCCATCGCGGCGAAGCTGTAATCCTGCGGCCAGTAATCCTGCAGCCCGGCGGTATGGCTCAGCAACTGGCGGATCGTGATCGTGTCGCCGCCGGTAATGCCGGGCACGTACCTGGAAACGTGATCGTCGAGCGTCAGCTTGCCCTGATCCTGCAACAGCAGGATCGCGGCGGCCGTGAACTGCTTGGAGATCGACGCGATCTGGTAGAGCGCGGCCGGATCGGCCTTTGCGATCGTCTCGGACTGTTTGCCATAGGCGCGCGCGAATACGATCCGGCCGCCGCGGACGATCGCGATCGAGGCAGAAGGAACGCCGGTGTCCTTCAGCGCGTCGGCGACGACGGCGTCGATCTGAGCGGTCTCCGCGGGAGACAGCGCCTGCGCGGCGAGGGGGAGCGGGGCGAGGGTGCACAGGAGTGCGGTGAAGGAACGGATCATATGGCGGTTAACAAGCATCGCAGGCCCTTGCACGCAAGCCTGTTGCGCGCGCCGCACGGAACCTTATGTCGCCTTGCCATGGCGTACCGACCGACACGATCGAGCGACTGGGGCTTTCCCCGCTGGCGTGGCTATGGCGCGTCGAGCGAGGCGACGACGGTACGGCTGTGCGATCGGCACGGGTGCACGGAACGCGGCGATTGTCCCGCGCCCAAATCCCCCAACAGCCCGGATCGCTGGTACTTCTGCGTCACGCACGCTGGCGAGTATAATCGCGGCTATAATTATTTCGAGGGCCTCAGCGCCGAGGAAGCCGCCGAGCGAGAGGCCGACGAGACGCGCACCGCGGAGGGCTATACCCAGTCGCGGCACAATAGCTGGGCCGGCGCGGGCGACGGCAGCCGTTCGCGCGACGAGATGCGCGCGCTTGAGATGCTGGACCTCGAACCCGACGCCGATTTCGAGGCGATCCGCGCGGCGTGGCGGCGGCTGGCCAAGGCGAACCATCCGGACGTCCGTCCCGGCGATCCCGATGCGGCGGTGCGGTTCCAGGCGGTGCAGGCAGCCTATGAGGTGCTGCGCGCCGGGGAGGAAGCGCGGACCTGGAAGCCCTGAGGGCTGCGCTATGCGTAACGCGTGGCGGTTTCCCGGATCAGCGCGATCATGTTTGGGATACCCTGCGTGCGGTTCGAGCTGAGCTGGTTGCCGAGATCGAACGGGGCGAGGGCGGTTGGAATGTCGGTTGCCAGGATCGTGGCCGGTGCCTGATCCTGCACCGCCAGCAATACCAGCGCGATGATCCCCTTGGTGATCGCGGCATTGGAATCGGCCAGGAAATGCAACGCCCCATCGCCCTGCCGCTGCGGGTAGACCCAGACCGATGCGGAGCAGCCGCGAACCAGCGTGGCGTCGGTTTTCAGCGCACCCGGCATCGGTTCCAGCGTGCGGCCGAGATCGATCAGCAGACGGTAGCGATCGTCGGGTTCGAGGAAGTCGTATTCGTCGTGGATATCGGTCAGGCTGGCCATGCGTGCCCGGTACAGGCGGGGGCAGGGCGGGGCAATGTCGTTAAAGCTCCACCCCCGCCGCGATCGCCTCCAGCTTGCGGATACGTTCCTTCAAATCCGCGATCTCGATCCGCGCGCCGGCCTGGGGGGAGGGGGCGGGGCCGTCGCTGCGGCGGAGTTCCTGCATCTTCAGCGCCAGCCACCCGCGCCATCCGGCCAGCGTGCCTGCGATCAGCATCGCCAACCCGGCCAGCCCGGCCGCGGCGAGGAGCAATGTCGTATTGGGATCTTGCATGTCCGCCTGCTCCCTATTTGTCGCGCAGCCGCTCGATCTGGCGATCGAGGTCGAGGCTGCCGTGATTGTCGGTGATGACGCGTTCCAGCACCTGGATGCGCTCCTTCATGATGCGCATCTCGTCGCGCATCCGCAGCGTATCGGGATTGTCCGCGACCGGGGCGGGGCGGTCGGAGCGGGTGCGGAGATAGGATTGCAGCACACGTCCTGCGGTCACCAGAAATATGATGGCGACGACCATTTCGAAGGGGTTCATGTCCTATGCTCCCTGATGCCCAAAAGCTCTAGTTGGCAGTCGATCGCCGTCGCGCAGCCGGTCAATCTCCAGCGCCAGGTCGGCACCGCGATCGGTGGCGATCCGTTCCAAGACGCGCACCCGCTGTTCTAGCCGCTCTGTATGTGCCGCGTATTGCGCGGCCTTCTCTGCGGTCATCGCGCTCTGCTGCTCCAATTGGCGCTGCTTAAGCTTGATCCACATCGAAAACGGCCCGATCGCGATACCCGCGAGCGGTATCAGCACCCAAATCCAGCTAGCGATATCGTTCATTGTCCGTCCCTTCCCCTCAGCGGTCGCGCAGCGCCTCGATCTCGCGAGCGGTGCGTTCGGCGGGATCGGTGGCGATGCGTTCGAGGACGGCGAGGCGTTCCTCCAGGCGGCCGATCTTGCTGGTCAGCTTCTCGTTCTCGGTCGAGAGGAGATGCACCTGGCGTTCGGCGGCCAGGTCGGTCGCCCCGATCGAGCGGCGGCTGCGGCGGTCGCTGCGCTCCTCAGGCGGCAGGCCGGCCTTGGCGCGAACCCACATTTTCGCGGTGCCGCCGAAGATCGAGAGCGCGATGATGGCGAGGACGAAGAGTTGTCCGTCATGCATGGCAGTGGTTCCCGTTGAATATGGTTGGGGTCAGCGCAGACTGTCGATTTCGGCGGCCAGGGTGCTGCTGTGGCGGGTGGTGTAGTGCGTTTCGATATCCGCCAGGCGGCGATCGACGTCGCGCAGCTTCGACCGGACTTCGGCGGTCGAGCGCTTCGGGTTGGAGCGCACGCCCTGCCAGAACTTCTCGTCCGCGGCGTTCTGGTACAGCCCGATCGGCTTGGGCGTGCCCATCCAGGCGATCAGCCAATAGGCGATGAAGGTCCAGGGAAAGCCGACGCCCGTCACCGTCAGCATGACGAAGGCGAGGCGGATCCACAGGACGTCGACACCGACATAATCGGCGATCCCGGCGCAGACGCCCTTCCATTTGGCGTTCTGTTTATCGAGGTAGAATTGGGTACGGCTGGCGGACATCTCAGTTCCTCCGATCGATCTGATAGGGCGTGGTCGGCTGGGGCGGGTTCAGGTTCGGCTTCCATTCGGGATTGTCGGCGGCGACGATCCGTTCGACCGTGTTCACCCGGTCCTCGAGACGGCGCGCGAGGTTGAACATCTCGTCGAGCAGATTCTCGTCCTCGGGCGTGATCTTCGACGCGGTTTTCCACCGGGTGACGTAATGCAGGATCAACCAGGGCAGGCCGATAAAGACCGATGTGATTCCGATCAGCGGGACGATGGCATCTTCCATCTCAACCCTCCTTGTTCGCGTTATTGTTCAGGCGCGCCTTCAGCGCGGCCAGTTCGGCATCGACGCGGTCGCTCTGGCGCAGTTCGGCGATTTCCTCGTCCAGCGTCTTCACGCTGCCGAGACCCATCGCCTCGGCGCGGCCTTCCGCATCGTCGACGCGGCGTTCGAGCGTGTCGAAGCGGCTGAAGGCGTCCTGCGTCTTCGGCCCCGCATACATCTCGCGCAGCTTGTAGCGGTTGTTCGCGCTTTCCAGCCGCGTCTGCACGTTGGTCTGCTTGGCCCGCGCCTCGCGCAGTTTCGTCTGCAGCTTGGCGATGTCCTCCTCCGACGCGCGCAACGCATCGTCGAGCACGCCGACCTCGGCCTTCAGCTGGTCCGCCATGTCGGTCGCCTTCTGGCGTTCGACGAGCGCCGCCTTGGCCAGATCCTCGCGGTCCTTCGACAGCGCCAGCTCGGCCTTTTCGGTCCAGTTCGCCTGGAGCGCGTCGAGTTTGCCGATATGGCGGCGCATCTCCTTCTGGTCGGCGATGGTGCGCGCGGCGGAGGCGCGGACCTCGACCAGGGTTTCCTCCATTTCGAGGATGATCATGCGGATCATCTTCGCCGGATCTTCCGCCTTCTCGAGGAGATCGGCGAAATTGGCGGCGACGATGTCGCGGGTGCGGGAGAAGATACCCATCGATTGCTCCTGTCAGGCTACGCGCTTTGCCGGAGAATACGCTCTCCGGTCGTGAAGGTCACGCCGTCGCGTAGATGGCGGCGGGGGCCGCGACCGCGTTCGCCGGCCCGGCCGCGCCAAGCACGGCGACCGAGCTGCAAACGATAGTTAGGGCGATGGCGGCGATGGTGCGGCCGAAGTCGAACTTGGTCATGGGAACATCCTTTGGAGCGATTGGGACCGCCGAGCGGCGGGTTGCCCAGTGCTTTGCATCCTGCGTGCCAATTTGAACAGTGACGCGATAAGAGCAGCTTACGCGATTTTCGTGCGTTCGGTATCGTCCAGCGCTTGCAAATAGATGGCGAAATCCGCCACACCTTGGCGATGGAACGCGCGAGCCAGGTCATCGGAGAGTCGGGCGCGTTCATGGCGGCGCTGGAACGTGCCAGCCGCGCCGCCGCGCTGGACCGCCCGGTGCTTGTGATCGGGGAGCGCGGGACCGGCAAGGAATTGGTCGCTGAACGCCTCCACCGGCTCAGCCATCGATGGGATCAGCCGCTGGTCATCATGAATTGCGCGGCATTGCCGGAGACGCTGATCGAGGCGGAGTTGTTCGGGCACGAGGCGGGGGCGTTTACCGGCGCGACCAAGGCTCGGACGGGACGGTTCGAGGAGGCGGACGGCGGTACATTGTTTCTCGACGAACTTGGCACGCTGTCCATGGGCGCGCAGGAACGTCTGCTGCGCGCGGTGGAATATGGCGAGATCAACCGGATCGGGTCCTCGCGGCCGACACGTGTGGACGTCCGTATCGTCGCCGCCACCAACGAGCACCTGCCCGACAAGGTCGCGCGCCACGAATTCCGCGCCGATCTGCTCGACCGCTTGTGCTTCGAAGTGGTGACGCTGCCGCCGCTTCGGATGCGCGGCGGGGACGTGATGGTGCTTGCGGACCATTTCGCGCGGCGGATGGCGGCGGAGCTGGATTGGGCGAAATGGCCGGGCTTCGGTCCCGGCGCGATCGACGCGCTGCGGCATCACAGTTGGCCGGGCAATGTCCGCGAATTGCGCAACGTGGTGGAGCGCGCGGTGTATCGCTGGGAGGGCGGCGGCCCCGTCGATGCCATCGAGATCGATCCGTTCCTGTCCCCCTATCGCCCCGGTCAAACGCCCTCCGCCGCGGCCGCCGCACCGCCGCCCACGACGCCGCGCGACGACGAGCCGATCGCGGCCTGCGATGCAGGTCCTTCCGATTTCAAGTCACGCGTGGCACGGTTCGAGAGCGACCTGCTATCGCGTACGCTGGCCGAACACCGCTTCAACCAGCGCCAGGCGGCGGAGGGGCTGGGTCTCAGCTACGATCAATTTCGTCACGCGTTGCGCCGCCATGGATTGATCGGGACGTCGGCGTAACGATATCGATGGCTGAGGGAGCGATGTGGCGCGTCCCGCGTTGGGCCAGCGATATCAAGGAGAGTCAAATGGCGTTCGAGCTACCCCCGCTGCCTTACGACTATGACGCGTTGGAACCGGTCATCTCGCAAGAGACGATGCATTTCCATCACGACAAGCACCACAAGGCCTATACCGACAAGCTGAACGAGGGCGTTACGAAGGATCCCACGCTCGAGGGCAAGACGATCGAGGACATCCTCGCCATGATCTCGTCGCAGCCGCCGCTGATCCGCAACAATGGTGGCGGTTATTGGAACCACGATTTCTTCTGGAAGACCATGAAGAAGGGTGGCGGCACGCCGTCGGGCCAACTGGCCGAGGCGATCGAGACCTATGGCGGGCTCGACAAATTGAAAGAGGATTTCAACGCGAAGGGCGTTGGCCAGTTCGGTTCGGGCTGGGCCTGGGTCGTCACCGATGGATCGGGTGCGCTGAAAGTCACGAGCACGCCCAATCAGGATAATCCCCTGATGGACGACGCAAAGGAACCGGGCACGCCGTTGCTCGGCAATGACGTCTGGGAACACGCCTATTACCTGACATACATGAACGATCGGCCCGGCTATTTGAAGGCATGGTGGGACATCGTTGATTGGGACGTGGTCGGCGAGCGTTACGCGGACGCGACCGCAGGTTGACGAACAGGCACCCGGTTCTGGCAATCGGGTGCCCCATTCGCTAGATGGCAGGGCGGGGAAGCAGGGGTTTTGGCATGGCTATGGGTCTGAAGACCTATCTGGAGTCCATTCGCGCGCGGGATCCCGCGCCGCGGTCGCTTGCGGAAATCCTGCTATACCCGGGTGTTTGGGCGGTGGCGTGGCACCGCGTCGCGCACCGGCTGTTCCGACGCCGGCTGTTCTTTCTCGCCCGCGCGGTGAACCATTTCGCGCGCGTGACTACGGCGATCGACATCCACCCGGGTGCGACGATCGGACGCAATTTCTTCATCGACCACGGTTTCGTGGTGATTGGCGAGACCGCACTGATCGGCGACGACGTGACGATCTATCAATGCGTCACGCTTGGCGGCACCAATCCCGCCAACGGCATCGCCGGCAAGCGCCATCCGACATTGGCGGACGGGTCGATCGTCGGCTCCGGCGCGCAGGTGCTCGGTCCGATCACGGTCGGGCGCGGGGCGCGGATCGGAGCGAATGCGGTCGTGACGAAGGATGTGCCCGAAGGCGCGGTAATGGTCGGCATCCCGGCACGAGCGACGATGGTGGCTGGCGGTGCCGCGGCGGCACCCGCACCGTTCCTTGCCTATGGTACGCCCTGCAGCGACATGTTCGATCCGGCGACGCAGAAACTGGAACTCATGCGCTGCGAACTGGAGACGATGCGGCGGCGGCTCGATGCATTGATCGAAATGCCCGAGGAGCAGCGCGACCGCGCCTGATGGGCATCGTCACACCTTTTCCCTTGCCGCATGGCAAGCCGAGCCAGGTCGGGTTCGAACGGCTGGAACTGACGCGAATCCTCGATCTGTACGGACGTATGGTCGCCGCGGGGCATTGGCGTGACTATGCGATCGAACTCGGCCGCGACGTCGCGGTCTTCGCCGCGTTCCGTCGTACCGCGGAACGCCCGGAGTTCAGGATCGAAAAGCGACCAAACCTGCGTGGCAAGCAAGGCATGTGGGCGCTGGTCGGTGAGCAGGGCGTGGTGCTGAAACGCGGGCACGAACTTGCCCCGGTGCTGGCACCGGTCGAGCGGCGGCTCATGAAGGTCGTCGAGGGCTGACCTCCGCCGCCAGCGGCACGCGTGCGCTGATCGACTCCGGCAGCAGCGGCAGCAGCGCGCGGCGCATCGATTGCCAGAAGGCGGACAGCATCAGCAGGCTCGACCCGATCACGATGATCGCGACGGCGAACCCGGCACCCGATGCGCCGATCCGCGAGATGAGGTAGATCGCGGCGACCAGCACATAGGCCAGCGCCGAGACCAGGATCGCCCGCCGATCGACCGCCAGCGCCACGACCGCGAGCGCCGCATAGACGATCAGCGCCAGCACCGCGGCCAGCGTCGCATCGCCCGTATCGGTCCCCATGCCGTGCATCGCGACCAGATTGATGCCGATCAGCATGAAGATCGGATGGACGATCAGCGGCGACGCGGCTAGGTGCAGCCAGAAGGCGACGTCGGACCGGCGGGTCAGGCGCGCGCGATCCTGCACGTCCCACCACATCGCGTAGGTGAAGATCGCAAGCCCGCCGATCAGCACGACGCCCAGCAACCACTGGCCGAGATCGGGGTAGGCGGCGACCGCGATCAGCGTGAAGACCAGCCGCGCGATCGCGCCGACCCCGAGTGCAATCGTGATCGGTACCGCGAAACGCCGCCAATGCGCCCAGCAGGCGACGACCACGATCGCCGCCGACGCGGCCTGGACGAGCAAGAACGAACGCGACCCGCCCGCACCGGCGAAGGCGCTCCAGAAGCCGGGATATTCCGGGACCCCGACTCTCTCGTACGGTCCGGCCAGATAGGGATACAGCGCCAGTCCGCCGAGATAGAGGCCGCCGACGAACGCCAGCACGAAGATGATGCTCGGGAGAGCCATGCGCCGCTGAAGCGTGAAATACTCGGCCATGCCCCAGGCCGCGGCGGCGACCGCTACCCCCGCCAGCCAAGGCGCGACCGACCCGCCCAGCCATCCCGCGCCGACGAGGACCAGGATGCCGGCGATCGCCACGAAGATGTCGTTGAACCCGGTAACGAGCCGGAACTGTTCCTCATCCGGGCCCGGCGCGCTGCGTATGCCCGAAACGTGAGCGCGGAGCGCCGCCGCCGCTTCCGGCGTCAAATTCCCGGCCGCAACGGCCGATTCGATCTCCGCTTCGCTATACATCCGCGCCTCCTGTGGACGGATGCTAGCTCCCGTGTCTTGCCGGCGCAATACACGAAAGAAACGGATGCGCGCGTCACCCCGCCTGCAGCGCCCGTCCGATTATCATCGACTGTTCGGCCCCCATTTGCGGGACGATCTCGCCGGTACGGTCGGTGATCGCGGCCCAGTTTGCCGCCACGCCGTCGGCAGACAGATCATCGCCCTTCAGCAGCTTGCCCGGGGTCAGCGTGACGTAGGAGGTCTGGAAAACTCCGGCACCTGCCCCGAGAATCACGTTGGTGGGTGCATCCTCCGATACCAGAAATACCGCGCCGGGAGCGACCTTGTCGGGGGAGAACGCCTTGAACGCCTCGTCGGGAAACAGGCCCTCGGTCATGCGCGTGCCCGCTGTCGGAGCGATCGTATTGACCTTGATGTTGTTCTTCGCACCCTCGATCGCAAGCGTCTTTGTCAGGCCGGCGAGGCCGAGCTTCGCCGCGCCGTAATTGGCCTGGCCGAAATTACCGAACAGCCCCGTGGAAGACGCCGTCATCAGGATGCGACCGTAATTCTGTTCGCGCATCATATCCCATACCGCCTTGGTCGCGAAGGCGGATCCGATGAGATGGACGTCTACGACGAATTTGAAATCGTCGGGCGTCATCTTGGTAAAGCTCTTGTCGCGCAGCACGCCCGCGTTGTTGATCAGGATGTGGATGCCGCCCCAGGCTTCCTTTGCCTTCGCGACCATTTCGGCCATCTGATCATATTCGGCGACGTTGCCGCCGTTCGACATCGCGGTGCCGCCCGCCGCCTCGATTTCCTCTACGACCTTCAGCGCCGCGTCCGAATGGCCGGTACCGTCGCGGCTGCCGCCCAGATCGTTGACCACCACTTTCGCACCGCGACGCGCCAGTTCCAGCGCATATTCACGACCCAGGCCGCCGCCGGCCCCGGTGACGATCGCGACCTTGTCGTCGAAACGGATGGACATGAAAAAGGCGCTCCTGCTTGTCGTTGGAGCGCCTTTTCCTAATCCGTCCCGCGCGAGGCGCAACCGATTGCGACTACTTCTTGTGCTTGCGTGCGTGGGTCGAACCCGCGCCTTGTTTGCACTCATCGAACTGGCCGGGCTTGCAGGGCGGATAGGACGCCTGCGCCGCCGGGGCCGGAAACGCCTGGGCGGGGCTTGGCGCAGCCTGGAAGGTCGGCGTCACACCCGGCGTCGGCGTACCCTGAAGGGCCGGTGCTGCGGGCTGGTAGCCGCCGGGGCTCGTCGTGCCCATCGGCTGGCCGGCGGGGGCCGGTGCGGCCGGTGCCATCGCGGGATCGGCCGAAGCAGGCGCGGCCGGCGGCACGGCGGCGGGATCGGCGGGGGCCGGCGTCGTTTGCGGGGTCATCGCCGGATCGGCGGTCGTGGTTGTCTGGGCAAAAGCCGGGCCGGCGATCAGCGCGGCGGCCATCAAAAATGCGGATTTCATGCTTTCTTCTCCTGTCTATGGCGCAGGTTCGTCAGCGCCCCCGCCCAACGCCCCGGCAACAGGATGGCTCCATTGTTTCGCAATCGATCCGGTTTGCGTGTCGCCTCAGGCGCTTGCATCCAGCGCATAACCCGCCGAACGGACCGTCCGGATGATGTCCGCACGGCCACCATCGTTGATCGCCTTGCGGAGCCGGCGGATATGCACGTCGACGGTCCGCGACTCGATGTCCGCGTCGTGTCCCCACACCGCATCGAGTAATCGCTCGCGCGAAAAGACCCAGCCGGGATGTTCGAGGAAATGCTTGAGCAGCCGGAACTCGGTCGGCCCCAGGGCGACGGTCGATCCGCCGCGCCGGACCTTGTGACCGACGGTATCCATTTCGATATCGGCATAACTTAGTTGTTCGCCGGCCAGCCCCGGCCGCACGCGTCGGAGCACCGCACCGACGCGCGCGACCAGTTCGCGCGGGGAGAAGGGCTTGGTGACGTAATCGTCCGCGCCCGTCTCCAGCCCGCGCACGCGGTCTTCTTCCTCGCCGCGCGCGGTCAGCATGATGATCGGGACGTTCGCGGTCTCGGTCGACCGGCGCAGACGACGGCAGACCTCGATCCCCGACAGCCCCTCGACCATCCAGTCGAGCAGGACGATGTCGGGCACCTGTTCGCGCGCCAGCAGCAGCGCTTCTTCGCCGTCAGGGGTATGACGGACACGGAAATCCTCGCGCTCGAAATTCCAGACCAGCAATTCGGCGAGTGCCGAGTCGTCCTCTACCAGCAACATGTTCGCGCGCGACATAAGCGTCAGTCTGCCAGCCGACCGCGCTCGCGCTCGGCCATGTGGTTGCCGGTCGCGGCGTAATAGACCATCTCCGCGACATTGGTCGCATGATCGCCGACGCGTTCCAGGTTCTTTGCGATAAACAGCAGATGCGCGACCTGACCGATGCTTCGCGGGTTCTCCATCATGTACGTGACGAGGACGCGGAAGAGCGAATTGTAGAAATCGTCGACCGCCCGGTCCTGGATGCAGACGCGCACCGCCGCATCGGCATCGCGCGCGGCGAACGCGTCGAGCACGTCGGTGACCATCTGTGTGGCCATCGTCGCCATCGCGGGCAGCACGGATAGCGGTTCGATATCGCTGTGATCGTCGATCAGCGGCACGCGGCGTGCGATGTTCTTCGCATAATCGCCGATCCGTTCGACGACGCCCGCGATCTTCAGCGCGGCCACGACTTCGCGCAAGTCGTTCGCCATCGGCGCGCGCAGCGCGATCAGCCGAACGGCCAGACGCTCGACCTCCGACTCCAGCGCATCGATCCGCTTGTCGCCTTCGACGATGGTGGCGGCTGCATCGAGATCGTGGTTCTTCAGCGCCGCCATCGCGGCACCGACGGCCTGTTCGGCCAGCCCGCCCATCTCCGCGATCAGGCCGCGCAGTTCGCCGATATCGGTGTCGAAGGCCTTCAGCGTATGATCGTCGGTCGCCATATGATGTCCTGTCCCTTCGCCGGAACGCCCACCCCGCCGGGCCGACTCCGCTTATGTCTACGATCCGGGGCCTGTTACACCCTCGTTACGCCTTGATGACAAGGCGGCGGGGAGGATGATGGCGACGGTCGTTCCGACCCCGGGCTTGCTGCCGATATCCAACCGTCCGCGGTGGCGCTCGACGATGTGCTTCACGATCGCCAGCCCGAGACCGGTGCCGCCGAGCGAACGGCTGCGGCCCGAATCGACGCGGTAGAAGCGTTCGGTGAGGCGGGGCACGTGTTCGGGCGCGACGCCGTCGCCTTCGTCGGTCACCGCGAGGCGGACCATATTGTCCGCGGTCGGGTCGAGTGCGATGACGATGGGCGTACCCGCACGGCCATATTTCATCGCATTGCCGATCAGGTTGTGGATCACCTGCGACAATTGCGCGCGGTCACCCCAGACCGCCGGCACGCCCTCCGCCGGCTTGCAGACCAGGTCGCGGCCGCGCTGCCCCCCCGCCGCGTGCAGTTCCGCGCATATCTCCTCGATGAGTTCGCCCAGATCGACGGGATCGCTCGGCAGCCGGAATTTCTCCGCCTCGATCCGCGACAGCGATATCAGATCCTCGACCAGCCGTTGCATCCGCCGCGCCTCGTCGAACATGACCTTGAGGAAGCGCGCGCGCACCGCCGGGACCTCACCCGCTTCGTCGCCCAGCGTCTCGATGAAACCCAGGATTGATGCCAGCGGCGTGCGCAGTTCGTGGCTGGCGTTCGCCACGAAATCGACGCGCATCCGCTCCGCGGCGTAGCTGCCGGTGCGGTCGATCAGCTGGATGATCCGGCGTCCGTCGGACACGTCGCCGGTACGCATTTCCCATCGTTGATCCGGTGTGCCGAGCCCCGTGAGCTCAATCGGGCGATCATCGACGCCGGTCGTTCCCGATGCCAGCCGATCGGCTGCGGCGGGGTGGCGGATCGCGATGCGGACGTCCTCGCCCAAGATATGCCCCCCGAACAGCGCGATCGCCGCGCGATTGGCAAACTCCACGCGGCCGTGCCGAACGAGGAGGATGGGGGCGACGATCTGGTCCAGCGCTTCCGGTAACACCGGATCGCGCGGCGGCGGTGGCGCGGGCGCCGACGTCGGCTCGTCGATCGGCGAGGCAAGCCGACCGATCGCGAGCGCGACTCCGCCGCCGACCAGCGCGATCAGGGCCGGGCCGACGCCGCCCCCGATCGCAACGACCGCCGCGATGAGAAGCAGGACGACCGCCGCGATCCAGAAACGGGTGGGAATGCCGGTTTGCATGCGGGTCGCCATAGCGTAGCCGCCCCAGCTTTGCTCCCCCTCCTGTTTACGGGAGGGGCTTGGGGATGGGCGCTCCGCTCATCGTAGTACTTCGCCGGGAGCGATTGCCCACTCCTGACCCCTCCCGCAAGCGGCAGGGGAATTGGCGAGGGGCGTCCCACATCGGCACCCGCTCCCGGCTTGCCCGCGCCGCGACAATATGAAAAGGCTACCGGCCGATGGATGACGATCAGCAGCTTCCGCCACCCGATGACGGCGCACCGACGCGGCGGCGGCTGCTTATGCTGGGTGCCGTCGGTGCGACTGCGGTCGTATCGATCCGGCCTGCGCTGGCGCAGACCGCCGGGTCGGTCCTGAACTGCGAAATCCCCGTTCCCGATCCCGGGCATGCCAGCAGCTTCATCGATGCCGACGGCAACATCGTGCCACGCGGGACCCAGGGTGCGTTTCCCCCCTCGACGCGCGCGTTCAAGGGCGAGGAGGTCAAGCAGGCGATGGTCGGTGGCCAGCTGCCGGGCACCGACGATGCGCGCAGCCGCGCCTATGTGAAATATATCCGCCGGCTGCAGCGCGGGCAGAGCGGCTTTACCTGCTTCGCTTCCCTGCAGATGCCGCGCGGCTGAGGCCATGCGCCGGTTTCGCGCGCCGCCGCCGGACGCGCAGATCGCGGTACCGCTCGACGAATTCACGGCAGTCTTCCACCGACCCTCGGGTACGACCCATCTGCTGACCGCGCCCGCGCCCGAGATCCTCGCTGCGCTGGCGCACGCACCGCTGTCGATCGAAGACCTGCTCGCGGCGTTGGCGAGCGATTACACGCTCGCGGATGCCGATACGCAGGCGCTCATGGCGCGGATCGACGAACTGCTCGCGGCGGGGCTGGTGACCGCGGCGTGAGGCATGTTTTCTCGGTCAGGGTCGGGCCCTATGGCTTTCGCATCGGGTCGGATTGGCGCGCGCCGATCGCGATGCTGGCCGATCTGTACCGTGACTATCCCGCCCTCGCGGACGGAGTCCCCGATTTTACCATGCGGTTGGCGGCGCCGCGGCCGTGGCGGCGCTTCATCCGGCCGTCGGTTGCGATCGAGGGCGATTATCGGCTGCCCGGCGCGGCACCGCTGCCACTGGCGCAGGGACTGTTGGCGGCGGAGATGGGTATGAATCTCCAGCTCGCGCTGGGCGCGCGGCGGCATGTGCTGCTGCACGCATCGGTGGTCGAGCGCGATGGGCGTGCGATCGTGATGACCGGGCAATCGGGCGCCGGCAAGTCGACGCTGGCGACGTTGCTGGCCGCGCGGGGTTGGCGCTTCATGGGGGATGAGTTCGCACTCCTGCACCCCGCAACCGGGTTGCTGCATGCACTGCCGCGGCTGGTCAGCCTCAAGAACGAAGGCGTTGCTGCGGCATGCGCGGCACGGCCGGACGCGCGGTTTGGTCCGTTGCTGGCGGATACGCCCAAGGGCGACGTCCGCCACCTCGTCCCCGATGCGGCTGCCATCGCGCAGATGGACGTTCCCGCGCGGCCCGCGCTGCTGGTCTTCCCGCGCTTCGGGTTCGAGCCCGCATCGCGGCCGGTATCGCCGAGCGAGGTCTTCATCCGGCTGACGCATGCCTCGACCAATTATGTGACGCTCGGCGAGCCCGGGTTCCGCGCGCTCACCATGTTGGTCGCAGACATACCGGCGATCGCGATCGATTATCCGGACGGGGCGAGCGGCGTCGCGGCGGTGGAAGCGGCATGGGCGGACCTGGCGTGAGGAACGCACGGTTCCTGGCGAAGGCGCTCGCCGATCCGGGCAGCGTCGTGGCACTCGATGCGGCCGACTGGACCGCGCTGATCACGATGGCGCGCGCGGAACAGCTGATCGGAACTTTGGCATATCGAATCAATGGCCTGTCGGTTCCGGCGTCCGTCGAAGCCATCCTCGCAGACGCGCGGGCCACGGCGTTAACGGGGCGCCGCGCCGCGTTGTGGGAGGCGGAGATGGCGCGGCGTGCGCTCGCCGATCTCGGCGTCCCGGTAGTGCTGCTGAAGGGCACCGCGTTTGCTGCCGCCGGCCTGATCGCCGGGCAGGGGCGCTCGATCGGCGATCTCGATATCCTCGTGCCGCGTGCGGCACTCGACCCGGTCGAGGCGGTGCTGATCGCGGCGGGGTGGGAATGGGTGAAGGAGGACGTCTATGACGACGTCTATTATCGCCGCTGGATGCATGAGCTTCCTCCGCTGATCCACCGCGAGCGCGACCGGATGATCGACGTTCACCACACCATCCTCCCGTCGACGGCGCGGCCGACCCCGGATGCGGCGGCGCTGATTGCGGAGGCGGTGCCGCTCGGCAACGGGCTATCGGTTCTCGCGCCGAACGACATGATCGTCCATGCCGCAGCCCATCTGTTCGCGGATGGCGACCTGGCGGGTGGATTGCGGAACTTGTGGGACATCCATTGCCTGATCTTCGAATTCGGCACCGACGGCCTGGCCGCGCGTGCGAAGCACCACGGACTGCAAACGCACACGATGCGTGCCGCGCGTCAGACGAACGCGCTGTTCGGCACCCCGATCCCCGAACGCTGGCGGGTTCGGGACAGCCTCGACCCTCTATTCTGCCGCCGACTGCTCGCTCGTGACGGATGGGGGCGGGCGACGCGACCCGTCACCCGGTTCGCTTTCTACGTCCGATCGCACTGGCTGCGCATGCCGCCCGCAATGCTGGCGCGGCATCTGTGGATCAAGTGGCGGCGGGACGGCGGCCTAGGCGGACGATGAACAGCACGACGATTATTGCGACCGTGTCCGCCGCCCAATCGCGGATGTCACAATCACGATGGAGCGCGGGGATCGACTGGCATACCTCGATGAGCGCGCCGAGGAACGACAACCGCTCGCCGATCCGGAACAGCGGCTCGGTCGGATACGCCAGCGACGCAAGGATCGCCATCGTCGCGAAGGCGAGCATATGTTCGAACTTGTCGCCGAACTGGTCGATCGGAAGGTGCGGCGGCTTCGGCAACAGCGCCATGGTCACCGCGACGAGGATCGCGGCGATCAGCGCGACGCGCCAGAACAGGAGGGCACGAGTCATGCGGTCGCCAGACGTTCGAGGGTCGGGATGAGTTCGGCGTAACCATCGATCGTCGCATCCGCGCCCAGATCGGCAACGGGGCCGGTAAGAAATCCGAACGAACAAGCGATGACCGGCAGACCGGCCGCCCGTGCGCCCTGCACATCGTAGATCGAATCGCCGACGAACGCCGCGCGCTGTGCGTCTCGGCTGCCGCCGCAGCGTTCGACCATCGCCTCGATTGCGACGGGCGAAGGCTTGGCGGTGCCCGGCCCCATCGTATCCCCCCCGACGATCGCCGCGAACCGGTCCGTCAGGTCCAACTGGTCCAGGACGAGCCGCGCGAGCCGTTCGATCTTGTTGGTCATGATTCCCATTCGCACGCCCCGTGCCGCAAGCAGGTTCAACGCGTCAATCATGCCGGGGAAGGGCTGCGTATGGACGGCGATGCTGGACTCGTAGAAATCGAGCAGCCGCGTCTGCAGGACGTCCAGTTCGGCATCGTCGCAGCCGCCGCTCGCGGCCATGCCTTGCGCGAGCATGTGTCGCGCGCCGCCACCGATCATCGTGCGGATACGCGAGACCGGCAGCGCCGCGCGCCCGACCGACGCAAGCGCATGGTTCACCGCCGCGGCCAGATCGCCGCTGGTGTCCAGCAGCGTTCCGTCGAGATCGAACCCGACGATCGAGAAGGGAAAATCCGCCATGTGGTCCGCGCGCCTGCCGTCACCTACTGGAATTGGCAAGGCTTTCGTGGCAGCGAAGCCACATGACCGATCATTTGCGGGACGGGCGCCCGATCGCCGCGATCATCCTGGCGGCCGGCAAGGGCACCCGGATGAAGTCGGACCTGCACAAGGTCCTTCACCCGATCGCCGGGCGGCCCATGCTGCTTCACCTCGCCGCCGCGGTCGCCGCGCTGGGGGCCGAACATACCGTCGTCGTGACGGGAGCAGGGCGCGAGCAGGTCGAGACGGCGGTCGCGCCGTTGGGTATAGCGACCGCGTTGCAGGCGGAGCAGCTCGGCACCGCGCACGCCGTCGCGCAGGCGGAAGCGGCGCTGGCAGGGTTCGTGGGCGACGTGCTGATCCTGTACGGTGACGTGCCGCTGGTGACGACCGCGACGATGCGGCGCATGATCGAGCGATTGCACGGCGGCGACGCACCGGCGGCGGTCGTGCTGGGCTTCCGGCCTGCCGATCCCGGTGCCTATGGCCGGGTCATCGCCGGACCCGACGGCAAGATCGAGCGGATGGTCGAATATAAGGACGCGTCGGACGCCGAGCGCGCCGTGACGCTGTGCAATTCGGGGTTGATGGCGGTGGGATCCGAGGATTTGTTCGCTCTGCTGGCGCGCGTCGGCAACGACAATGCCGCAGGCGAATATTATCTGCCGGACATCGTGATGCTGGCCGCGAGCGACGGGCGCAGGTCCGCGGTCATCGAAACGGGCGCGGACGAGGTCGCGGGCGTCAACGGTCGCGGGGAACTGGCGGGGGTCGAGGCGTCATGGCAGGCGGTGCGGCGCGGACAGGCGATGGCGGACGGCGCGACCCTGGTCGCGCCTGATACGGTGTGGTTTGCACACGACACCGTGCTTGGCCGGGACGTGACGATTGCGCCGAACGTCGTCTTCGGCCCCGGCGTCCGCGTCGCGGACGGCGCGACGATCCACGCGTTCAGCCATATCGAGGGTGCGGCGATCGGCGAACGCGCGGAAGTCGGTCCCTATGCCCGGCTTCGTCCCGGTGCCGTACTGGGCTCGAAATCCAAGGTCGGCAATTTCGTCGAAATGAAGAAGGCGGTGCTGGGCGACGGCGCGAAGGCGAGCCACCTGACCTATCTCGGCGATACGGAGGTTGGCGCGGGTGCGAATATCGGTGCCGGCACGATCACGTGCAACTATGACGGGTTTTTCAAATACAAGACCGTCATCGGCGCGGGCGCTTTCGTCGGATCGAATTCCGCGCTGGTCGCCCCGGTGACGATCGGTGCCGGTGCGATCGTGGGGGCGGGAAGCGTGGTGACCGGCGACGTCGAAGTCGACGCCCTGGTCCTCGTCCGACCACCGCAGGAGGCGAAACCGGGTTGGGCGAAGCGGTTTCGCGAGCGGATGATGGCGAAGAAATCTTGACATGATATCGCACGGTGATATCAGTGCATCATGACACGCATTCTTGCAGATTTGCCCGATGTCGATCTGAAATGGCTCGATCAGCATGCGGCCGAGCAAGGCAAGTCGCGGGCGTCGGTGCTGCGTGACGCTGTAGCGAGCTATAAGGCACAATCGGCACCGCCGGACTGGCTCGATATCGGCTTTGGTCTGTGGGCGCGGCATGGTCTCATCGTCGATCCGCATGATTATGATCGTCGTCGGCGTGCGGAATGGACGCGGCCGTGGGACGACGATTACGAGGAGGTTCGGGCGGAATTGCCGGACTGTTTCACGCCTGAGGACGATAAGGAACGGGCGCATTACCTCGCTTTGATGAAGAAGGCCGACGCCCGCCGTCCCGAAAACGGATGAGCGGCTACAGCCTGGATGCCAATATTCTGATCGATGCCCTGATCGGCCACGCCCCAGCGCATATCGAGCTCGGGCGGATCGCCGAAAGCGGTGCGCGCATATCGGTCAGTCGTATGACATGGATCGAGGTGTTGTCGAAGGGGGATGAACCGCTCGTTCGAGATGCACTCCGGTTCCTCGACCGCTTCGGTCTAGACGAAATCGACGAGGAGATTGCGCGGCGTGCCGCGGCTTTGCGGCGGCAGCGTCCCGGGCTGAAGTCACCGGATGCGATCATCCTGGCCACCGCGCAGACGCGTGGACGCGTGCTTGTTACCCGAAACACCAAGGACTTTCCGGCCACGATGCCGGGCATCCGGGTCCCTTACACCATCTAGGTCGAGAGCAAGCTTATGTGTGGAATCGTTGGAATCGTCGGTACCGATGACGTCGCGGATCGCCTGCTCGACGGGCTGAAGCGCCTGGAATATCGCGGCTATGACTCCGCGGGGATTGCCACCGATCATGACGGCGTCATCGAACGCCGTCGTGCGTCGGGCAAGCTCGTCAACCTGGCGAAGGAACTTGCCGCCGATCCGCTGCCCGGCAGGACCGGCATCGCGCACACGCGTTGGGCGACGCATGGTGGTCCGACCACCAACAACGCGCATCCGCATACGACCGGAGAGGTCGCGGTGGTCCACAACGGCATCATCGAGAATTTCAAGCCGCTGCGCGACGAACTGATCGCCCGGGGCCGCATCTTCACCAGCGAAACCGATACCGAGGCCGTCGCGCATCTGGTCAGCGAGAAGGTCGAGGCCGGGATGGCCCCGGCGGATGCGGTGCGCGAGGTCCTGCCGCGGTTGCGCGGTGCGTTCGCGCTGGCGATCCTGTTCCGCCAGCATCCCGAACTCCTGATCGGCGCGCGGCTCGGCTCGCCATTGGTCGTCGGGCATGGCGATGGCGAGACCTATCTCGGGTCCGATGCGCTCGCGCTTGCTCCGCTGACGCAGCGGATCGCGTATCTCGACGAGGGTGACTGGGTCGTCTGCACGCGTGACGGTGTGCAGGTTTATGATCGCGACAATCATCCCGTCGAACGTGCGGTCACGATATCGGGCGTCACCGGCGCGTTGATCGACAAGGGCAATTTCCGACATTTCATGTTGAAGGAAATCTACGAACAGCCGATCGTCGTCGCGCAGACCTTGCGGTCCTATCTCCAGCGTCTCGAGGGAAAGGTCGCGCTGCCTATCCCCGAATTCGACCTGTCGGGGATCAAGCGGGTGACGATCGTCGCGTGCGGCACAAGCTTCTATGCCGGTATGGTCGCCAAATATTGGTTCGAGCAGTTCGCGCGCGTTCCCGTCGATCTCGATGTCGCATCCGAATTCCGTTACCGCGCGCCGGTGATGGAGCCAGGCGGGCTGATGATCGTGATCAGCCAGTCGGGCGAGACCGCCGACACGCTCGCCGCGCTGCGCCATGCCAAGACCGAGGGGCAGACGATCGCCGCGGTGGTCAACGTACCCACAAGTTCGATGGCGCGCGAGGCCGACCTGTTGCTGCCGACGCATGCCGGGCCGGAGATCGGCGTCGCATCGACCAAGGCGTTCACGTGCCAGCTCGCGGTGCTCGCTGCGCTGGCGGCGAACCTCGCCAAGGCGAAGGGCAAGCTGGACGATGCAGCCGAGCGGCAGCTCGTCCGGCATCTCGCGGGGGCTCCCGCGGCCATCAACGGCGCGCTGGCGTACGACGAGTCGATCGAGGCGATGGCGCATAATATCGCCGGCGCGCGCGATGTCCTGTATCTGGGCCGCGGCACCGACTATCCGCTGGCGCTGGAGGGCGCGCTCAAGCTGAAGGAGATCAGCTACATCCATGCCGAGGGCTATGCCGCGGGCGAGATGAAGCACGGACCGATCGCGCTGATCGACGAGAACGTACCGGTCATCGTGATTGCCCCCTCCGGCCCGCTCTTCGACAAGACGGTCAGCAACATGCAGGAGGTACAGGCGCGGGGTGGCAAGGTCGTCCTGATCAGCGATTATGACGGCGTCCAGGCGGCAGGCGAAGGGTGCATGGCGACGATCACCATGCCCAAGGTCCACCCGCTGATCGCGCCGCTGGTCTACGCGGTGCCGGTACAGCTCCTCGCGTATCACGTAGCGGTGCAGAAGGGCACCGATGTCGACCAGCCGCGAAACCTGGCAAAGAGCGTGACGGTGGAGTGAACCGTCCGCATCTCGGCGCAGGTGGTTAACCTATTTTTTCGTGTCTTTCGGCTACGCTCCTGGACCGGGCGGACATCGCCCCTGGAAAGTATGCCGTGGCGAACCTGCACAAGACGAGAACGCTGCCCGCGCCGGGGAGCATTGCACCGACGATCGACCTTGCCGAACGGTTGCGTCTGTTCGGGTTCGTCGAGGACGACCTCGCGACCGGACGGTTGATGTGGACGATCATCGCGCCCGAGGCGACGAAGATTTCCGAAGCGCTGTGGATGCAATGGCATCGTTGTCGCGGCGCAGTGGTGTTCAATGGCGATAACCGCGAGAAGATGGTGCAGCTGGGCGTGTCCTATCTGCAATTCCGATATACCGCCCCAGCTGATGTCGATTGGGTCGTGTCGGCGGAGCGAACGGTTGCCGGCGCGTTTCGGGACGATGTGCCACTGACCGCGATCCTGTCGATGACGTCGGCCGGCGCCTCCGCTGCGCTGGACGTGATGGGGCGGCTGCACGATTGCACGAAGGAAGAGCGGCAACGTCTGCACGATGTCTTCACGCGGATGTGCGCGTTCGAATGCGATGTCTACGCGACGCTTTATGCCGCCTACATGGCGTTCGACGCGCGGGCTCAGCGCGACATGCTGGCGAAGAGTTTCGAGGACGGCATCGCCGTCACCATCGCGGTCGCGACTCGCGAGGGCGATGCGCTTCACCGTCAGGCTATGGGCAGCGCGGCGTCGGTCCGCGGTGTGCTCGGCAAGGCGAGCGAGGTCGCCGCCGCGGCCGAGCAATCCGCG
>NZ_CAXTII010000012.1:0-45016 GCF_964244235.1 uncultured Sphingomonas sp.
TTGAATCAGAACTATCGGCTCAGTGGAATCCCTAAAATGTCACCGCGTCCTAGAATGGAGAATGAAAAAGAACTCGTCTTGGGTTTCGGCGCGTTGATGCTGTTCGTCGTCGTCGCGGTGCCGATCAAGATATGGCACACCTTTTATCGCAAAGGCGCAGAAGGAGAGCCTAGCCACCTGACCTGAAGGTGACCCGGCCGCGGCAAAGCCGCGTCGTTAATCCGCTGCGCCGAGCCTCACCGGATCGGCGAGTTCGGGTCGAGCCGCATGTCCAGATATTTATCGACCGACCCCATCAACTGCGGCATCTCATATTCGAAGAAATGGTTCGCCTTCGGAATGGTATCGTGGTGGATCGTGATGTGTCGCTGTGTGCGCAGCTTATCGACCAGCTTCTGCGTCGCCGCCGGGGTCACGACTTCGTCATTCTCGCCCTGGATAATGATCCCGCTCGACGGGCAGGGGGCGAGGAAGGTGAAGTCGAACATGTTCGCGGGCGGCGCGATCGAGATGAAGCCACGGACTTCGGGGCGGCGCATCAGCAGCTGCATCCCGATCCACGCGCCGAAGCCGAAGCCCGCGACCCAGGTGGTCGACGCCTCGGGATGGAAGCTCTGCACCCAGTCGAGCGCGGACGCCGCGTCGGACAGTTCGCCGATGCCGTTGTCGAACACGCCCTGGCTCTTGCCGACCCCGCGGAAATTGAAGCGCAACGTCGCGAAGCCGCGGCGCTGGAACGTCTTGTAGAGTTCCTGCACGATCTTGTTGTTCATCGTGCCGCCCGACGAGGGATGCGGATGCAGGATCATCGCGACGGGTGCGCGGGGGCGGGGAGCGGGGGCGAAACGCCCCTCGAGACGGCCTTCGGGACCGGGAAAGATAACTTCGGGCATGGAGGACCTTAAGCAAGCGGGGCGGGGGCTGAAGCGCACGCGGTTGCGCGCTATATAGGCAAGGCCCGCCCGATTGGAACATTTTTGACCCCGCGCATCTATCTCGACCACGCCGCGACCACGCCGATGCGACCCGAAGCGATCGTCGCGGTCGCCGAGGGGATGGCGCGTTGGGCCAATCCGTCGTCGCCGCATGGCGAGGGGCGCGCGGCGCGGCGCGCGCTGGAGGATGCGCGCGCGCGCATCGCGGCGGCGCTCGGTTGGGACGGCGAGGTGATCCTGACGAGCGGGGCGAGCGAAGCGCTTTCGATCGGGCTTGGTCGGGTTAAACGAGAACGGCGACTGATTTCCGCGGTCGAGCATGACGCCGTGCTGCGAGCAGCGCCGCAGGCCGACATTTTGCCTATCGTGGATGGTGAGCCCGATGCGGATTTTCTGAACACCTATCTAACTAGTGGACCGCCGCCGGTCGTCGCGATCCAGTCAATCAATTCAGAAACCGGCACGGGACTGCTGCCGTACGTTCGTAATCCCGCGATCGCCGCTATCCGAGAGGCGGGTGGTCTATTGTTGACCGATTGCTCCCAATCAGCAGCTGAAAGACGGTTGCCGGACGCCGATATGATCGTTGTCTCCGGACATAAACTGGGCGGTCCGGTGGGAATAGGCGCGCTGCTGGTGCGCGACCTTGCAACCATAATACCGACGGGTGGTCATGAATTCGGCTATCGAGCGGGCACGGAAAACCTGCCCGGCGCGCTTGGTTTCGCAGCGGCGCTGGAAGCGGGCGGTATCGACGAGTGGCAAACTAGCGTCGAAGATCGGTTCGCCTTCAAGGATCGCCTGTACGAGGGCGGCGAAGTGATTTCGCCGGGTGTGCAATGTTCGCACATCTTTGCCGTTGCGATGGAGGGCATGAGCGCGGTTGCCCAGTTGATTCGGCTCGATGCCCTGGGATTCGCGGTATCAGCGGGCAGTGCCTGTTCGTCGGGTACGCTTAAGGAAAGCCGCGCACTGGCCGCATTTGGCGTACCTCCAGAGGTTGCTGTACGGACAATACGCGTCAGCATCGGCTGGTCTACGACATCGTCCGACCTCGAGCGGTTTGCCGACGCTTATCGCTCGATGGCAGATAAACTTCGGGTATGACGTATCTCGATTACCAGGCGACGACCCCGCTCGCGCCCGAGGCGCTGGCGGCGATGATCCCCTGGTTGCGGGACGGCCATGCCAACCCGCATTCCCCGCACCGCGAGGGGCGGCGGGCGCGCGCCGCGGTGGAGGTCGCGCGCGACCGGGTCGCCGCGTTGCTGCCGCGCGGGGGGCGTGTCGCGTTCACCAGCGGCGCGACCGAGGCGCTGAACTGGGCGATCAAGGGCACGACCGGCCCGATCGTCACTGTCGCGACCGAACATGCCGCGGTCCTGGACACGGTCGCGGCGGAGGCGGCGCTGGGACGCACGGTGACCGTGCTGCCGGTCCGCGCGGACGGGCTGATCGATCTGGAGGCCGCGCGCACCGCGATCGTGCCGGGTACCGGGCTGGTCGCGGCGATGCTGGTAAACAACGAGATCGGGGTCGTCCAACCCATCGCCGCGCTCGCCGATATCGCGCAGGCTGCCGGCGCGGCGATGCTGTGCGATGCGGTGCAGGGCTATGGCCGGATGCCCGTTCCCGAAGGCTGCGACCTGGTCGCGATCTCGGCGCACAAGGTCTATGGGCCGAAGGGCATCGGCGCGTTGTGGGTCCGCCACGGCGTCGAGCTTGCGCCATTGATGCACGGCGGCGGGCAGGAGGCACCGGGGCGATCGGGGACGCTGTCGCCCGCTCTGTGCGCCGGCTTCGGCGTCGCGGCGGCCCTGATGCGCGATCGGCAATCAGCGGACATGTCTGCGGTCGACCGGATGTGGCAGGCCGCGCTCGGCCGGCTTGGGCCAATCTGGATGGTCAACGGATCGATCGAGGCGCGCTATCACGGCAACCTCAATATTCGCCGCGACGGGCTCGACGTGAACCGGCTGATGTCGCTATGCCGAGACATCGCGTTTTCCGCCGGTTCGGCCTGTGCGAGCGGATCCGGCCGGTCGAGCCATGTCCTTCGCGCGATCGGGCTGACCGAGACGGAGGCGCGGACCTCGGTTCGGATCGGCTTCGGGCGCTACACCACCCCGGCCGACCTGGGCGCGGCGATGGAAATGATCGCCGCCGCGGCGGATGCGCAGCGGCGCGGCGCATGAAAATAATATTCATCGGACGCAGTGGTTCGCCGGTCGAGGTGGAGGGAACGACGGGTCAGCGCCTGCTCGACCTGGCCCAAGCCGCAGGGCAGCCGCTGGAGGGGACGTGCGACGGCGACATGGCCTGCGCGACCTGTCACGTGATCATCGATCCCGCTGATTTCGAACGGCTTCCCATCGCCAGCGCGGACGAGGAGGAGATGCTCGACCTCGCGCCCGGCGCGACGCGGACGAGTCGGCTGGCGTGCCAGATCCGGCTCGATCCGGCGCTGGATGGGCTGCACGTCCGGATACCCCAGGGCTAACGCCGCAAGCCTGTCGCTGCGACAACGGCGCATTCAGGGAACGTCCAGCGGGTCAGGATCATTGTGCCGTCCATGCCCGATCCCCCGGGCGAACGAAAGGAGCATCCATGAAGATGATCGCATTGCTCGGCGCGGCAGCGCTGACCGTCGGCGGGGTCGCGGCAACCCCGGCCGCTGCCCAATATCACCATGGCGATCATCGCGGCTATCGTGGTGGCTACGGCCATCACGGCGGCGGCTATCGCGGTGATTACGGCTATCGCCATGGCGGCTATCGTGGCGGCTGGCACGGGTATCGCCACCACCGCGTGGTCTGCAACCGCTTCGGCCGCTGCCACCGTATCTGACGTTTCCCGATGACCCGGTGCCAGCGATCCTGCCGACACCCCCCAAGAGAACGGACCCAAGACCATGAAGATCCTCACCACGCTCGCCGCCGGCGCCGTCGCCGCCTCCGCCCTCTTCGCCGTTGCCCCCGCCAGCGCGCAGCACCGCGTGGAGCGCGAGCGCACCGTCGTTCGCCATGACGGCCCGCGGATGCACCACCGGCAGGTTTGCACGACCCGCTACGAGCATCATCGCCGCGTCCGCGTCTGCCGGTAACGCGACTTGACCCGTCCGACCCCGCTCGCGCATAGGGCGCGCGGGAGTCGGGCGGGCGTGGTCGTCGCCAACCCGGTCAGGTCCGGAAGGAAGCAGCCGCAACGATTCCGCCACGGGTCGTCCGGCTCCCACCGCGCAGCGCGCACGCTGCCAGCAAGCTGGCATCGAGACGCGCCAGTGCGGCAGGCAGCGCCAGGCGCTGACCTACGACGCGGCTTCGCGCGGCGTGCCTTGACCGAAACCCCTCCCCAGACCCCCTGTCCTACACGCCGGCGACCAACCATCATCGCCCGGTTACCCGCGCACCTCCACCGGACCCTCTTCGCTTTCCGCCTCAAACCCCCTATCTGGAGGGACGATGGCACGCCTCCACTTCCTCCACTTCCACGCCCGCAGAAGCGCGAATCGCAGTGGCTGACGGCCTCGATCTCGGCGAACCGCCCCAACCCGCTGCGAAGGCCGGCGCGTACCGTGTCCTCGCGCGGAAATATCGGCCGCAGACCTTTTCCGAACTCATCGGTCAGGATGCGATGGTCCAGACGCTTGGCAATGCGATCAAGCGCGACCGGCTGGCCCATGCGTTCCTGATGACCGGGGTGCGCGGTGTGGGCAAGACGAGCACTGCGCGGTTGATCGCGAAGGCGCTGAACTGCATCGGCGCGGACGGGCAGGGCGGCCCGACGATCGACCCGTGCGGCACCTGCGAGCCATGCCGTGCGATCGCGGAGGGGCGGTATATCGACGTGATCGAGATCGACGCTGCCAGCCACAACGGCGTCGACGACATCCGCGAGATTACCGACGCCACGCGCTACGCCGCCGTCTCGGCGCGCTTCAAGATCTACATCGTGGACGAGGTCCACATGCTGTCCAAGCCCGCGTTCAACGCGCTGCTGAAGACGCTGGAGGAGCCGCCCGCGCATGTGAAGTTCCTGCTGGCGACGACGGAAGTGAACAAGGTGCCGGTGACGGTCCTGTCGCGTTGCCAGCGGTTCGACCTGCGCCGTATCCCCGCCGACAGGCTCGCCGCGCATTTCGCGGACGTGTGTGTGAAGGAGGATGCGCCCGCCGAGCCCGAGGCGCTGATGCTGATCGCACGCGCCGCGGAAGGGTCGGCACGCGACGGGCTGTCGATCCTCGACCAGGCGATGGCGCATGCCGGGATCGAGGGTGGCGGCGTGACCGCCGGAGCGGTGCGGCAGATGCTCGGCCTGTCCGATCGCAGCGCGGTGCGCGATCTGCTCGGCCATGTGCTGGCCGGGGACGGTATGCGTTCGCTCGCCGCGCTGCGGCGGCAATATGATTATGGCGTCGATCCGCTGTCGGTGTTCCAGTCGCTGATGGAGACGGTGCACGGCATCACGCTTGCGAAGCTCGGGACCGCGGCAGACGCCGCGCAGGCGGAGGAGGAACGTGCCGCGCTTGGCGAATGGGCGGGGTCGCTGTCCTATCCCGTGCTGCACCGGCTGTGGCAGCTGTTCCTGAAAGGTCATGACGAGATTGCGCGGGCCGCATTGCCGATCGAGGCGGCGGAGATGGCGTTGCTGCGCGCGATCCATGCTTCCACCTTGCCAGACCCGGGTGAACTGGCGCGGGCGATCGCGAACGGAACCGCGCCGGTGGCTGTCCCCCAGGCACCGATCGCGGTTGCGCCGGTCGCGGCTCCAGCGTCGCGCTTGCCCGAGACGTTCGATGCACTGGTGCGGCGGCTGGACGCCGCCGGATCGCTCGCGCTGGCCGCGCGGTTGCACAATGGCGCGCGCGTCGTGCGTTACGCGCCGCCCGAGATCGTCTTCAGCGGCAGCCGGCCGATGGCGACCGACACGCTCGCCGATCTGACCGCAGCGTTGAAGGGGCTGACCGGTACACCATGGAAGATCGCTTTCGACGACGTGCCCGGCGCGCCGACGCTGAAAGAGCGACAGGAGACATCGGCCGAGGCCGAACGTATCGCCGCCTGGGACTCCCCGATCGTCCGCGCCGCGCGCGATGCCTTCCCCGATGCCGTGCTCGAGGCATGGCCGACCAAGAGGACCAATGCATGAACAATCTCGACGACATCATGGCCATGGCGCAGAACGTCCAGGCCGAACTGGAAAAGGCGCAGGCCGGGCTCGACACCGTGGAGGTCGAGGGTGCGTCCGGCGGCGGTCTGGTGAAGGTCCGGGCGTCCGCCAAGGGCCGCATCATCGGCCTGTCGATCGACGATTCGCTGGTGGTGCCGGCGGAGAAGCAGATGCTGGAGGATCTGGTGGTCGCCGCGTTCAACGATGCGCGGGCGCGGGCGGATGCGGCGTCTTCGGCGGCGATGGCGAAGATGACGAGCGGTATTCCGCTGCCGCCGGGGTTCAAGCTGCCGTTTTGAACCCTTGTGTTCCCGCGAAGGCGGGAACCCGGTCTGGGCCCCCGCCTTCGCGGGGGGAAAGTCTACTCTGCCACCGCCGTCCCGTGCAGCTTCTTCCCGAAACTGATCTTGTCGCCAGCGATGACGACCGTTTCCACCCCGCCAACCCGGTCGTCGTTCACACGAACCGCGCCCTCTTCGATCTTCCGCTTCGCTTCCTTGTTCGACGAAGCGAAGCCGATTGCCGTAAGCGCGGCAACGATGCTCAGCCCCTCGACCGGCACCACGACGGTCGGCAAGCTATCCCCCGATGTGCCCTCTTCGAACGTACGCCGCGCGGTCTCCGCCGCCGCCTCGGCCGCCGCCCGGCCGCGGCACATCGCGGTGGCTTCGTTCGCCAGGACAATCTTCGCCGCGTTGATCTCCGCCCCCGACAGCGCCTCCAGCCTGGCGATCTCGTCCAGCGGCAGGTCGGTGAACAATCGCAGGAACCGGCCGACGTCGCGGTCGTCGGTGTTGCGCCAGAATTGCCAATAGTCGAAATGCGGCAGCTGATCCTCGTGCAGCCACACCGCACCCGCCACAGTCTTGCCCATCTTGCCGCCGTCCGCGGTCGTAATGAGCGGGGTGGTGACGCCGAACACCTCGGCCCCGTCCATCCGCCGCGCGAGTTCGACGCCGTTCACGATATTGCCCCATTGGTCGCTGCCGCCCATCTGCAGGCGACACCCGGCACGCCGCGACAGTTCCAGAAAGTCGTAAGCCTGGAGGATCATGTAGTTGAATTCGAGGAAGCTCAGCGACTGCTCGCGGTCGAGCCTCAGCTTGACCGAATCGAAGCCCAACATCCGATTTACGCTGAAATGCTGCCCGATCTCGCGCAGGAACGGGATATATTCCAGCGCGTCGAGCCACTGCGCGTTGTCGAGCATTACCGCGTCGGTCGGCCCGTCGCCGAAGGTCAGGAACCGTTCGAAGATGCGGCGGATCGAGGCGATGTTCGTCGCGATGGTGTCGTCGCTCGACAGCTTGCGCGCCTCGTCCTTGAAGCTGGGATCGCCGATCTTGCCGGTCCCGCCGCCCATCAGGACGATAGGCTTGTGCCCCGCCTGCTGGAGCCGACGCAGCAGCATGATCTGAACGAGGCTGCCGACATGCAGCGAGGGCGCGGTGGGGTCGAAGCCGATATAGCCGGGGACGATCTGCTCCGCCGCGAGCCTATCGAGCGCGGCGACATCGGTCATCTGATGGATATAGCCGCGTGTCGACAATGTGGTCAGCAGGAGGGACTGGTGGGTCATGGGCGCGCGGTTAGCACTGACGCATATCGTTCGTCACCCCGAACCGGCGAAGGGCTGACCCTCCCTAGGTTTGCGGCAATTGTCCCAACGGGTCCACGGGCGTCCGTCCTTTGCGCAGTTCGAAATGCGCCTCGGGCCGGTCCGCGAAGCCGGTATCGCCCGACAGTGCGATCGTCTGCCCGCGCTTCACGCTCTGACCGCGCTGGACGAGCAGCTTCGAAGCGTGCCCGTAGACGCTGGTCCAGCCATCGCCGTGCTTGACGATGACCAAGCCGCCCAAGGCCGCGATGCCGTCGCCGACATAGGCGACGACGCCGTCCGCCGTCGCCCGGATCGGAGTGGCCACGGGCACCGAGATCTCGATCCCGTCGTTGCGTTCGCCACTGGCACCTGGGCCGAAGCGCTTCACGACGTGCCCATCGACCGGCCAGAGGAACCCGCCGGTCAGCCGGGTCGGCGCGACTACCGCGGCGGTGGGGGGCAGGACGCGCGTCGCGGTCGGTGCCGGGCGAACGGGGGTCTCGTTCCGCGCGAGCGCCGGTTCGCCGCCGGTCAGGATGTCGTCGATGTCGAGCTTGAACGCGGACGCACGTTCCGCCCGGGTGGGGGCTGGCTGGCCCGGCGCGGTGCCGGGGATCAGCACACGCTGTCCGACGCGCAACGTATAGGGGTCCTGCAGATCGTTCGCGGCGACGATCCGCGACCATTCGACGGCATAGGCGCGCGCGATCGCGATGCCGGTCTGGCCGGGGCGGACGAGATGATACCGTCCGGCGGGTATCTTCAGCCGCTGTCCGACATGGACCGGATAGGGCGGTTCGATCGCGTTCGCGCGCGCGATCGCGTCCACCCCAGCGCCGGTCCGGTCGGCGATCCGGCCGATCGTGTCACCCGGCTGCACCGTGTAGCTGGCCTGCGCGACCATCGCCGCGTCGGCGGCGACCGGTCGCGCTTCCCACGCGGGGCGAGAGGCGGGCAGCGTGCTCACACCCTGCGCGTCGGGGCGGTCGGCGGCGGCGTTCCGATCCTCGTCGTCACGCGGCCGATCGCGCTGGTCGTTCGGTGGGGGTGTACGGCGATAGCGCGGAGTGGCGGTCGGCCGGGAGTCGGGCACCGGCTGGCTCTGGTAGGGCGGGTCGGCGCGGGGGATGCAATCGGCAACCGTGATGCCCGCGGCCAATATTGCCATCGCCCCGCGCCATGGTCCACGCATCCTCGTCGTTCCTATCCGTAGGCTTGCGCGAGCATAGCGAGCGAACCGCGGTGCGTCAGGTCGAGATGCAGCGGCGTGACCGCGATGTGATCCGCCGCGACCGCCTGCAGGTCGGTCGCCACGCCCGCCTCGATCGATTCGCGACGCATCGCCAGCCAGTAATAATCGAACCCTCGCGGGTCGGTGCGGTGATCCATCCGGACCTGACCGTGATCGCGGTGCCCCTGCGCGACGACGCGGATGCCCTTGACCGCATCCGGCGCGGTCACCGGGAAGTTGATGTTGACCAGCGTGAGCGGATCGGACGGGAGGGTCAGGATCGGCCGCAACACCCGCTCGCCCCAGGCCTCGGCAGTCGCGAAGGACACCGCATTGCCGACGCCCTCCTTGTCGTACAGCTGGCTGAGGGCGATCGATCGGATGCCTGCCATCGCCCCCTCCATCGCTGCGGCGACGGTGCCCGAATACAGCACGTCCTCGGCCAGATTGCCGCCGCGATTGACCCCCGACAGGATGAGGTCGGGTTTCGCGTCCATCAACTCGCCGAGCGCCATCAGCACCGCATCGGTCGGTGTGCCCGCGACCGCGAACCGCCGCTCGCCGAACCGCCGCACCCGAAGCGGGCGGCTGAGCGTCAGCGACCGCGCCGCGCCCGACTGCTCGTCCGCGGGCGCGACGATCCAGACATCGTCCGACAATGTGGCCGCGATCGTCTCCAGCGCCGCGAGACCGGGCGCGTGATAGCCGTCGTCGTTGGTCAGCAAAATCCGCATCAGCGCGGCGTCAGTTCGGTCAGGCCGTCCAGATAGGGCACGAGCACCGCCGGCACCGCGACCGATCCGTCCGCACGCTGATAATTCTCGATGACCGCGACCAAGGTCCGCCCGACCGCGAGCCCGGAGCCGTTGAGCGTATGGACGAACCGCGTGCCCTTCTCGCCCTCCGGCCGGTAACGCGCGTTCATCCGCCGCGCCTGGAAATCGGTGCATGTCGAGCAGCTTGAAATCTCGCGGTATCGGCCCTGGCCGGGCAGCCAGACCTCAAGGTCGTAGGTCCGCGCCGCGGTGAAGCCCATGTCGCCCGCGCACAGCAGCATCCGGCGATAGGGCAGGCCGAGCGCTTCCAGCGCACCCTCCGCCGCGCTGGTCATGCGTTCATGCTCCGCCTCCGACACGTCGGGGGTGACGATCGACACCATCTCGACCTTGTCGAACTGGTGCTGGCGGATCAGCCCACGCGTGTCGCGCCCCGCCGCACCGGCTTCGGAGCGGAAACAGGGGGTCAGCGCGGCGAAGCGCAGTGGCAGTTCGGCTTCGGCGAGAATCTTCTCCCGGACAATGTTGGTCAGGCTGACCTCGGCGGTCGGGATCAGCCAGCGGCCGTCGGTCGTCCGGAACAGGTCCTCTGCAAATTTAGGCAATTGTCCCGTGCCGTATACGGCCTCGTCGCGGACGAGCAGCGGGGGTGCAACCTCCTCATAGCCATGGTCAGCGACCAGCCGGTCGAGCATGAATTGTCCGAGCGCGCGCTGCAGCTTGGCGACGGGGCCACGCAGCAGCGTGAAACGCGCGCCGGCGATCGCTACGCCCGTCTCGAAATCCATGCCGATCGCGGGGCCGATCGCGTCATGCTCGCGCGGCACGAAATCGAATGCCGGGCGCGCGCCACGCTCGGTGACGACGACGTTATCATCCTCATCCTTGCCCTCGGGCACATCGGGATAGGGTGAATTGGGCAGCGCGGCCAGCAGTTCGTGCAACTCATCGCCGGTATCGACGAAATCGAGTGCTTTGTCCTTGAGAGACTGGACCTCGCGCATCAGTGCCTCCGCCCGGCCGGAATCCTTCTGCGCCATCGCTCGACCGATCTGCTTCGACAGCAGGTTGCGCTTGTTGAGATTGTTCTGTTGATCGGTCACTTGCTGGCGACGAACCTGATCCAGATCGATCAGCCTGTCGGCGATCGGTCCCGCCCCGCGCTTCGCCAGCGCGGCGTCGAAGGCGGCCGGGTCTTCGCGGATCGTACGGATGTCGTGCATGGCCGCGGCTATGGCGAGCGCGGCAAGACCGCGCAACCCGCGCGGTAACGACAAAGGGGTTCCGCCGCGGCATTGCGGCGGAACCCCTTGTCGTTCGGCGGAAACCGATCAGGCGGTGACGGTGCCCGGCTTCGCGAACCGGCGGCGCATGACCAGCGCCGCTGCGGCGGCACCGAACAGCAGGACCATCGGCGGGGCCGGGACCGGCGCGGGGTTGCCGCCGTTGGAGCCCGAGCTGCCGCCCGACGAGGAGGAGGATGAGCTGCTGCTGGAAGAACTGCTCGAAGAACTGCTGGACGACGAACTGCCGTTCGAACTCCATCCGTTGCTGCTCGAGCTGTAGCCGCTCGACGATACATTGCCTGTCGAGGAGACGTTGCCGTTGGAAGACACGTTGCCCGTGGACGAGACATTGCCTGTGGACGAGACGTTGCCTGTGGACGAGACGTTGCCCGTCGAGGAAACGTTACCGCTCGACGACCCGGACGACGACACGTTACCGCTCGACGAGGACGATACGTTGCCGCTCGAGCCGCCCGACGAGATGGTACCGCTGGAGCTGGAACCGCCGGATGAGACGTTACCGCTTGATCCGCCGGAGGAAGAGGTGCTGGACACCGTTGCACCGCCCGTGCTGCCGGACGATGTGCTGCTGACATTGCCGCTGGACGATCCGCCGCTCGACGACGTGCTGCTGACGTTACCGCTGGAGGACGTGCTGCTCAGCCCTCCGGTCGACGACGTGCTGCTGATGCTGCCGCCCGAACTGGAAGTCGATCCGCCGCTGCTGGTGGAGGAGATCACGACGCTGCCGGCCGATCCCCCGCCGCCGAAGCCGCCGCCGAAGCCGCCCCCGAACCCGCCGCCGAAGAACCCGCCGCTACCACCGACGACGAGCGGGACATTGCCACCGCCGCCAATAAAGCCCTCGCTCACCGGCAGCGGAACCGGCGCGGCCTGATTCGCGACCGTGACGGTCGTTGGCCCGCAAGCGCCGCGCGTGGTCGTCGAGGTGACGATCCTCCGCGGGCCGTGCCCGGCGACCTGCGCGGTGGTGACGCGTCGGACGATATGCCGCGCATAGGTGTGATGCGGTTTCTCGGCGATGTGCACGGCCCCTCCGCCGATCACGGCCCCGCCGCATGCGCATGCACAAAGTTTCGCCAAGGCCATACGCACCGACATAGCATTCTCTTTCTCGTTGCCGGCGCGATCCCTGCGCCAGATCCGGGTTCAGCAACGCGACATTGCTATGCGACCAAGTGCAAAACAAAGGATTAAGCGCAACCGTATTAACGACGTTATCTGCCCGCCGCGGCGAAATCATCGGCTATGTCTCAGCAATATCAGCGTTAACGTGCCAACGTGGAACAGCTTTGCTCGCCGTCCCGACAAGGCGATGGTCCTGGATCAACCATATCCGCGGTAATGTAGCCCTGCGTTCGCTGGCGCTTGTGAGCAGGGAAACCCACGCGTATAGGCGCGCCTACCATTTTGGGGGGCGGTCTACCGACGCGACGTCTGCCGTGTCGGTGCCGAAGGGGAGAGTGGCATGGCGACGATGGCGAATCGCGTAGAACAAACGAAAAATTTCGAGGCGGCACCGGCGAACGATGCCGATACCGGCTATCGTCCGACATCGGACGAACCTTTCATGAGTCTGCGCCAACAGGCCTATTTCCGCCGCAAGCTCATGGCATGGAAAGAGGCGATCCTCGTGGAGGCGCAAGGCACGCTGTCGCAGCTGCAGGTCGATAGTCTGCGCGAGGCGGACCTGACCGACCGCGCGTCGAGCGAGACCGATTGGTCGATCGAGCTGCGCACCCGCGACCGGCAGCGCAAGCTGATCGCGAAGATCGACGCCGCGATCCGCCGGATCGACGAGGGCGAATATGGTTATTGCGAAGTGAGCGGCGAACCGATCAGCCTTGCCCGGCTGGAGGCACGGCCGATCGCGACGATGACGGTCGAAGCGCAGGAGCGCCACGAACGTCATGAAAAGGTGTCGCGTGAGGATTGAGCGAGGCTTAACGCTTTCGCTACCGGTGGGCGATACATCCGTTGCGCCGACACATGGGCAATGGCGACGACTGGATGGCGAGACGGTGGCATGGACAGCATCAACCGCGGCCCGCTGACGGCGGAGAGCGGGGCCGCACAGGACGGGCAGCGCAAGCGCAAGCGCGACAGCCTGTTCCTGCAGGCATCGATCACGCTGGCCGACGAGCCGGTCGCGCGCGACGTGCGCATCCGCAATCTGTCCGAAGGCGGCCTGATGGCGGAGCTGCCGCGGGTCGTGAACCCGGATACGCCGGTTAAGATCGATCTTCGCGGAATCCCGGATCTGACGGGCAAGGTCGCCTGGTGCGCAGAGGGGCGGATGGGCATCGTGTTCGATCGCAAGATCGATCCGCAGCTTGCGCGTAAGCCGGTTGGGAAGGGCGCTCAGACCCCGATCTATGCAAAGCCCCCGGTGTTCTTCCGGTAAAGCTACCTCTGACGCCAGGGTCGCGGGGCTGACCGCCTGGATACCCCGGCCGCATGCCGGGGTGTCCGTTCGAGGCCGACATATCAGTCGAGCGCGACGATCTCTTCCTTCAAATGCAGTTTCTGCTTCTTCAGCCCGGCCAGGATCGTCGCGTCGGGCATTGGCCGCCGCGATTCCTCCGCAATCCTGCGATCGATCGTCGCATGCTTGGTTTCCAGCGCGGTCTGGTGAGTCGTCTGCATGGGTCTTGCCTCCTGCATTCGGTTTGGGGAAGTGATTAAACCATCATCCGCGCCAAAAGTCGCGCCCCTTGTGCGCGAGCGCGACGGGTCGAACGTACGGATGAGACGATCCGTTCGGCCGAGCCGGCCCGTATATTTCGCACTCGCGTCGGGGTGGTCGCGTTTGCTAGAGCGCGAAAGCCGATCGACCGCGAAGGGGGTTCGCCGATGGACGAAGCACAGATCGCCGCGCGGCTCGACATCCTGCGCGTGGAGCACCGCGACCTCGACGCCGCGATCGATGCGCTGGCGCTGTCTGCCGCGCCCGATCAGCTTCGCACCGCCCGGCTGAAGAAGCGCAAGCTCCGATTGCGTGACGAGATCGCGATGCTGGAGGACGAACTGATCCCCGACATCATCGCCTGACGAAATCGGGCTTGGTTAATCGCTGTCGTGAACCGTTCGCCGCGTCATTTCGAGACGAAGCGCGAGGAAATCCCCCGAGTCGTCCTTTGCTCCGCCGTCGTCCTGTGCGAGCGTCCAGGAATGAACGGCGCGTTTACCGAATCGCGGGTGCAGCGGCGACTGCAGGACGCGCTGTATGTCGAGGCGATGCTGCTCGCCGACGAGGCGAGGAGCTATTTCGACGAGGGCAGCCGCGTGGAGCGCGAGGCGCTGCCGCCGATGGCACGCGTCGCGTTCAGTTGCGAATCGCTGAAGGTCACGACTCGGCTGATGCACGCCATCGCCTGGCTGCTGACCCAGCGCGCGGTCGCGGCGGGTGAACTGCGCCCGTGCGAGGCGCTCGACCCCGCGCGCCGGTTGGGAACGGCACCCATGTCCGACGCGGAATCGCTGGCCGAGATGCCGACGGGTGCCCGTCGCCTGATCGACGCCAGCATCGACCTCCATCGCCGCGTTGCCCGGCTCGACGCGTTGCAGGAACGCGAAATGGCCGCGGTCAGCCCGGCGCGGTCGATGCAACAGCGACTGGCGCTGGCGTTCTGAAGCCTTACCTGCGCAATGCCCTTCAGACCGCCAACCGCGCCCGTGCCGCCGAATATTCCGCACGCATCCGCGCGACACGGTCCGCCACCAGCTCGACCCTGTCGACCGATCCGATCCCCTGGCCCGATCCCCAGATGTCGCGCCACGCCTTCGCCTTGGAACCGTTGCCGCCGCCGAAGTCCATCGTCTTCAGATCGCCCTCGGGCAGGTTATCGGGATCCATCCCGGCCGCCTCGATCGAACGGCGCAGGTAATTGCCGTGTACGCCGGTGAACAGGTTGGAATAGACGATGTCGCTTGCGCGACCTTCGACGATGCCCTGTTTGTAGTTCTCCTCCGCATTCGCCTCGGTCGTGGCGATGAAGGGGGAACCGATATAGGCCAGGTCCGCGCCCATCGCCTGTGCCGCAAGGACAGCATCCCCCGTCGCGATCGACCCCGACAAGGCGAGCGGCCCGGTGAACCACTGGCGGATTTCCGCGATCAGCGCGAAGGGCGACAGCCTTCCCGCATGACCGCCGGCGCCCGTTGCGACCGCGATCAGGCCGTCCGCCCCCTTCTCGACCGCCTTGCGCGCGAAACGATCGTCGATGACGTCGTGCAGCGTGATGCCGCCCCACCCATGGACTGCGGTGTTGAGGTCTTCACGCGCGCCGAGCGAGGTGATGACGATCGGCACCTGCCACTTCGCGCAGGTTGCCAGATCCGCCTCGAGCCGGTCGTTCGACTTGTGGACGATCTGGTTGACCGCGAACGGTGCGGCCGGGGCGTCAGGGTTCGCGCGATTATGCGCCGACAGTTCCTGCGTGATGCGGTGAAGCCATTCGTCGAGCAGCGCCTGCGGTCGCGCGTTCAGCGCGGGGAAGGAGCCGACGATTCCCGCCTTGCACTGCGCGATCACGAGATCGGGACCGGAAATAATGAACAGTGGCGATCCGATGACGGGCAGCCGCAACGACGACAATAGGGGGGGAAGGGTCATGAACCGGTTTCATACCGCAACCCGCTACACTGTCCAGCGAGCGCATCATGCAGCGGATTTGCGGTCCGGGGACGTAACGGTTAGGTCTGACATCGCAACAGGAGAGCCCCCTTCCCATGAAATTCGCCGTGCCGCTGTCGATCATGCTTGCCGCCACCGTTTCCGCGCCCGCGATCGCCGCGAATGGCCGGTTGCCGACCAATGTGGCACCCGTCCTTTACGACATCGCGGTGAAGCCCGATGCGAAGTCGATGACCTTCACCGGTACCGAAACGGCGACGATCGACGTCCGCCAGGCGACGAACACGATCCAGCTGAATGCCGCCGATCTGGTGTTCAGCGACGTGACGTTCGACGGGGTCACGTCGACCTACAAGCTCGATCCCGCCGCGCAGACGCTGACCGTCACGCTGCCCGTCGCCACGCGCGCCGGGCAGCATGTGATGACCTTCGCGTGGAAGGGGACGATCGGCAAATCCGCGGCCGGGCTGTTCGCGATCGACTATACCAATACCGACGGGTCGAAGGCGCAGATGCTGGCCACGCAGTTCGAAGCACCCGACGCGCGCCGCTTCGCGCCATTGTGGGACGAACCGTCGTTCAAGGCGCGTTTCCGCCTCGGTACGGTTGCCCCAGCCGGTCAGACCGCCTTTTCGAACATGCCCGCGACATCGATCGCCAAGCAGCCGGACGGGACGCAACTGTACCGGTTCGGCGAGACGCCGGTGATGTCGAGCTACCTCCTGTTCTTGGGCATCGGCGACATGGACCGCAAGACGGTAAAGGCCGGCAAGACCGAGATCGGCGTCATCACGCGCCGCGGCGTGTCGGACCAGGGCGATTATGCGCTGTCGCAGGCCAAGCGGGTGCTCGCATACTATAATAATTATTTCGCGCAGCCTTATCCGCTGCCCAAGCTCGACATGATCGCGGGGCCCGGTTCCAGCCAGTTCTTTGGCGCGATGGAGAATTGGGGCGCGATTTTCTATTTCGAGAACGAATTGCTGTTTGATCCCGCGCGCACGACGGAAAGCGGGCGTGAGCGGATCTACACCGTCGTTGCGCATGAGACGGCGCATCAATGGTTCGGCGATCTCGTCACCATGTCGTGGTGGGACGATCTGTGGCTGAACGAGGGGTTCGCCTCCTGGATGGAGAACAAGACCGCGGGCGTGCTCAATCCCAGCTGGGATTCGGACGCTGCGGCGGTTGCGTTTGCCCGCGAAGGCGCGATGGGGATCGATGCGACCGCGGCCACGCATCCGATCGTCCGTCACGTCGAAACGGTCGATCAGATCGGCGAGGCGTTCGACGGCATCACCTATGCCAAGGGCCAGGCCGTCATCGGCATGATGGAGGCGACCTTGGGGCCGGAGGTGTTTCGCGACGGCATCCGCCGGTACATGGCGAAGTACCGGTACGGGAACACCGTCACCGACCAGCTATGGACCGAGCTTTCCGGCGCGGCCGGATTGCCGGTGACCCAGATCGCGCACGACTTCACGTTGCAGGGCGGGGTGCCGCTGGTCATGGAAACGGGCGCGCGGTGCGTGAACGGGAAGACTGTGGTGACGCTCGCGCAGGGGCGCTTCGGCCTCGATGCCGCATCGAAGGTTCCGCAGACCTGGCATGTGCCGCTGACCATCGCTGCGATCGGCGGCGGGACGACCGGCGCGGTGGTGACCGGGCCGGCGACCGATGTCTCGGTCAAGGGTTGCGGGACGCTCGTCATCAACCACGGCAAGGCAAGCTATACCCGTACCATGTACGACGACGCCGGCCATGCCGCGATCGTGCGAGATTATGCGAAACTGGCGCTGACCGACCGGCTGGGCACGCTGGGTGATGATTTCGCGCTGGCGGAGGGCGGCTATCAGGACCTGTCGCGCTATTTTGCGCTGACGGCGCAAGTCGGTGCATCGGCGCAACCGCTGGAATGGGCAATGGTGGCGGGCGATGTCGGTGGGCTGGCCGGTCTCTACCGCGATACGGCGCTCGAGGTGCCGCTGCGCGCCAAGACCGGTGCGATCCTGTCGCCCGAACTGCAACGGATCGGCTTGACCGAGCGTAAGGGCGAATCGCCGCAGACGACCAACCTGCGCGAAGCTCTGATCGGTCGGTTGGGGTCGGACGGCGACGCCGCGGTCGTGGCGCAGGCGCGGGCCTATGTCGGCCAGTTGGCGAGCGACCCGACCGCGATCCCGCCGGCGATCCGCGCACCGATCCTGTCGACCTACGCGGTCAACGCGACGCCCGCGGAGTGGGACACGCTGCTGGCGCTGACGATGGCAGAGAAGAGCCCGGTCGCGAAGAACCGCTTCGTGTCGCTATTGGGTGTCGCGCGCGATCCGGCGCTCGCCCAGCGGGCGCTCGATCTGCTCAAGACCGACCGGATTACGACTCCCCAAAAGGCGTCGCTGCTCCGGTCGGTCGCCGGTCGACATGCCGATATGGCGTTCGGTTGGGCGATCGCGAACAAGGCGCTGGTCGATACCTTCGTGGAGCCGAGCACGATTTCCGGCTACATCGTCGGGCTGGGCGGCGCGTCGAACGATCCGGCGATGCCGGGCAAGATCCGCGCCTGGGGGGAAAAGAACCTGCCGGCGGCGGCGCAGGGCGGCATGAAGCGCACGCTCGCCTTCATGGCGGTGCGAAAGGCGACCGCGGATCGGCTGCGGCCGGCCGTGACGGCGTGGTTGGGGCAGGGGGCAAAGTGACCACATGCTCCTGCCAACGCAGGAGTCCAGGGTAACGAAGAACGGCGCTTGTGATCCTCGGCTCCTCCGTTCGCAGGAGCACGGGGCTCAATCCACCCGCACCAGGCCCGCCGCGTACGCCCTCGCTTTCGCCGCATAATGCGCCGCGGACACTGGCAGCATCGCGCGCTGTGTCGCATCCAGTTCGCGTACCGCGCGCGCCGGGCTGCCGACGATCAGGCTGCCGGGCGGAAACGTCTTGCCCTCGGTCACCAGTGCGCCCGCGCCGACGATACAGTCCGCGGCGATCACTGCGCGGTTCAGCACGATCGCGCCCATCCCGATCAATACCCGGTCGGCGATCGTGCAGCCGTGCAGGATGGCGTGATGGCCGATGGTGCAGTCCTCGCCGACGGTCAGCGGCGCGTCAGGGTCGGAATGCAGCATCGCACCCTCCTGCACATTGGTGCGCGCGCCGATGTCGATCCGCGTGTTGTCGGCGCGGATCACGGCCCCGAACCAGACATTGGCCTCGTTACCCAACACGACCTCGGCGATCAGGTCCGCGCTCGGGGCAACCCAGGCGTCGGTGCCAAGAGCGGGGCGTTGTCCGGCGAGTTCGTAGAGGGGCATGGGCGGGATCCTTTGCCGCGTCGATAGCGTCCTCTACCCCCTCCGTCATGCCGGAGACGGGGTGGCGTGGGGGGGGCGAGAAACCTATCCGAACCGCCCCGTGACATAATCCCGCGTCCGCTTCAGCCGCGGGTTCGCGAAGAAATCGGCGGTGGGGCCGAATTCGACCATCCGCCCCAGGAACATGAAGCCGGTATGATCCGACAGCCGCGCCGCCTGCTGCAGATTGTGCGTGACGATCACGATCGTCAGCTCGCGCTTCAACTCGGTCAGCGTCTCCTCCAGCTTCGCCGTCGAGATCGGGTCGAGCGCGGACGCCGGTTCGTCGAGCAGCAGGATTTCGGGGTCGATCGCGATCCCGCGCGCGACGCACAGCCGCTGCTGCTGCCCGCCCGACAGACCGAGGCCGGAGGTGTTGAGCTTGTCCTTCACTTCTTCCCACAACGCCGCACGCTTCAACGCGCGTTCGACGATGCCATCCATCTCGGACCGCGAAGGCTTGCGGTACAGCTTCACGCCGAACGCGATATTGTCGTAGATCGACATCGGGAACGGTGTCGGCTTCTGGAACACCATGCCGATCCGCGCGCGCAGATGCGCGAGATCCAGCTTCGACTGGGTAACCTCGACCTCGCCGTCGCGCGTCTTCAACCGCGCGATGCTGGCACGGTCCGCCATCACGTCGATGCCGTCCAGTAGGATCCGGCCCGTCGCATGCTGCTTGGGATAAAGTTCGTAAATCCGGTTGATTGCGCGCAGCAGGGTCGACTTGCCGCAGCCCGAGGGACCGATCAGCGCGGTGATCTTGCTGCGTTCGACGGGCAGATCGACGCCGAACAGCGACTGCGTCTTGCCGTAGAAGAAATCCAGCTTGCGCGCCTCCAGGATCAGGCTTTCCTTCGACGGCACCGTCATCGCCTGTTCGGAGGCGGTGGGATCGGTCATCATATCCATGATCAGCGGCTTTCCCGTGCCAGCATGCGGCCGGCGATGTTGATGGCGAGGACGAACGCCGCGATCAGCAGCGCACCCGACCAGGCGAGCTGCTGCCAATCGTCATAGGCGCTGAGCGCGAACTGGAAGATCGTCGTCGGCAGGCTGGCGATAGGCTTCGTCAGGCTGGTGCTGTAGAACTGGTTGCCGAGCGAGGTGAAGAGCAACGGAGCGGTCTCGCCCGAGATGCGTGCGAAGCCGAGCAGCCCGGCGGTGACGAGGCCGGCAAGCCCTGCGCGCCATATGATCTTGCGCGTGACGAACGCGCGCGTCGCGCCCAGCGCCATGCCCGCTTCGCGCAGCGCGGTCGGCTGGAGCGACAGGATGTCCTCGGTGGTGCGGGTGACGACCGGCATCGCCAGGATCGCCAGCGCGACGGCACCTGCCAGCGCCGAGAAATGGCCGACGACGTGCGCGACCATGATCTGATAGACGAACAGCCCGATCAGGATCGACGGTGCGGACAGCAGGACGTCGTTCAGGAACCGCACCGTATGGCCGTAGCGGGTCCGCCCGCCATATTCGCTGAGCCATGTCCCCGCGAGAATGCCGACGATCAGCGCAATGACCATGCCCAGACCGCACAGCATCAGCGATCCGACGATCGCATTGCCCAGACCGCCGACCGAACCCGGTGCAGGCTGGGTCATCGTGAACAGGTTCAGGTTGATCCCGCCGATGCCCTTGAGCACCAGCGACCACAGGATGAAGGCCAGCATCAGCAGCGCGACGGCGGCGGCGCCGCCGCAGGCGACGACGAACACGCCGTTGACGACGCGACGCCGCTGCGAGCGGGCGGTGCGGGACGAGGGATGGGCCATGTCGCTGCTCCCTATCGATCGTTGCGAGCGAGCAGCGCCCGCGCGGTGGCGAGCACCGCGAAGGTGATGAGGAACAGGACGAGGCCGAGCGCGATCAGCGCGGAGGTGTGCATTTCCCCGGTCGCCTCGGCAAATTCGTTCGCGATCGTCGATGCGATCGTCGATCCGCTGTCGAACAGCCCGTGGGGGAAGCCGTGCGAGTTGCCGATGATGAACGTCACCGCCATCGTCTCCCCCAGCGCGCGGCCGAGGCCTAGCATGATCACGCCGATCATGCCTTTGCCGACATAGGGGATCGCGATCGACTTCATGACCTCGAACGGTGTGCAGCCAAGGCCATAGCCGGCTTCGCGCACCTGGGGCGGCACGGTCAGCAGTAGCTCGCGGAAGACCGCGGCCATATAGGGCAGGATCATGATCGCCAGGATGATCGAGGCGGTCAGGATGTTCGCGCCGTTGGGGGTACCCTGGACGATCTTCTCCATCCAGGAGCCCGGCTGCGCATTCATGATGAGCGGCAACTGGACGTGCTGCGCGAACCAGGGCGCGAGGACGAAGAGCCCCCACATGCCGTAGACGATCGAGGGAATGCCGGCGAGCAGTTCTATGGCGATCGCGATCGGTCGCGCCGCGCGCTTGGGGCAGAATTCGACGAGGAATACCGCGATCCCCGTCGCCAGCGGCAGCGCCATCAGCAGCGACAGGAAGGCGGTGACCAGCGTGCCGACGATCGGACCCGCCGCGCCATAGACGTCGCCTACCGGATCCCAGGTCGTGCTGGTCAGGAACCCGAAGCCGAATTTCCGGATGATCGGCCAGCCGCCGATGATCAGGCTTATGATCACGCCGCCAAGCGTCGCGAGCAGCAATGTCGCCGCGGTGGCGCACAGCGTGCGGAAGATCGCCTCCTGGGCAGCGCCGCGATCGGCGACTTCGCGGGGAGCGGGGCTGCCAGCGGCGGTGGATGCGACGGCCACGATTACCTCTTCGTCAGGCGCAGAAAACGGGCGGCCCGAAGGACCGCCCGCATTTCGTCAGGGCAAGATCAACGCGAGACGTAGACCGGCTTCCCGCCCGACTGGATCATCGCCGCCCACTGATGACGCACCAGCGTCTTCACCGATGCGGGCAGCGGCACGTAATCGAGCTTCGCAGCTTCTGCGTCGCCGCTCTTGTACGCCCAGTCGAAGAACTTCAGCACGGCCTCGCCACTGGCCGGGTTGGCCTGGTTGCGATAGACGAGGATGAACGTCGCACCCGTGATCGGCCACGAATTCGCGCCCGGCTGATTGAGCAGCAGCAGGTAGTTGCCCGGTGCCTTGCTCCACTGCGCGCCGGCAGCGGCGGCCGAGAATGCGGCCGCGTCCGGCACCGGGCACTTGCCCGTCTTGTTGCAGACCAGCGCGTAGGCGGCCTTGTTCTGCTTGGCATAGGCATATTCGACATAGCCGATCGAACCGACCGTCTGCTTCACGAAGGCGGAGACGCCGTCATTGCCCTTGCCGCCCAGACCCGTCGGCCACTGGACCGAGTCGCTCGCGCCGACCTTCGACGCCCATTCCGGGTTCGTCATCGTCAGGAACGAGGTGTACAGGAACGACGTGCCCGACCCGTCCGAACGGTGGACGACGGTGATCGGCGTACCCGGCAGCTTCAGCTGTTGGTTCACGCCCTGGATTTCGGGATCGTTCCAGCGATTGACCTTCCCGAGATAGATGTCGCCCAGGATCTTGCCGTTCAGCTTGATCCGGCCGGCGGCCAGGCCGGGCAGGTTGATGATCGGCACGACGCCCCCGACCACGGTCGGAAACTGGTAAAGGCCCGACGCGGCGAGTTCCTCGGGCTTCAGCGGCTTGTCGCTGGCGCCGAAATCGACGGTCTTGGCCTTGATCTGCTTGATGCCGCCGCCCGAGCCGATCGCCTGATAGTTCAGCGCCTGGCCGGTCTGCTGCTTGTACAGTTCGGCCCAGCGCGCATAGACCGGGGCGGGGAACGTCGCGCCTGCGCCCGAGATGTCGGCCGCCATCGCGGCACCAGTGATCGCGACGCCCGCAAGCGCCAGAGTGAGTTTCTTGTACATAGCCGATCTCCGTCTGGGACGCCGTCGAGCGCTCCGGGTGATGATTTGTTCATGACGTGCGGATGTTACAACTCGAAGACTCGCGGGCCTTTCCTCGCGAGCCTTCGAGTGTCTGGCGCTTGGACCTAGAAGCGCAGCTGGCCGAACAGGCCGATTTCGTCATAGGTGCCGCGCCCGCCGGTCAGCAGACCCGCCGCATTGGCTCCGCCGATCGTGCCGTTCTGCGTCGCGAACAGGCCGTTATCGACCGCCTCGCGCTTGTAGACCAGCGCCAGATCGACGATCTTCACCGGCTCATATTGCAGGCCGACGTTGAAGTAATGATCCTTGAAATTGGGATTGGTCAGCTCGGCCGGCTTGACCCAATCGTAGCGCCCGAATGCGCTCCACTTGGGGATCGGATTGATGTTGCCGAACACCGTGTAGCCGCTCGACTTGTCCTCGGCGAGGGTGGCGACGTTGTTCCAGTCCTTGGTGTGGAAATACTCGCCGCCGACGGTGAACAGCGCGGACTTGTACCCGGCTGCCGCATCGAGCCGCGTCGCGGTGTGCAATTTGGCAAGCCCGGTCGGCAGCACCAGCCCCTGGACGTCGTTGGCGCGCTTGCCGCTATAGCCGCCGACACCCGCGAAGGCACCCTTGTACTGCAGCGATACGCGGCCTTCGACGTCTACCGAGTTCGTCACCTTGACGTTGCGATACCCGCCGCCGTCGATGAACGACACCTGATAGGACAGGATCTTGTCGAAGAAGTCGCCGAGGACGTGGATGCCCCAGTCCGCCGAGGTGCCGTAACCGGTACGATCGATCAGCGTGTTCTCGATATGGCGATAGCCATATTGGCTCTCGATGAAGGGAACCCACGGCAGATCGGCCGAACCCGCACGAATGACGAGCATCGGCGACAGCGTCGCCTGCAGATAGGCCTTCTTGATATAGAATCCGCGGCCGACGAGCGCGAGGTTGTTGTTGATCGTTTCCGCCGGTACCGGGATAGTGCAGGCGACCGTACCCGTCACGCACGTCGCGGGGATCGTGACGGTGGTTGCGCCGTTCGACTGCGCGCCGGGAAAGTTGTTGTTCGACGTGTTGCCCACGACGTTGGAGACATCCATCGTCAGGTTGGCGGCGAAGACGTTGTTGAACTTGTGATCGACGCCGAAATAGAAGCGCTTGATGTCGAACCCGGTGCCGTCATTGCCCTGACGGGCACCGTTGTTCAGCTGGTTGAGGTTGCTGAAGTTGAAATACATGCGGCCGGACAGCACGGTCGAGTCGGCCCAGCTCGGCTTGGGCTTGGGCAGTTTGCCCATCGCAGCCGCGACCTGAGCCGGTGCGGCCTGCTGCGCGGCGAGCGCGGTCGATTGCGCGGTATCCGCCTTCACGGTCGCGTCGGCGGCCTGGGTCTGGGCGACCGAAGCCTGGGCCTGGGTGGCGCGCTGCGCCTCTTCCTGCGCGTCGAGTCGCGCGGTGAGTTCGGCGACCTGCGCCTTCAGCGCGTCGATCTCGCCCTTGTTGGCGGCGGGCCTCGAGGCAGCATGGTGACGGACGGGCGCCGCCTCTGCGCCAGCAGCGCCGGTCAGCGCGAGCACGGCGGCTCCGGCGAGCAGAGAAGTCTTCACGGTCATGGGGTCCCCCTTGGATGCCGGCCCGTCGCCGGTCGATTGAGCCGCTAGTCGGGCCTCATGACTCTTGTCGGACAGTTATGTGAAAGTTTTAAGTCAGCAATACTATGTGTCTCTTAAGCCGCACTTGCCGTGGTCACGACCTCGCACCGCGCCGTCCGCTCCCCTACATCCGGCGCGAAGACGATTCGAGGACACCGATGACCGACGCTCCGATTGGCAATCCGCTGCTGACCGATACCGACCTGCCCGATTTCGCCGCGATCAGACCGGAGCACGTCGTTCCCGCGGTCACGGCACTGGTCGACGGCCACCGCGCAGCGGTCGATCGCATCACCAGTTCGAGTGCGAGCGGCTTTGGCGATGTCGTGCTCGCAAGCGAACGCGCGGACTTCGCGCTCAGCCGCGGCTGGTCGCCGGTCGGGCATCTCCACGGCGTCGCCGATACCCCGGACCTTCGCGCCGCGCATGCGCATGCGCAGGCGATGCTGTCCGAATATTTCGCCGTCGCCGGTCAGAATCGCGATCTGTACGCCGCGCTGCTTCGCGTTGCCGATGGTGCCGGTTTTACGGACCTGCCCGCCGCCGATCGTCGCGCCGTCGAACTCGCTATCCGCGCGTTTCGCTTGTCGGGTGTCGCGCTGGAGGGTGACGCAAAGGCGCGGTTCCGCGAGATCGGTACGACGCTCAGCCGGCTCGGCACCGAATTCGGCAACGCCGTGCTGGACGCGACCGAGGCGTGGAGCGAGCAGGTGACCGACGAAGCCGCGCTTGCCGGGGTGCCACCCTCGGCGCTGGCCATCCTGAAAAGCTATGCCGTCGAGAAGGGGCTGGACGGCTGGCTGGTGACGCTTCGTCAGCCAAGCGTTCAGGCAATACTGACCTATGCGACCGACCGCGATCTGCGCGCGCGGGTCTACCGCGCGTACAATACGCGGGCATCGGACCAGTCAGACAGCCCGCAATTCGATAACGCGGCGCGGATCGCGCAGATCGTGGCGCTTCGGCACGAATCCGCACTGCTGCTTGGCTTTACCGATGCCGCCGCACGCTCGGTCGAGACCAAGATGGCGCAGTCCGCGGAAGAGGCGCTGGCGTTCCTCGCCGATCTCGCCCGACGTGCGCGCCCGCTGGCGGAGGCGGATCTGGCGGACGCGCGTGCGTGCGCGAAGGCGGAATTCGGAATCGAAACGCTGATGCCCTGGGACATGGGCTTCGTTACCGAAGCCCTCCGCCGCCAGCGCCACGGCGTCGATGAGGAAGCGATCAAGGCGTATTTCCCGTTGCCGCGTGTCCTGTCGGGCGTCCGGTCGCTGATCGAGCGGCTGTACGGCGTGCGTCTGATCGCGCGCGAAGACGTTTCGGTCTGGAACCCCGGCGTCTTATATTATGATCTGGCCGGCGTGTCCGGCGTCCCGTTCGCGGGGGTCTATCTCGATCTGCACGCGCGCGGCGGCAAGCGGGGCGGGGCATGGATGGACGTCTGCCGACCGCGTTTCCGTGACGCCGACCGGACTTATACGCCGGTCGCCTATCTAACGTGCAACTTCGCGCCGCCGACGCCCGATCGGCCGGCCTTGCTGAGCCACAACGACGTGCTGACGTTGCTGCATGAATTTGGCCATGCGCTTCACCACGTGCTGACCGAGATCGACCTGCCGTCGATCGGCGGCATATCGTCGGTGGAATGGGATGCAGTCGAATTACCAAGCCAGTTCATGGAGAATTTTGGCTGGGACAAGGCGACGCTTGCCGAGGTGTCAGGGCATGTCGACACCGGCGCGGCGCTGCCAGACGATCTGTACGACAGGATGCTCGGCGCGCGGCGGTTCCAGGCGGGTCTGTTCCTGCTTCGCCAGATCGAGTTCGCGACCTTCGACCTGCGCCTGCACCGCGATTTCAACCCCGCGGTCGGTGCGCAGGTCGAGCAGACGCTCGCCGAAGTTCGGGCGGAGGTGTCGGTGATGGCACCGCCTGAATGGTCGCGCTTCGCCAATGCGTTCGGGCACGTGTTCGCCGGCGGCTATGCGGCGGGCTATTACAGTTACCTATGGGCGGAATTGCTGTCGGCGGACGCGTTCGAGGGGTTCGCGGAGGCCGGCCCGGCGGCGGGTGACGTGTTTCGGCGCGAGATCCTGTCGCGCGGCGCGAGTCGACCGGCGGCGGATAGTTTTGCGGCCTATCGGGGGCGTGCCGCCAGGCCGGATGCGCTGCTCAGGCATTACGGGCTGGCGGCCCAGTCACCCGCTTCGACTGCCGCCAGCACCCCTGTCGCCAGTTCCGCCCGGCAGATCAGCAAATCCGGCAGCAACGGGTTGCGGCAATTATATACGAGCGGCGATCCGTCGATCCGCGATGCGTGAAGCCCTGCCGCGACCGCCACCGCGGCGGGCGCGCAATTGTCCCATTCATATTGGCCGCCGTCGTGCAGATAGATGTCCGCATCCCCCGAAACGACCGCCATCGCCTTCGCGCCTGCCGATCCCATCGCGATCATTTCCGCCCCCAGCCGTTCGGCGACGGCCAATGCGATTGCGGGCGGGCGGGTGCGGCTGAGGACCATCCGCGGGCGTCCCTCGGCTGCCGGCGCGGCGCGAGCGTCGTCGGTCGCATAGCTTCGCCCCATCGCCGGCAGCGCGACCGCGCCCACCACGGCGACGCCATCGATCGCCAGCCCGACATGCACCGCCCAGTCGTCGCGTCCGCCCGCATATTCGCGCGTCCCGTCCAGCGGATCGACGATCCACACCCGCCGCGCCGCGCAGCGAGCCGGGTCGTCGCGCGCCTCTTCGGACAAGACGAAGTCGTCGGGCCGCAAGGCGCGAAGTCGGCCGACGATCAACGCGTTCGCGGCATGATCCCCCGCATCACCCAGCGCCTTGCCCGACCCGCCGCGCGTGCGCAGGTCGAGCAGCAACGCCCCCGCTTCATCGGCGATCATGCGGGCGATGGCGGCGTCCGTCGGTTCCATGTCGGCGATCATGCCACGACCGGCCGCGCCGGGCGAGAGGGTCAATCCGCCCCCGCGCGCTCGATCGAGTCGAGGATCCGCGCGCCCGCCATGAACACCGCGATCGGGCAGGCGGCGAACAGCATGCGGCCGCCCCAGCCGGGATATTGCTGCATATAGTGAAACCCGCGTTCCACCGCCCCTGTACCCAAACCGTAGATCACGAGGAAGGCCTCGAACTTGGTCTTGATGACGAACAGCCTGGCGAGTTTGATCCACATGACGGGGGCTCAGCAAAGCGCGTGCCGATTGCGGATTTCCGCCGATCCGGGATTGAAGGATATGGTTAGCTGTCAATTAACCCGACAGGCCGATCCGGCTGGCAGGCGGCGGGACCGGCATAAGCCCCGAGCGCGACGGCGGCACGCGGGTCTAAAGTTCCGGGAGGTCCAGCGCCTTGAGCAACGCCGCCCGCGCCCGTTCGATCTGCGCGATGAGCGCCGCATCGCCGATCGCGGACGGGTCGATGGCGTCGGGCCAATGCGCCTCGACGATCCGCATGATCCGGCCGATCTTCGCCTGGTCGACCAGGAAGCGCGGATCGATCGTCGCCGGGTCGGCGGCGACTCGCAGGCGCAGGCACGCCGGGCCGCCGCCATTCGCCATCGATTCGCGAACGTCGATCGTCCGCAGCCGGCGGATCGGGCCGTTCCCGGCGACCATCGTCTCCAGCCAGCGCCAGACGCGCGGGTTCTCGCGTGCTTCGTCGGGCAGCAACAGCGTCGTGCCGCGATCGGTCGACAGCAATTGCGCGTTGAAGAGGTACGATCGGATCGCATCGTCGAGCGATACCGCAGACGCCGGAACTTCCACGATCTCGATCGCCGGGCAGGCGGCTTTCAGGTCGGCATAGAAGCGCACCCGGTCGGCGAACGCCTGTTCATGCGCGAAGATGATGTTGCGGTTCGCGACCGCGACGACATCGTTGTGGAACGCGCCGGCGGCGATCGCCTCAGCGGATTGCTGGACGAACAGCGCCGTCTTCACGCCGTGCGACCGCGCGACCGCCGCGCTGGCTTCGCGGTGCTGGCGCGCCGGGAAGGGGCCGCCTGGCGCGCCGTGGACAAAGATCTCGACACCCGCCGCGGCTGGGTCGCCCAGCCGCATATGGTTTGCCGCGCCTTCGTCGCCGAACGGGGCGGGGACGGGGGCGTGGACCGCGAATGCCGGGTCGGCGAAGGCGAGCCGCAACTGTGCCAGCGTCGCTGGCCATTCGTGGCTGCGATGCGGCATCGTCATCAGGTTCGCGATCGTCAGGTGGCAGCGCCCGTCCACGGTATCCGCCGCGGGGGATACCGTCGCCGCATTCGCCGCCCACATCGCCGATGCGGACAGCGCCTGCGCGCGCAGATGTGCGCTCGCCGCATCGTAATCGGTCGACAGCGACGTCAGCCAGCGATGGTTCGGGCGCGGGTGCGGCAGCAGGATGGCCTGAACCTGCCCGAGGTCGATCGCCGCGCGCATCTTGGTCAGCCCCTGCAGCGCCGCCGCCTTCGGGCGCGAGATCGCGCCGGCATTTTGCGTGGCGGCGAGATTGCCCGGTGCAAGCCCGGCATAATTATGGCTCGGACCGACGATCCCGTCGAAGTTGATTTCCACCACCGCCATCACAACCGGCCGATATGCAGGACGACATCGCCGGTGCCGACGCCCAGCGCCGCCGCACCCTCCGCGTCGATCGCGATCCCGTCGCCGGCCACCTGCACCTTGCCGTAGGCGCAGCGGAAATCCTGCAGGCGGCCGGTCGCGACCAGGGATTCGGTGCCGCCTTCGCCGTCCACCGCCAGGATCGTGCGCTCCCGCGCATTGGCGATCGTCGCCACGCGATCGGTGCGTGCGGTCATAGTCGGGCCGCCATCGAAGATGTCGACATAATTCTCGAACGCGAACCCCTCGTTCTCCAGCATCCGCATAGCCGCCCGACCCGACGGGTGCGGCAGACCGATCGCGGCGCGCGCATGGTCGGAGAGCATCGCGGTATAGATCGGGTGTTTGGGCATCAGGTCGGCAATGAACTGGTGGCCGTTCATGGCGTTGAAGCTGTCGGCATCCTGGAAATTCATCGCGAAGAACCGGCCCGCCAGCCCGTCCCAGAAGGGTGATCCGCCGGTTTCGTCCATCACCCCGCGCAGCTCCGCCAATATGCGATCGGCAAAACGCGCGCGGTGAATCCGGATGAAGAGATAGCGCGCGCGGGCCAGCAAAAGCCCCAATCCGCCCGCGCGCTCGCCCGGATGAAGGAACAGCCCACCGACCTCGCTCGACCCCTCCAGATCGGTGGCAAGGCTGAGCATCTCGGCGCGGAACGTGCGGTCGAGCGCGCGGCTGTGCTGCGTCAATATGCCGATTCGGTAGCTGTAGAAGGGGTGCGTCTGTCCGACCTGGGTGAAGATCTGGCACGTACCGCGCACCTCGTGCGTCGCCGTGTCCTCCAGCACCAGCACGAACAATTCGTCGGCGATGGTTTCGGCATCGCGCGCGAACGCCTCGCGGCTGCGGTCCAGCTTGGCCTCCAGCGCTCGCCGGTCCGCCGGCAGGTTGGTGAAACCACCGCCGGTCAGCTTCGCCATCTCGTACAGATGCGCCAGGTCGCCGTCGTTCGCGGCGCGGATCCGGAAGCTCACAGCCGGCCCCGCCCGGCGAGGCGGAGGATGGTGACCGCGGACAGGGCGGCGCGTTCGGCCAGGCTGTCGATCAGCATGAATTCGTCGGGCGAATGGATCGCGCCGCCACGGACGCCCATCGTGTCGATGACCGGTACGCCGGCCGCGGCGATGTTGTTGCCGTCGCACACGCCGCCCGTCGCGCGCCAGCCGATGTCGAGACCCAGGTCCGCGCCCGCGTCCTTCACCAGCGCGAAAAGCCGCGCGGCATCGGCGTCGATCGGCTTGGGTGGCCGGTTGAAGCCGCCATGGACGGTGATGGCGACGTCGTGGTCCGCCGCGACCGCGCTGACGGCGGCGTCGAGCTGCGCGCGTGCACGGTCGATCGCGGCGTCGTCCGCGGGGCGGAAATTGATGCGAAGCACCGCTTGGTCCGGCACGACATTGTTCGGCCCGCCGCCATCGATCCGTGCAGGGTTGACGGTCAGCCCAGCGCCCGCCGTCTTGCTCGACCGTAGCGCCAGATCGGCCGCGGCGACGATTGCGTTGCGACCGTCTTCCGGGTTGCGCCCGGCATGCGCGCTGCGGCCCCGGACCAGGATCGAGAAATTGCCCGTTCCGCCGCGGGCACCTGCGAGCGTGCCGTCGGGCAAGGCCGGTTCGTAGGTCAGCGCGGCCAGCTTGCCCCGCGCGGTTTCGGCGAGCAGCGCGGCGGAGGACAGCGAACCCGTCTCCTCGTCCGAATTGACGACGACGGTATAACCGATCCGGGCCGCCAGCGGCGTCGTCTCCACGGCGCGCAATGCCGCAAGCATCACCGCCAAACCGCCCTTCATATCGGCGACGCCGGGGCCGCCCAACGTCGCCTGATCGATCCGCGCGACCGTCTGGAACGCGTGATCCACCGGGTACACCGTATCCATGTGCCCCGTGAGCAACAGCTGCACCGGCGCGTCCGGGCGAACCGACAGCGTCAGGTGCCGGCCATGGTCGAGCGCCACGGCTCGTCCGTTCGCAGCGATGGTTTCGACGGGCGCCGGTTCGACCAGCTGTATCTCTCCCGGGAGCACAGCGAACGAGTCGCCCAACATTGCCGCCATCGTCGCCAGCCCGGACAGGTTGCCCGTGCCGCTGTTGATTGCGGCCCATGTCTCGACCTGTGCCAGCATCGCTTCGGCGTCGAGCGCGGCGACGGCGTCGGTCTCGGTGGCGGAAAGCGTCATCGCCGGACCCTATCGTCCGCGACGCGCGGGCGCAAAGCGTCAGAAGCTGTAGACCAGCCCGGCGCGTGTCGTGGTGTTGGTGCCGGACGACCCCGCCGGCGGCTCACTTTCATACTGGATATTGTATGACACCTGCCCCGACAACGGCCCGATCAGTTTCGCGGCGAGCGCCGTCGTACCGCCCAGCGTGCTGTCGAAACGCTGGACATAGGCGGATGCCGCCTGGCTGACCGTCACGCCCGACAGCGGATGCCATTTGAAATCCAGCGTCCCGCGGACGGCGATGCTGCTCTGGCGCGTGTCGTCGGTGAAGCCGGTGTCGCGGTAGCCGGGGCCGAGTTCGATATCGAGCGACATGGCAGGTTTCTTGATCGCGCTGTAACCAAGCCCGACCGATCCGGAATAACGATCGTAGAACCCCAGGGTCCGATCGCTTTCATAACTGAACGCGCCGTAGACATAGGCCCGCTCGTCGAGCTTGTAGTTCGGCTCGTACGAGGCAAGAAAATGCTCGCGCGTCGTGATGCCGAGGCTTTCCTGGTAATCGATCTGTGCATGGAATTTCTGGCGCCAGAGAATGCCCTCGCGCGTGGCGGACAAGGCACCGGTCAGCCCCTTGGTATCCGACGTGCCCGTCGTCAGGAAACCGCCCAGCTCGGCCTTGCCGGTCCACAGATCGACGAACCGCGCCTCACGGACCCGGTCGGTATGCTGGCGGTCGCGGTCGGTCCGCCATGCCTGCGCGATGGCGGACACCGCGTCGCCGCTCAGCGGATCGGCGGTACGGGCATATTTGACGATCGTCGCGACGTCGGTGTCGTTGCCCGATGCGATTGCCGCATCCAGCATCGCGCGGATCGCCTCCGGAATGGGGACGTCGGTCTGGTCCGCCGCGCCGCCCGGATTATGCGCGGTCGCCGCCGGGATCGGCGCGGCGGCAATCAGGACCAGCGCAGGCAAGGACACGAGGATAAGCGACACGTGCAGGCCTTACCGTCAGCCGCCGCGGTTGGGAACCGTCCCGGCGGCCGCTGCGTCGAGATGGGGCCGAAAGACGGCCAGCACCTGCTCGTACAGATCGCGCTTGAAGGGCACGATCATGTGCGGAAGGTCGTCCGGATCGATCCAGCGCCACGCGCGAAACTCCGGGTGCGCGGTCGCGATATCGACGTCCGTGTCGGTGCCGAGGAACCGGAACAGGAACCACCGCTGCCGCTGGCCGCGATATCGGCCCTTCCAGACCTTGCCGACCATCTCGGCCGGCAGGTCGTAGGTCAGGTCCTCGGGCGCGGTCGCAATCAGTTCGACATGTTCGGGCGCGATCCCAGTTTCCTCGCCCAGTTCGCGCACCGCGGTATCCCGTGCGTCCTCGCCCGGATCGATCCCGCCCTGCGGCATCTGCCACGCCTCGAGCGTCGAATCGATCCGCTGCCCGACGAAAACCTGGCCCTGCCGGTTGAGGAGCATGATGCCGGCGCAGGGGCGGTAGGGCAGGGAGACGGGGTCGATCATGTGACAGATCCTCCCGCGGCCTGCGCCGATACCCGCGCACCTTCGACCTCCGCGACCATCGCCTTCACCGCCGCCAGGAAGCCGGCGACGTCGCCCTGGCTCGACGGGATCGCCTGCCGCAGACTGAGAAAGCCATGCACATTGCCCACCGCCTCGCGGTACACCACGGGCACGCCATGCTGGATCAGCGCGGCGGCATAGGCGCGGCCCTGGTCGCGGATCGGGTCGAGGCTGGCGGTAACGATAACGGCGGGTGGCAAGCCTGTCAGGTCACCCGACAAAGGCGATGCGCGCCAGTGCGTCGCATCGGGTCGATACGCCGCCATGAACCATTCCATGCCGTCGCGCGTGAGAAGATGATCCTCCGCGAACTGCGCATAGGACGGATATTCCTTCATCGCATCGGCAGCGGGATACAACGGGGCCTGGACGATGACGGGTACCGCGGCGGGTTCGTCGCGTAACGCCATGGCGGTCGTGATCGTCAACGTGCCCCCGGCGCTGTCGCCGCACAGGACGAGGCTCGTCACGGTCCGTCCGAGCGCGGCCGGGCTTCCCGCGACCCAGCGCGACGCCGCTTCGCAATCCTCCGGCGCGGCGGGCCAGGGGCATTCGGGTGCCAGGCGATAATCGACCGAAATCACGGGCATGCCCAGCCCGCGCGATATCGCCGCGCAGGCGCTGGCATGCGTGTCGATATCGCCGATCACGAACCCGCCGCCATGGAAGAACATCATCGCCGGCCCGGGCGCGCGAGTGGCCGCGACATCGAACAGTCGCGCGCGGATCGTGCCTGCCGGGCCCGGAATTTCCAGATCGACCACCGCGCCGAGTTCGCCGAGCGGCAGATCGGCGACGTCCTTCATCGCCAGATACACCTGCCGGGCCGCCGGTGCGTCCATCTCGTGCATCTTGGGGCCGGGCACGCTGTTGAGATACGCCAGGAAGCCGCGCGCATCCGGCCGCACATAGGGCGCGGCTTCGGCAGGCTTCGCTGCGGGGACATCGATCAGCGTATCGGTCATGCGCACTCTCCTTTTGCCGTCGCTCTTGATATCGGTTGCTTGGGCGATCGGTCCTTCATCGCTACCTGTGCCCCGTGATCCCGATCATCCACCACCCCGATTACGTGTTCAAGACCTCGGTGCGATCGACCTATCGCTGGGGCAAGAACGGCGCGATCCGCGATCTGTTGCATGACGAGGGGGGTCGGATTGCGTGGCACGAACCCGAACCGATGCCGCGCCGCTGGCTGGAGGCGGTGCACGACGCGGACTATGTCGGCGAAGTGCTGTCCGCGCAGGTGCCGCGCGAAAAGGAACGGCGGATCGGCTTCGCGGTGACCGATACGGTCGCGCGCCGCGCACAGGTCGTGCCGGGCGGCACGTGGCTCGCGGCTCAGCTGGCGCTCGAGCATGGCTTCGCGGCGAACAGCGCAGGCGGCAGCCACCATGCGCTCGCCGCGACGGGGGCGGGGTATTGCGTGTTCAACGATCTCGCGATCGCGGCGGTGCGGCTGATCGAAGAGGGCGTCGTGGCGCGTGTCGCGGTCGTCGATGTCGACGTCCATCAGGGCGACGGCACCGCGTCGCTGCTCGCCGGCCGCCCGGGGATCGCGACCTATTCGATCCATGCGGCGAAGAATTTTCCGGCGCGAAAGGCGCGATCGACGCTGGACGTGCCGTTGGCGGACGGGTTGCAAGACGCCGCCTACCTCATGACGCTGGAGGAAACGCTGGCACCGTTCCTCGACGAGATGCGGCCCGAGATCGTCCTGTACCAGGCCGGGGTGGATCCGTTCGCCGGCGATCGGCTGGGGCGGTTGGCGTTGACGCTGGATGGACTGGCGCAGCGCGAACATCTGGTGGCACGGTTGGTCCGCGAGCGTGGCATCCCGCTCGCCAGCACGGTCGGCGGCGGCTATGGCGACGACACGCTGGAGATCGCGCGGCGGCACGTCGCGGCGATCCTGACGCTCGGCGAGGCGCTCGCGGTCGATACCCGGCCCCAACCCCCGCTTGTCTCCTACCCGGATCATTCTAACTTGGTTCCCGTGCATCCCGGGCATAGAGGATGTGCGAATTCGATAGTCTCACAGGAATAATGATGGCCACCGCCGCGCATGAAGTGACCCCCGCCGAGGCGTCCGCCCATCCGCCATCCGAGTCGATCGTCGTGCGCTTTGCCGGCGACAGCGGCGACGGGATGCAGCTGACGGGCGGGCAGTTCACGCTGTCCACCGCGTTGGCGGGCAACGACCTCGCGACTTTCCCCGATTTCCCCGCCGAGATCCGCGCCCCGCTGGGCACGCTGTTCGGCGTCTCCGCATTCCAGATCAACTTCGGCTCGACCGCGATCGAGACCGCGGGCGACGAGCTGGACGTATTGGTCGCGATGAACCCGGCGGCGCTCAAGACGAATGTCGACGCGCTCCGCCCCGGCGGTCTCATCATCGCCGACGAGGGCGAGTTCGGCGACCGCAACCTCGCCAAGGCGAAGTACGCTGCCAACCCGCTGACCGACGGATCGCTCGGCAAATGGCAGTTGATGAGCTTCGATATCTCGCAGCTGACGATGGATGCGGTGAAGCCGTTCGGGCTCGGCAACAAGGAAGCGCTTCGATGCAAGAACATGTGGACGCTCGGGCTTGCGCTCTGGATGTTCGACCGGGACCGGCAGCCGATCGTCGACTGGCTGACCGCGAAGTTCGCCAAGGCACCGACGCTTGCGGAGGCGAACATCGCGGCCCTGAACGCGGGTCACGCTTACGGCGAGACCGCCGAGCTGGCGGGCCCGATGAAGCAGCATCATGTCGGCGTCGCGCCGGTCGAGGCGGGGCTGTGGCGGACGGTGACGGGGGCGGATTCGATCAGCCTGGGCCTCGTCGCGGGCGCACAGCTGGCGGGGCTGCCGATGTTCTTCGGCGGCTATCCGATCACCCCGGCGTCCGCCATCCTGCACAGCCTGTCGCGGCTGAAGGAGTTCGGCGTCACCACGTTCCAGGCGGAGGACGAGATCGCCGCGATCGCTTCGGCGATCGGCGCGTCCTATGCCGGGCATCTGGGGGTTACCTCATCCTCGGGCCCAGGCATCGCGCTTAAGGGCGAGGCGATGGGTCTGGCGATCATGACCGAATTGCCGCTGGTGATCGTCAATTCGCAGCGTGGCGGGCCGTCCACGGGTCTGCCCACCAAGACGGAACAGTCTGACCTGTACCAGGCGGTCTATGGCCGCAACGGCGACGCGCCGATGCCGGTCATCGCCGCGCGGTCGGCGGCGGACTGCTTCGACGTGGCGATCGAGGCGGTGCGGATCGCGACGCAATATATGACCCCGGTGATGGTGCTGACCGACGGCTATATCGCGAACGCCGCCGAGCCGTGGAAGGTGCCCGACATGAGCACGTACGCGCCGTTCCCGGTGACGTTCGCCACGGAAAAGCCCGAGGGTGGGTTTCTTCCCTATGCCCGCGATGCCGATACGCTCAAGCGCCCCTGGGCCAAGCCGGGGACGCCGGGGCTGCTCCACCGCATCGGCGGGATCGAGAAGAAGAACGGCACCGGCAATATCGACTATGCGCCGGCCAACCACCAGGAAATGACCGACATCCGCAAGGCCAAGGTCGATGGTATCGTCGTGCCCGACCAGCAGGTCGAGCTGGGCGAGACGTCGGGCATGCTCGCGATCGTCGGCTGGGGATCCACCTTCGGCCCGATCCACCAGGCGGTGCGGCGGGCGCGCAAGCGGGGGCTGGACGTCCATCACATCCACATCCGCCACATCTGGCCGATGCCGCGCAATATGGCTGTCCTACTGCGCGGCTATCAGCATATCCTCGTCCCCGAAATGAACACCGGCCAGCTCAAGACGGTTCTTCGCGACCAGTATCTCGTCGACGCGCGACCGCTGAACAAGGTCAGCGGCCAGCCGTTCAAGATCGCGGAGATCGAGGCGGCGATCGACGGCTATTTCGCGTGATGTGGAGGATGTGATGGCACTCCTCCACTTCCTCCACTTCCGGCCAGTTCGAAGGCTCCCGCGACCATGAACGACATGACGCCAATTTCCGCCACCAAGCCCAAGGATTGGGAAACCGATCAGGAGGTGCGCTGGTGCCCCGGTTGCGGCGACTATGCGATCCTGAAGGCGGTGCAGCGCACCATGCCGGAAATCGGCGCGCGGCCGGAGAACACCGTGTTCGTCAGCGGCATCGGCTGCTCCTCGCGCTTCCCCTATTATATGGAGACCTACGGCTTCCACACCATCCATGGCCGCGCGCCGGCGGTGGCGACGGGGGTGAAGCTGGCCAATCCGGACCTCGACGTATGGATCATAACCGGTGACGGCGACGCGCTGTCGATCGGCGGCAACCACACGATGCACCTGATCCGCCGCAACCTGAACTGCCAGGTACTGTTGTTCAACAACGAGATCTATGGGCTGACCAAGGGCCAATATTCGCCGACCTCGCGTGTCGGCACGCTCAGCCCCTCGACCCCGCTCGGCTCGGTCGATCGCCCCGCCAACCCGTGCGCGTTCGCGCTCGGCAGCGGGGCGCGGTTCGTGGCGCGCGGGATCGACGTGCACAAGAACCTCGTGGGCGTCCTGAAGGCGGCGTACGCGCATCAGGGCACGGCGTTCTGCGAGATCTTCCAGAACTGCATCGTCTACAACGACGACGTGTTCGCGCCCTTCACTGAAAAGGCGAACGCCGCCGGTGCGCAGATGTGGGTCGAGCATGGCAAGCCGCTGGTGTTCGCGGGCGGTACCAGGGGGCTGACCCTGAACACCGCGACGTTGACGCTCGACGTGGTCGATGTGGTGGACGGCGATGTCTCCGCGCTGGTCGTCCACGACCAGACCAACCGCAGCCTCGCGCACATGCTGGTCGAGATGCCGTTCGGCAGCCATCCGATGGCGCTCGGCGTCCTGTACGACGACCCCGCCCCGACCTTCGAAAGCGCGGTAATCGCGCAGAACGCGCAGGCGAGCGCGGGGAAGATGCCTGATCTACAAAAGCTGTTGAGCAAGGGGCAGACCTGGCAGGTGGAAAAGGAACCGCATGTTATCTAATTCCTCCCCCGCACGGGGAGGGGCACCGGCGAAGCTGGTGGAGGGGGTTCTCCACAGGCGATATGGCTCGTGGAGAACCCCCTCCACCACGCTCTGCGAGCGCGGTTCCCCTCCTCGCGAGCGGGGAGGATTTGATTGACCCAATCCACCCTCCTCTGGCTTCGCCAGGACCTGCGCCTCCACGATCACCCGGCGCTGATCGCCGCGGCCGGTGAGGGCCCGGTCATCCCGGTCTACATCCTCGACGACGACGCCCCCGGGGAATGGGCGATGGGCGGCGCGCAGCGTTGGTGGCTTCACCATAGCCTGGAGTCGCATGGCAAAGCGCTGAAAGCCAAGGGCAGCAGCCTGATCCTTCGCCGCGGCGATGCCGTCACCGTCCTGAAGGAACTGATGGCCGAAACCGGCGCGACCCGGATCCATGCCATCCGCCATTACGAACCGTGGTGGCGCAAGGCTGAGGATGCGCTTGGCGATGCTCTGTACTTGCACGAAGGCAACCATCTCGCGCGGATCGAGAGCGTCACCACCGGTTCCGGTAACCAGTTCAGGGTCTATTCCTCGTTCTGGAAGGCATTGTCGCAGCGGATGCCGCCCGACCGCCCGCTACCCGTTCCCGACCGGATCGCAGCGCCCGATGCCTGGCCGAAAAGCGACGCGCTCGCCGGCTGGGCGTTGCTGCCGACCAGGCCCGACTGGTCAGCGGGCTTCAGGGACTGGACGCCGGGCGAAACGGATGCGCGCCGCGCGGTCGAGCGGTTCGCGAAGAGCACCGCCGGTTACGACACCGATCGCAACCTGCCCGCCGTCGAGGGTACATCGCGTCTGTCGCCGCATCTGCATTTCGGCGAGGTCAGCGCGCGGCATGTCTGGCACGCCCTGGATGGGCAGGGAGTGGGGCTGCAGACGTTCCGCAAGGAACTGGCCTGGCGCGATTTCACCGACGGCGTGGTCCTCGAAATGCCCGATTACGGCGAGATCAACGGCCGTTCGCGCTACGACACGCTGCCTTGGCGGAACAGCCCGCAGGACCTGAAGGCGTGGGAGCAGGGCCGCACCGGCTATCCGATCGTCGATGCCGGGATGCGGCAACTCTGGACGAGCGGCTGGATGCACAACCGCGTCCGGATGATCACCGCGAGTTTCCTCGTGAAGCATTTGCTGATCGACTGGCGCGAGGGGGAACGCTGGTTCTGGAACTGTCTGGTCGATGCCGATTACGGCAACAACAGCGTCAACTGGCAATGGGTCGCGGGCACAGGCGTCGATTCGAACATGTTCGGGCGGATCATGGCGCCGCTCGGCCAGTCGGAGAAGTTCGACGCGGGCGATTATATCAGGACCTGGGTGCCCGAACTGGCGGGTGTCGCCGGTGCCGCTATCCACGATCCGGACGAGGCGGGATGCCGTCCGCGCGACTATCCGGCGAAGATCATCGGTCACCGCGAGGGGCGCGAGCGGGCATTGGCGGCGAACGCGGCGGTCTGACCTTTCCTACACCGTGCCGCTCCGGCATGGACCGGCGCGATGAACGCGCAAGGCATGACGGTGGAGAAGCGAAGTGGCGGCGCGATCGCACGGATGCTCGCGCCCATGTTCCACCGTCTGCTCGACCGGATCGACGCCGGACTGGTCGAAGGGGGAATCGAGGCGAGCCTGCCGGACGGAACGCGCCGGCTGCTCGGCGGGCGGCGGGAGGGCCCGTTGCCGATCGTGGCCATCCACCGCTGGCGCGCGCTTGTCCGGCTCGCGACCGCAGGATCGGTCGGCTGGTACGAGGGCTGGGCGGCGGGCGACTGGTCGAGCCCCGATCCGGTGCCCTTGTTCGATCTGTTCATGCGCAACCGCGTATCGCTCGGGGCGTCGGCGCGGGCGGGCGGATGGCAGCGGCTCGCGCTCCGCGGCTGGCACGCGCTACGCCGCAACCACCGCGCGGGGGCGAGACGCAATATCGCCGAGCATTACGATCTCGGCAACGATTTCTACCGCGAATGGCTCGATCCGGGGATGACCTATTCCAGCGCGATCTTCGGCGATGGCGATACGCTGGCGGCGGCGCAGGATCGCAAGCTCACGGCGATCCTGGACCGGACCGGCACCGCGCCCGGCGACACGATCTTGGAGATCGGCTGCGGCTGGGGCTCGTTCGCGCAAGTCGCGGTAGCGGCGGGGCGGCGCGTCCAGGCGCTGACGCTTTCGACCGAACAGAAGGCGGCGGTCGAGGCGCGGATACCGGACGGCGTGACCGTCACGCTGACCGATTACCGCGACGTCGTCGGCACCTTCGACGCGGTGGTCAGTATCGAGATGGTCGAAGCCGTCGGTCAGCATTATTGGGGTGCGTATCTCGACACGATCGCTCGCGTCCTTGAACCGGGCAGCCGCGCCGCAATCCAGTATATCGCGATCGCCGACGACATATTTCCGGCTTACGCGGTCGGGGTGGATTTCATCCAGCGCCATGTATTTCCAGGCGGGATGCTGCTGTCCGACAGCCGGTTTCGCGCGCTGGCCGGGGCGCGGGGGCTGGCATGGATGGATCACGTCACTTTCGGTCCTGACTATGCCGAAACGCTTCGTCGGTGGCGGATGGCGTTCGATGCGGCGGTGGCCGAGGGGCGGCTCCCCGCGCGGTTCGACACGCGGTTCGTCGCGATGTGGCGCTATTACCTGATGTATTGCGAGGGCGGGTTTCGCGGCGGTGGGATCACCGTGGCGCAGGTCACGTTGGTCAAGGAGTAGTGGCTTTATCCTACCCGCTCGAAATGCCCCTGCGCGAACCCGTCTTCCATCAAGGCCGCGATCCGCACCGCGACGACCTGCGGGTCCTTGACCGATGCCGGGTCCTCCCCCGGATAGGCCCTTGCCCGCATCGCCGTTCGGGTCGCGCCCGGATCGACGATCGCGGTGCGGATGCCGCTGATCCCCGCCATCTCGTCGCCATACGCCTGCACGATCGTCTCGAACGCCGCCTTGGATGCGCCGTACGCCCCCCAGAAGGCGCGCGGTTTACGACCGACGCTCGAGGTGATGCCGACCACACGCGCGGCCTTCGCCTTTTGCAGCATCGGATCGAACGCCGCGATCAGCGCGACCTGCGCGCTGACGTTCAGCGTCAGCAGGTGCGCGAATTCCTTCGGGTCGATCGCGGGCACTGCCGCCAGCGATCCAAGCGTGGCGGCGTTCAGGACCAGCATGTCCAGCGCCTGCCACCGCTCGCCGATCGCGGTGCCCAGCCTGGCGATGCTGTCGGCCTGGGTCAGATCGAGCGGCGCGATGGTCGCCGAGCCGCCGGCGGCGTGGATCGCCTCCTCGACCGCCTCCAGCCCGCCGGCCGTCCGCGCGGTCAGCACGACGTGCGCGCCGAGCGCGCCGAGCGCGATCGCGGTTGCGGCGCCGATGCCCCGGCTGGCGCCCGTCACGAGCGCGAGTTGGTCCTGCAATGGTTTCGTCATGGGAACCCTCAGTTCATCCGCTCGGCAAGGAGCGCAAACTGGTCGACCTGAACGCTTTCGTCCTGGTCCGTGAGCGTGGTGGGATAGTCGCCGGTGAAGCACGCGTCGCAATATTTGGGACGGATGTCCGCGCGCCGCGCCTCACCCAGCGCCTTGTACAGCCCATCGATCGACACGAAGGCCAGGCTGTCGGCATGGATGAAATCGGTCATCCCGCCGACATCGTGCTTGGCGGCGAGCAGCTTGGCGCGCTCGGGCGTGTCGACGCCGTAGAAGCAGCTGTGCCGCGTCGGCGGACTGGCGATCCGCATATGCACCTCCGCCGCCCCCGCATCGCGCATCATTTGGACGATCTTGAGGCTGGTCGTGCCGCGGACGATCGAGTCGTCGACGAGGATGACCCGCTGGCCCTTGATGAGCGCGCGATTGGCATTGTGCTTCAGTTTGACGCCCAGATGCCGGACCTTGTCGCCGGGCGAAATGAACGTACGGCCGACATAATGCGACCGGATGATCCCGAGTTCGAACGGAATGCCCGACGCCTGCGCATAGCCGATGGCGGCGGGCACGCCCGAATCGGGGACGGGAATGACGATATCCGCCTCCACCGGCGATTCTTCCGCCAACTGCGCGCCGATGTTCTTCCGCACCGAATAGACCGAGTGATCATCGACGATCGAATCGGGGCGCGAGAAATAGACCCATTCGAAGATGCACGGCCGCGACGCGACGGGTGCGAACGGATGGATCGAACGGATGTCGGACCCTTGCACGATGATGAGCTCGCCGGGTTCCACGGCGCGCTCGAACGTCGCGCCGACGACGTCGAGTGCCACCGTCTCGCTCGCGAAGATGATCGACTCGTCGAGCCGCCCCATGACGAGCGGCCGGATGCCGAGCGGATCGCGGCAGGTGATCATTCCCTCCGGCGTCATGACGATCAGCGAATAGGCACCCTCGATCTGCTTCAGCGCATCGATGAACCGATCCATCAGCGTGCGGTAGTTCGAGGTCGCGACCAAGTGTATAATCGTCTCCGTGTCGCTGGTAGACTGGAAGATCGACCCGCGCCGGACGAGATCGCGCCGCAGCTTCATCGCGTTCGAGATATTGCCGTTGTGTGCGATCGCAAAGCCGCCGGTCGACAGGTCGGCGTAAAGCGGCTGTACGTTGCGAAGCGCGGTCTCGCCGGTCGTCGAATAGCGGACATGGCCCGACGCGACGGTGCCCGGCAGCGCGCGGATGATATCGTCACGGTCGAAATTGCCCGCGACGTGCCCCATCGCGCGGTGCGTGTGAAAGTTCGACCCGTCGAAGCTGGTAATCCCCGCGGCCTCCTGACCCCGGTGCTGAAGCGCGTGGAGCCCGAGCGCGACGAGCGCGGCCGCGCCATCACTTCCCGACACGCCGAAGATGCCGCACTCCTCGTGCAGCGTGTCGTCATCGAACGGATGGGTCGTCGGCATGGGGTGGGGGTCCACTTGCGAAGCGACCGCCATATAGGTCCGACATCCGCGTTTGTCGCGCTTTTGTCATGATCAAAGGAGCGATCCGTCGCATCGCTCGTTCGGGACGCTTCGGACAGGAGCACTCAGATGGCGACGGATCATGGCCCGTCCGTGAAGGACGACACGCTGTACGACGACCTGCGCAAGCAAGGCGCGTCGAAGGGAAAGGCGGCGCGGATCGCCAATGCGAAAGCCGCCGGCACGCTCGATCAGCGGGCGACCAGGCTGGAGGATCGCACCAAGGTCGATATACTGAGGGAGGCGCGGGAGATCGGAGTTGCGGGGCGATCGGCGATGTCGAAAGCGGAGCTGATAAAGGCTATCCGCAAGGATTGAGCCGAGTGCATCCGCGTGCGGCCACCGCCGAACCGCACACCCGCTTTCTCTTGGCCGGCCGGAAGGCTAGAACAGCGGCATGCCCGATCCCCGCGAAACCTCGTTGATGCTCGACCCGAAATACGATGCTTCCGGCCTCGTCACGGCCGTGGTTACCAATCGTGCCGGGGCGCTGCTGATGGTCGCGCACATGAACGCCGATGCGTTGGCGGCGACACAAGCGAGCGGCGAAGCGGTTTTCTGGTCGCGCAGCCGGGGGCGGTTGTGGAAGAAGGGCGAAACCTCGGGTAACGTCATGCGCGTCGTCGAGATGCGGATCGACTGCGACCAGGATGTGCTGTGGCTGATCGTCGATCCCGCGGGCCCGGCATGCCATACCGGTGCCGACAGCTGTTTCTATCGCCGTGTCGAGGGTAACGGGCTGATCGCGCTGTGAGGTTTGTCGCCCTTGCTCTGCTGCTGCTCGCCGGATGTTCCCGACATGATACCGCGGTCGGCAATACCGATACGCCCGGCGGCCGACTGGAAGCCGCGGCGCTGGTCCGCGGTCTTGTCCCCGACCCGGGCTCTCCCATCCTCGGTTCCTGGGCGCGGGATACCGACCGCGTGTGCATCGTTCCGGGGCGGCCGGGCGGCGATGAGCGGATTGGTGCGCTGGTCGATTACGGCGAGGGTCAGGGTTGTGCGGCGTCGGGGACGGTGGTGCGATCGGGTGGCCGGCTCGACATACGTTTCGGTGCGTGCCGGATGACCGCAATCTTCGATGGCGAACGGATCATCTTCCCGCCCGAAGTGCCGGGCGCCTGCAACCAATTGTGCGTCGGCCGCGCGTCGTTCGCTGCGCTTGCGGTCGATCGGCAAAGCGGATCCGTGTCGGAGGCCGCAACGCTTCGCACACCCGGCGGACGATCGCTCTGCGCCGGTTGACGTATACGTAAGGCGTATCTATTTTGAACGCTTCATGCCGAAAGCCGCTCGAAATTCAACAATGTCCGTCGCCCAGGCGGCGGTGCCGTTACGGCCCGGGCAGGATCAATTCTCGATCTCGGACTTGTCCGCAGAATTCGACGTGACCGCGCGCGCACTTCGCTTCTACGAGGACGAGGGGCTTATCGCGCCGCAGCGCCGGGGGACGCAGCGGCTCTATTCGCACCGGGATCGCGCACGGCTGGCCTGGATCCTGCGCGGCAAGAGGGTCGGTTTTTCGCTCGGCGAAATCCGCGAGATGATCGACCTATACGATATCGGCGACGGTCGCCGTCTTCAGCGCCAGGTCGCGATCGATCGTGGCCGGACACGGATCGAACTGCTCGAGGTGCAGAAGCGCGACATCGATGCCGCCATCGCCGAACTCACCGATTTCGTCACGCTGCTGGAAGCCGGTCGCGCGCAAGATACCAAAGGACACTGATCCCATGCCACAGTATACGCCACCCGTCCGCGATACGCGCTTCGTACTGGAGCACGTCGTCGGCCTGCAGGGCCATGCGAACATCCCCGGCTTCCGGAACGCGACTCCCGACGTGGTCGATGCGGTGCTGGACGAGGGCGGCAAATTCGTCGCCGAGGTCCTGTTCCCGATCAACTATTCCGGCGACCAGCAGGGCTGCACCCGGCACGACGACGGATCGGTGACGACTCCCGACGGCTTCAAAGCTGCCTATGCGCAGTTCGTCGAGTCGGGTTGGGGCACGCTCGGCGCTCCCGAGGCATTCGGCGGGCAGGGCATGCCCCACGTCGTCTCGACCGCGTTCCAGGAATATATGATCTCTGCGAACATGGCCTTCGCTATGTATCCCGGCCTGTCGCACGGCG
>NZ_CAXTII010000013.1:0-43020 GCF_964244235.1 uncultured Sphingomonas sp.
GTAACTATCTCCGCAACGCCGGATACCGAGCAGCCTAATGTCATCTGACTCTAGCCCGCGCCCACCAGCAGCTTGTCGATCCGCCGCCCGTCCAGATCCATCACCTCGAACCGCCATCCCTGCAGCACGAAGCTCTCCCCCTCCGCGGGCAGATGCCGGAATATCGCGAGCGCCAGCCCTGCAACGGTCGCGTAGTCGCGGTCCTCGGGCAGGTCGATGCCGAGCCGCTCGGCCAGCGTATCCGCCGCCATCGTGCCGGCGACCAGCAGCGACCCGTCGTCGCGCTCGACCACCGACGGCGCATCGTCGGGGTGCGAATCCGACGCGAACTCCCCCGCGATCGCCGCCAGCAGGTCGGCGGGGGTCACGATCCCCTCGAAATGACCATATTCGTCGTGGATCAGCGCCATCGGCACGTCCGCTTGCCGCAACGCGTCGAGCGCGTCCATCGCGTCGATCTGATCGATGACGACGGGGGCCTTGCGCATCAGCGCATGCAGGTCGAGCGGCGTACCCCTGAACAAAGCGGCGGCGATGTCGCGCGCCTGCACCACGCCGACGACCGCGTCGATCGATCCGTCCCCGACCGGCAGCCGGCTGTGAGTCGTCGCCAGCAGCGCGTCGCGGATACCGTCGGCGTCGAGCGAGAGATCGACCCAGTCGATCTGGTTGCGCGGGGTCATCACCTCGCGCACCGGCCGATCCGCGAGACGCACCACGCCCGAGATGATCGAGCGTTCATGCTCCTCGATCACGCCTGACTTGGACGCCTCCGCGACGATCAGCTGCAGTTCCTCCGCGGTGACATGCTCCTCCGATTCGCGGCTGAGCCCGATCAGACGGAAGATCGCCGCGCTGGTCGAATCGAGCAGCCACACGATCGGCGCGGTGACGACCGCAAGCCGGCGCATCGCCGGTGCCATCGTCGCGGCGATCGGCTCGGGCGCGCGCAGGGCGAACTGCTTGGGGACGAGTTCGCCGACGATCAGCGAGACGAAGGTCGTCACCCCGATCACGATCGCGAAACCCAGGCTGTGCGCGGTACCGGGTGCCAGCCCGAGCCATTGCAGCCGAAGCGCGGTCGGCTCGCCCAGCGCCTCGCCCGAGAACGCGCCCGCCAGCACGCTGATGAGGGTGATACCGATCTGCACCGTCGACAGGAACTTGCCGGGATCGGCCCCGAGCAGCAGCGCGGCACGCGCACCGGCCCGTCCGGTTCGCGCCATCGCCTCCAGCCGGGCCTTGCGCGCGGACACGATCGCCAGCTCGCTCATCGCGAACACGCCGTTCAGCGCGACCAGCGCCACGATGATCGCGACGTCGATCCAGGGAAAGGGCGGGAGCGGTGCCATCGGCTGACGCCTGTCTAGCCGCGAATGGCGGTCCGCGACAACGTATCTTGTGGCGGGATCGTCAGGAAAATTCCCAGGCGCGGCATGTCGTGTGCGGCCCCAACCGCGCAGCGGACCGGCGGACGTCATGCGTCGATAACCCTGGCGAGCAAGAACCCGTCCCAACCCTTCTCGCCAACGGTCTGAATGGCGGTCGCGATCAAGCGCGGCTCGGCCGCGATGACGTCGAGAAAGCTTCGGACGCCGCGAACATTGGGATCGTCGCTGTCTGCGTGAACGACGGCACCACCGCGAACGACGTTATCGCCGATGATGACGGTGCCCGGCACCGACAGCTGCAAGGCCCACCGGATATACTCCGGGTTATTCGGCTTGTCGGCATCGATAAAGATCAGGTCGAACGGACCCGTCAGCGTTGGCAGGATATCCAGCGCTTTCCCGATCCGAAGGTCGATCCGGTCCAATAATTTCGCACCCTCGATATTGGGCGCGGGCCATGCGTATCGTGCTACAGGCACCGAGCGTACCGATTTCGAGGATGCGTCTGGCACCGGCGATCTGGACGAATAGCGCCAGCATCTGTCCTTGCAGCGCCGAAACATCGTGTGACGGAAGACCCGCCGCAGCGTTCGCCGCGAGCGCCGCGATCAGCGCGTCGTCGTCCGGAGCGAGCATCCGCGCAAAATAGGTATCGACCGCCATCCAGCGTTCGGCATCGGCGGAAGGATAGTCGGGTTGGCGCATATATGTTCCTGGTGAACGAGCAACCTGACATGACAACCTGACATATTGCATGTCCCACAGCTTGCCGACCGGCCGGGACGCATTCACCGCCGTGCGGCGAAGAAAATCCTCAGCAAATCCGCCGCCTCGGCTTCGCCTATGCCCGCATAGACTTCGGGCCGGTGGTGGCAGGTCGGTTGCGCGAACAGCCGCGGCCCGTGTTCGACCGCGCCGCCCTTCGGGTCGGGTGCGCCGTAATAGAGCCGTGCGATCCTGGCATGGGCGATCGCGCCCGCGCACATCGCGCAGGGTTCGAGCGTGACCCACAAATCGCAATCCTCCAGCCGATCGCGCCCCAGCGATTGCGCGGCTGTGCGAATCGCCAGGATTTCGGCGTGCGCGGTGGGATCGGCGAGGCCGCGCGGGGCATTGCCCGTCGCCGCGACGACACTGCCGTCCCGCACGATCACCGCACCGACCGGCACCTCGCCCAACGCGGCGGCGGCACGGGCATGGTCGAGCGCGGCGCGCATCGGGGGCGGAAGCGGGATCATCCGGCCCCCATGCCGCCTGCGCGCGTCGCGCGCAAAACGTCAGTTGGCAGGCGTGGGCGTCGCACCTGGTTTCTGGACCGAGATCGTCGGCACCGCGACGGTCTTGTTCTCCGTCCCCATCGTCACGCGCGCGACATCGGCGTGGAAACTGGGGGCCTGGACGATGCCCGGCCGGGTCTGATCGATGTTGATGATCCCGAAATACATACAGCCGGCAACGATGATGATGGCCAGCGCGACCAGGACGAGCAGCGTACGCATGTGTTTCCCCTTCGGTTCGAACAACGGTTCGGTGGCGTAACAACGCGACGCCGGTATGACGGTTGCACGGTCGATACGGTATTGGCCACAGCAAAACGAACCATCCCGCAAGCCGAGACCAGCCGCTGAATCGGTTGACGCCTGCGCCGCACCGGGCTATCCGCGCGGCCTTTCCGGGCAATCCCCGAACTATAAGGTATCGATCGATGTCGCGCATCTGCGAACTGACCGGCAAGGGCCGGCAGGTGGGGAACAACGTCTCCCACGCCAACAACAAGACCAAGCGGACCTTCCTGCCCAATCTGCAGAACGTCACGCTGATCTCCGACGTGCTGGAGACCAGCGTCCGGCTGCGCGTCTCGACCCACGGGCTGCGCTCGGTCGAGCATAATGGCGGTCTCGACAATTGGCTGGTGAAGACGAGCGACGACCTGCTGTCGCTGCGGTGCCGCCGCCTTAAGCGCACCATCGTCAAGAAGCGCGCGGACGCCGCCGTCGCCGCCTGACTCCGTTCGGGTGTCGTGAAGACGCCTGCGATCGACCGACCGACGGCCCGCGGTTCCCTGTCCGGAGCCGCGGGCCGTTCGTATTTGCGCATCGTGCGGCCCGCCGTGCCTGAACGCACGATAACGGACGCATTCAGTATCCGCTCAATGCCGAATGCCCATACGGCTTTCCATCGACGACGGATGTGCCGCCGCCGGTCGGGAAAGGGAGACGGTTCGATGCTGAAGCACGGTTCGATGCTGAAGCACTGCCTGTCCGGTGCCGCCCTGCTGGCCGCCGCCGCCATGCTCGCCCCGACCGCGGCGACCGCGCAGCTTCATGGTTACACCAGCGGCGGCCATGCGCCGCGCGGGTACGACCGCGGCGGCTATCCGGATCGTTCCGGCTACAACCGCCCCGGCTACCGCCCGGCGCGCTGCGACAACGGCACCGGCGGGACGATCATCGGCGCGATCGCCGGCGGGCTGCTCGGCCGCAGCATCGACACACGTGGCGACCGCGCACTGGGCACCGTGCCCGGCGCGGGAGCCGGTGCCCTGGCCGGCAATGCGATCGGCCGATCGGGCAATCCCGGATACTGCCGCCGGTAAAGCGTCAGTTACCCTCGCGTAGCGTTTCGAGGGGCGGGCCGGCGTTCTCCTGCAAGGGAGGACGCCGGTTTCGTTTTCGGGGGGTGAGGACTTCCGGACCGGATGGCAAACCTTCGCCCCTCCCCGGCGAAGGCCGGGGTCCAGGTACGAGCGGTTGATTGGGGAGGGGCTTTCTCGGACGGGCCGACGGCGAAGCCGTCGGCCGGGATCGGCGGGGCCGACCCGCCGGTCGTGCCGATCGGTGCGCTACGCGCATCGGCATGGCCGAGGCGACGCGCCTGCGCCCGTCAGTACATATGCTGCCCCCCATTGATGCTCAGCGTCGATCCCGTCACGAATCCCCCCTCCTCGGAACACAGGAAAGCGACCCCCCGCGCGATCTCGTGCGCCTGGCCGAGCCGTCCGACCGGAATCTTCGCGACGATCTTCTCCAGCACGTCGCCGGGCACCGCCGCGACCATGTCGGTATCGATATACCCCGGCGCGATCGCGTTCACCGTCACGCCGACCTTCGCGCCCTCCTGCGCCAGCGCCTTGGTGAAGCCGTGGATGCCCGATTTCGCGGCGGCATAGTTCACCTGGCCATATTGCCCGGCCTGGCCATTGATCGATCCGATATTGACGATCCGACCCCATTTGCGGTCGCGCATGCCGCCGAACACCGCCTTCGCCATGTTGAAGCAGCCGCCGAGGTTGGTGTCGATCACCTCTTTCCACGCTTCGTAGGTCAGCTTCAGGATCGTGCCGTCGCGGGTGATGCCCGCATTGTTGACGACGATATCGACTGGCCCCAGGTCCGCGGCGACCTGCGCGCAGCCCGCCTGGCACGCGTCATAATCCGCGACATCCCATTTATACGCGGCGATCCCGGTCCGGTCGGTAAAGGCCGACGCCCGTTCGTCGTTGCCCGCATAGGTGGCGGCGACGGTAATGCCCATGTCCTTCAGCGCCAGGCTGATCGCCTCGCCGATGCCGCGCGTACCGCCCGTCACGATCGCAATCCGTGCCATTCACCTCTCCTCATTTTGCCGCGATGCTAGAGGGGCGCGACCCAGCCTTCAAGCTCGCGCGACAGGATGCGGCGAAGCATCGCGATACCGGGTTCGCTGTCGTTCAGGCAGGGCAGACAGGCGAAACGCCCGCCGCCCGCGGCCTCGAAGCTCTCGCGCCCGCGGATCGCGAGTTCCTCCAGCGTCTCGAGACAATCGGACGAGAAACCCGGCGCGAAGATCGCCACCGTCTTCATGCCCTTGCCCGGCAGCGCCGCCAGCGTCTCGTCGGTCGCGGGCCCGAGCCATTTCGCCGGGCCGAACCGCGACTGGAACGCCACGATCAGGTCGCGGCGCATCGCCTCGCCGAGCAACCGCGCGGTCTTCCGGCAATGGCAGTGATAGGGATCGCCCAGCGCCAGCGTCCGCCCGGGCATACCATGGAAGCTGGCGACGAGCGCATCGGGCTCGAAATCCAGCGCTGCAAGCCCCGCCTCGATCGACGTCTTCAGCGCGTCGATATAGGCCGCGTCGTCATGATAGGGCGGCAGCGTGCGGATCGCGGGTTGCCAGCGCATGCCGGCCAGCACCGCGAACGCCTTGTCGTTCGCGGTCGCGGTCGTCGCCGCGCAATATTGCGGGTAGAGGGGGGCGAGCAGGATCCGTTCGCACCCCGCCGCCTTCATCGCCGCCAGCCGTTCGGGGATCGACGGATTGCCGTAGCGCATCGCCCAGTCGATGGTGACACCCGGCCCGAATGCGTCCGCCAGCGCCGCCGCCTGCCGTTTCGTGAAGGCGGCGAGCGGGGAGCCCTCCTCGCTCCACACCTGGCTGTACGCATGCGCCGATTTTCTCGGTCGGGTGTTCAGGATGATCCCGCGCAGGATCGGTTGCCACGCGATCTGCGGCAGTTCGACGACTCGCCGGTCGGACAGGAATTCGCCGAGATAGCGTTTGACCGATTTCGTGTCGGGGCCGTCGGGCGTGCCGAGGTTCATCAGCAGCACGCCGATTCGCGGGCGCGGGATGACGGGGTGGTCGGGGGGGATCATGCCCCCCGTCCTAGCGGCAGCGAGCGGATGCGGACACCCGTTGCAGACTGGAGCGCGTTGGCGATCGCCGGTGCGACCGCGGGCACGCCCAGCTCGCCGACCCCGCCGGGTGCCTCGTCGCTGCGGATGATCTCCACCGTCACGTCGGGGGCGTCGTCGAGGATCGGCAGCGCCATCCCCTCGAACCCGTGCACGCTTGCCGAGCCGCCGGCAAAGCCCGTCGATGCCCCGAGTGCCATCGCCGTGCCGAAGATCAGCCCGCCCTCGATCTGCTGCCGGACGATGTCGGGGTGGATCACCCGCCCGCAATCGACCGCGGCGACGAGCCGGTCGACCACCGCCCGCCCGCCCTCTCCCCTATGCGCCTCCGCCAGCACCGCGATATAGCTGCCGCGAAAGGCGTGGCAGGCGATCCCCTGTCCGCTGCCGGCGACGCCGCCGTCCCACCCGCCGAGCGACGCCGCGGTCGACAGGCACCGCGCCAGCCGCGCGTTGCCGCCGAGCATGCCGATCCGGTAGGACAGTGCTTCGGTCCCCGCGACATGCGCCAGTTCATCGAGAAAACATTCGGTGAAGAACGCGGTATAGCCATGCGCGCCGCCGTGAAGATGGCCCGTCTCGATTCCGATCTCGGCCGGATAATGATCGATCGCATGGTTCGGAATGCGGTACGGGGGCAGCGCGCCCGCGACGGCATAGGCGTCCCCCGCCGACCCGAGCGCCAGCGCGGCATCGGTCGCGATGCCGGGCAACAGCCGTTTAGCCAGCGCCTTGCCGGTCGCGGGTGCGGCGATCTTCGCCGACCAGCCGAGGATCGCGCCGCCGGGGGCGAGCCGCGCCGCCATCCGTGCTGCGGCGGGCGAACGGTACAGGTCGTTCGCGCACTCCTCGCCGCGCGACCAGACCAGCGCGACGGGGCGTTCGATCGCCTGCGCGATCACCGCCGCCTGTGCCGCCGCGCCGGTCTCGATCCGGTCGCCGAACCCGCCGCCGACCAGCATCGGGTGGATGACGACCGCGGCCTCGTCGATGCCGAGCGCCTGCGCCGCCGCGCGTCGGGCATTGGCGGGTGCCTGCGCCGGCAGCCACAATTCCAGCCGCCCGCCATGCCGGTGTGCGGTCGCGCTGGTCGTCTCGATCGCGGCGTGGAGCCCGGGAGCGACGCGGTATTCCGCGGTCACGATCCGCGCGCCGCGAAACGCAGCCGCGACATCGCCCGCCTTCACCATGCGCGTGCCCGGGCCGTCGAACGCGGCGGTCAGCGCGGCGTCGATCGACTCGGTGGTCGCGACGGGGCCTGTCGTCTCGAACCTTGGGTTCAATGCGGCAAGGCCCCGCTCCGCCGCCCACCACGTCGTCGCAGCCACCGCGACCCAGCCCGGCCGATCGACGATCGCGACCACCCCGCGGATGCGATCGGCGGCGGCGCGGTCCATCGCCACCAGTCGGCTGCCCCCGCGCGGTGCCTGGCGGATCGCGGCATGGACCATGTCGGGCAGGCGGATGTCGCCGGCGAAATTCGCCGAGCCGTCGACCTTCGCCGGCACGTCGATCCGCGGCACCGATTGTCCGACCAGCTTGCCTGTTCCCGGCGCATCGGCGGGCAGCGGATCGGGCAGCGTCTCCTTCGCCGCCGCCTCGGCGAGTTCGGCGAAGCGCAGGCGCTTGCCCCGGTGGACGACGAACCCGGCATCGACCCCGCAATCGGTCCACGCGACATCCCAGCGCTTCGCCGCCGCCTTGCACAGCAATGTCCGGGCGGCGGCACCCGCCTGCCGGCATGCGTCCTCGAACATCCGCACCGACGACGATCCACCGGTCAGCATCACCGGGGCGCGCCGCGCCGCCTCGTCGATGATGCCTGCAGGCAGCGCGTCGTCGACGCCCTCCAGCAACGACCGGAAACCCAGCGGGTTGGCGTAGAGCGGATTGACCGGTGCCGCCTCGACCCCGACGGTCCGCCAGTCCGCGCCGAGCGCGTCCGCGACGATCTGCGGCAGGACGGTATAGACCCCCTGGCCATGTTCCGCCTGCGGCACGGCAACCGTGACGTGGCCGTCCATGCCGATCTTGAGCCATGCGCCGAAGATGCGCTCGTCCGGATTGGCGACGAGGTTGACCGGATAGGCGCGCGGCCACGCCGCCCAGGCGACGACCAGCCCGACACCGACCCCCCCTCCGACCAGCAAGGTCCGCCTGTCGATCGCCTGCGCCATGCGGGACGCTCTACTTTGCGGGGCGGTGGGTGCAAGCTGGGGTCTCATCCTCCGTCATGCCGGGCTCGTCCCGGCATCCAGAGCAACGGGCGAAGCGCTCAGGGCTCTGGACCCCGGGACAAGCGCGGGGACGAAGTTGCCCGGGCGAGCGACCCTCAGCCCACCACCGCCAGCGCACGATACGTCGCGCGGACCCGGACCTTGTCGATCTTCTCCGTTCCGAGCCGCGGCAACGGGGCGTGCGTGATCCAGATCGTCTGCGGCACCTTGAACGCAGCGATATGCGCGTGCAGGAACCCGGCCAGGCCCTCCGCCGTCAGCACCGCCCCGTCGCGCGGGACGACGACCGCGCCGGGCACTTCGCCCAGCCGCTCGTCCGCCAGCCCGAACACCGCGGCTTCGGCGACGTCGGGATGTTCGTAGAGCGCCGCCTCGACCTCCTGGCACGAGATATTCTCGCCACCGCGGATGATGATGTCCTTCTTGCGGTCGACGATGAAGACATAGCCGTCCTCGTCCAGATATCCGATGTCGCCGGTCAGGAAGTAGCCGTCCGCGGTCATCGCCGCGGCGGTCGCATCGGGACGCCCCCAATATTCGCGGAAGTTGCAGATCGACCGGATCGCGATCTCTCCGCGCTGTCCTTGCGCGACGGGCCGTCCGGCATCGTCGAGGATCGCCAGATCGACCAGCGGCAGCGACGGCCGTCCCGCCGAATTGGGTTTGGCGATGTAGTTGGATCGCCAATTGCTGGTGCCGATCGCATTCGTCTCGGTCAGGCCATAGCCGATCAACGGCGCGCCGCCCTTTCCATCCGGGCCGGCCATCTCCTCCGCGATTCGGCGGACATGCTCGGCCGGGCGCGGCGCGCCGCCCGCGGCGAAATCGGCGACGGTCGACAGGTCGTATTTCGCGCGGTTCGGGTGGGTCAGCAGCTCGAAACTCATCAGCGGCACGCCGACGAAATAGGTGATGCCTTCCTTCTCGATCAGCCGCATCGCTTCTTCCGCATCCCATTTGGCCATCAGCACCAGCTTGCGCCCCATCGCGAAGCTTTGCAGCATCACCGGGATCTCGGCGGTGACGTGGAACAGCGGCACGTTGAGCAATGTCGATGGCTGGCCCATAGGCGGATTGCCGTCCTGGGTCGCGATGCCGACCATCGTCATGACCTGCGCCAGGTAATTGAAGATCGCCTGCACCACGCCACGGTGATCCGACAGCGCGCCCTTGGACGGGCCGGTCGAGCCCGACGTGAAGAGGATCGTCGCCAGATCGTCGGGCGTAATGGCCGGCATGGCGGTCGCGGCGTCGCCCGTGCCGAGCGGTCGCAGTGCGGCCGCCAGCGGCCGGGCATCGTCGATCTCGATCACGGCGCAATGCGCATCCTCAAGGCTCGCCAGACGCTTCGCCCGGGGCGGATCTGCGAAGACCATGTCGCACGCCACCTCGTTCAGCGCCGCCGACAGCTCCTCGGTCTGCCACCAGCCGTTGAGCAAAGTCGCGATGCCGCCGGCCATGACGATCCCCATGTAGAGCGCGATCCAGGACGGCGAATTGCGCATCGCGATGCCGACACGGTCACCCTTTACGACACCGCGCGCGACCAGCGCATGCGCGACGCCGGTCGCCGCGGCATGAACTTCGGCAAAGGTCAGCCGCTCGTCGCCGGCAACGAGGAACGTCGCATGCGCATGTTCGCCCGCGAAATGCGCGAAATACGCGCCAAGCGTCGGCGGCGCGGCGGCGATCACCGGCAGGGCGCGGCCATATCGCGGGATGCTGGCGAGCGGGAGCATCCCCTCGTCGGCAACGACCGCGGCCATTGCCGCATCCATCCGCTGGTCCAGCACGCTGGGCATCATTCTCTCCACTTGGTCTTGTCGCCTGACCCCCTTATGCAGGGGTGAACGCAGAGGGGAAAGTCTTGATCCTGGCAACGCTCGCCGCGGCCATCACCGCGCCAGCCGGCGATCTCGCCGGCCACCTTACCGGCATCGGCGATCCCGCCGGTCAACTTACCGGCGTCGGCAATCCCGCCGGTCATATCCGCTTCGAGACGCTGGGGTTGCACCCGGACATCTTCTCGGTCGGGTTCTTCACGCTGCGCTGGTATTCGATCGCCTATATCGCGGGCATTCTGGCGGGCTGGTGGTATCTGCTGAAACTGCTCGACCAGCCCGGCGCGCCGATGGCGCGGCGGCATGCCGACGATCTGGTATTCTATGCGACGCTGGGCATCATCCTCGGCGGGCGGCTTGGCTATGTCATCTTCTATGCGCCCGACATGTTTCTGCATCCGGTGCGGATCCTCCGGCTGTGGGACGGCGGGATGTCGTTCCACGGCGGGGTGATCGGCGTTTCGCTGGGGCTGATCCTGTTCGCACGCGCGAATGCGCTCAACTGGCTGCGGGTCCATGATTACATCGCCTGCTGCGTGCCGTTCGGGCTTGGCTTCGGGCGGCTCGCCAATTTTGTGAACGGCGAATTATGGGGCCGGCCGACAAACGTCGCCTGGGCGATCGTCTTCCCCACCGGCGGCGACCTCGCGCGGCATCCAAGCCAGCTCTACGAGGCGGTGCTCGAAGGTGCGCTCCTGTTCGCGGTCCTGTGGTTCGCGTTCTGGCGCACCAAGGCGCGCTACGATCCGGGCAAGCTCGTCGGACTGTTCATCCTCGGCTACGGCCTCGCGCGCTTCGCAGTGGAGTTCGTGCGTGAGGCGGACGGCCAGTTCGCGGGCACGCTGTTCGGCAAATGGGGCTTCCATATGGGTCAGTTCCTGTGCCTGCCGATGATCCTGGGGGGCGTGTATCTGATCGCGACGGCAGCGGGCCGGCGGCGACGGGTGGAACCGATCGCGGGAACCGAGAGCGTGGCCTGACAAATCTTCTCCGTCCGGGGCAGGATCTCTGTTGTCTTGTGAGCTGCGACGTCCGGATGCATTGCGCTGCAAATATGTCCGCCCCGGCCTCCCCTCTCGCCGACCGCCTCGCCCGCGCGATCACGCTGGCGGGACCGGTGTCGGTCGCACAGTTCATGGCGGCGGCGAACGCGCATTATTATGCGACTCGCGATCCGCTGGGCGCAGGCGGCGATTTCACTACCGCGCCCGAGATCAGCCAGATGTTCGGCGAGCTGACGGGCGCGTGGTGCGCGGACCTGTGGGACCGGGCAGGGCGACCCGCTATCGCCTGGGTCGAACTGGGGCCGGGCCGCGGGACGCTCGCCGCCGATGCCGCGCGCGCGATGGCGAAGGCGGAGCTGACACCGCCCATGCATTTCGTCGAGACCAGCCCGGTGCTGCGCGCTGCGCAGGCCCGGCGCATCGCTGACGCGACCTGGCACGACAGCGCCGATACGCTCCCGACCGACTGCCCGTTGATCGTCGTCGCGAACGAGTTCTTCGACGCGCTGCCGATCCGCCAGCTGGTGAAACGCGACCGGTGGCACGAGCGCCTCGTCGCCTGCCAGGACACGCTGTTCCTCCCCGTCGCGGGCAAGCCAGTCCCCGACGCGGTCATCCCGGAATCATTGCGGGTCGCCCCGCCCGGCGCGATCATCGAGGCGTGTCCGGATGCGGTCGCGACCATGCGCGCGCTCGCCGGGCGGATCGCCAGGCAGGGCGGCGCGCTGCTGGCGATCGACTATGGCTATGACGGCCCGCTTGTCGGCGAGACGCTGCAGGCGGTGCGCGATCACGTCCCCGCCAATCCGTTCGACGCGCCGGGCGAACAGGACCTGACCGCGCATGTCGATTTCACGACGCTCGCCGCGGCGGCGCAGGCGGCGGGGGCGGTCGCATGGGGACCGATCGCCCAGCGCGAGCTGCTCGGCGCGCTCGGCATCGATCAGCGCACCGCCGCGCTTGCGCGCGCCGCCCCCGACCGCGCCGAGGCGCTGATGGCGGACCGCATGCGGCTGATGGACGATATGGGAACCTTGTTCCGCGCGCTGGCGGTGACCGCGCCCGGCTGGCCCGCACCGGCGGCGTTCGCATGATCTACCGCGACGCAACCCCTTCCGACGGCCCCGCGGTCGACACGATGTCGCGACGGAGCTGGATCGAAACCTTCCGACATTCCTGTTCGCCCGCCGATCTCGCGCTCTATCTGGCCGAAGCATACGGCCCCGAAGGTGCCCTGATGCGGGATTTCCGCGATCCCGCCATCCATTTTCACCTCGCGGTCGAAGGCGATTCGGTCGCAGGCTATGCCAAGCTCGGCGACAGCTATCTGCATGCGGGTCTTGCGCCGCCCGGAACGCTCCAGCTCATGCAGATCTACGTCGCGTCGGGGTGGCATGGCAAAGGCGTCGCGCACGCGTTGATGGACTGGGCGACCGCTTCCGCCCGCGATCGGGGGGCGAATGCGCTCGTCCTGACCGTCTGGGAGGGGAACGACCGTGCGCTCGCCTTCTACCGTCGGCTCGGCTTCGCCCATATCGGCGACTATGCGTTCAAGACCGGTACGCAGATCGATCGCGATCTCGTCCTGCGGCTGACGCTGTGAGCGGGGTTGAGGTCATCCGCGCCGCCGCGCTGGACGGCGTACCGCACGGCTTTCTCGGCCGGCACGGTGGTGTCTCGACCGGTGTACATGCCGGGCTGAACGTCGGGCTGGGGTCGGACGACGACCCGAACGCGGTCGCCCGGAACCGGGTGCTGGCGACGCGCGCGGTCCTGCCGGGCGCGCATCTCACGACCGTCTATCAGGTGCACGGCGCGGGTGCGGTGACGGTGCGCGCGCCGTTGTCCGACCGGCCGCAAGGCGATGCGCTGGTCACCGACCGGCCCGGGCTCGCACTCGGCATCCTGACCGCGGATTGCGCGCCGGTGCTGCTGGCGGACGTGCAGGCGGGTGTCGTCGGCGCGGCGCACGCGGGGTGGAAGGGCGCGCTGGCGGGGGTGACCGATGCGACCGTCATCGCGATGACCGCGCTCGGTGCCGATCCGGCGCGGATCGTCGCCGCGATCGGTCCCACGATCGCGCGCGCCAGCTACGAGGTGGACGACGCATTCCTGCGCCGCTTCGCCGCCGCGGACCCGGCGAACGAGCGCTTCTTCGCGGATGGCCGCGCCGGGCATCACCGCTTCGATCTGGAGGCCTATGTCGCGCATCGGCTGGCGTCGGCCGGAGTCGGCCGGATCGAGGCGATAGGGCTCGACACCTATGCCGACGCCGACCGCTTCTACAGCTACCGCCGCGCGACGCATCGCGGCGAGCCGGGATACGGGCGGCAGATCGCGATCATCGGGGTAGGGTAGGCCAAGCTTGACGATCCTTCCCCCCGCGGGGGGGTGGAGAATCGCGAACTACCGCGTCTTCACATCCTCCGGCGCGGTCAGTTGCGCGACGATCAGCCCGTTGCCGTCCGGATCGCTCAGCATTGTAAACCGCCCCCAGGGCTGTTCGTCGATCGGCGAAGGCGTCCCGCCCGCCGCCGCGATCCGTGCATGTTCGGCGTCGATATCGGCGACGTGGAACATCAACCCCTGCATCGATCCCGGCGTCATCTGGTCGAACCAGGTGACCAGCGCCACGGTCGATCCGCCGTCCGCAGGCTGCATCTGGAGCCAGCGCATCGCCGGGCCCATCGGCGTGTCGTTGACCACCGACAGTGCGAGCACGTCGCGGTAATAGGCGAGCGATCGTTCGGGATCGCTGACGGGGATCGAGACGACGGCGACCGGCATGGGCAATCCTTCGTGGGTGGACGGCCGTGGCCATATCCTCACGCTGTGCGTTCCGCAACGGCCCGGAAAACCGATCCACGGAGAGCATGATGCCCGAACCGACCGAAACCGAAGCAGACATGACCGGCGTTCCTTCGACGAGCGAAACGAAGCCGTCGGTGGAGGCGATCGGCGATCGCAAGCTCAAGGCGTCGACGATGATGATGGGGCATGGCTACGACCCGTCGCTGTCCGAAGGCGCGCTGAAACCGCCGATCTTCCTCACCTCCACCTTCGTCTTTCCCGATGCGGCGGCGGGCAAGCGTCATTTCGAGGGCGTGACCGGCAAGCGGCCGGGCGGCGCGGATGGCCTGGTCTATTCGCGCTTCAACGGGCCGAACCAGGAAATCCTCGAGGATCGGCTGGGCATCTGGGAAGAGGCCGAGGACGCGCTCGCCTTCTCGTCGGGCATGTCGGCGATCGCGACCCTGTTCCTGGCGATGGTGAAGCCGGGCGACACGATCGTCCATTCGGGGCCGCTCTACGCCGCGACCGAGACGCTGATCGCGCGCATCCTCGGACGGTTCGGGGTGCATTGGCTGGATTTTCCGGCAGGCGCGACGCGCGAGGAAATCGACGCGGTGCTGCGCCGCGCGGCGAGCGGCAACGTCGCGATGATCTATCTGGAAAGCCCCGCCAATCCCACCAACGCGCTGGTCGACATCCAGGCGGTCGCCGCCAGTCGCGACGCGATCTTCACCGGCGAGACCAAGCCGCCGATCGCGATCGACAATACGTTCCTGGGGCCGCTGTGGCTCCAGCCGCTGAAGCACGGCGCGGACATCGTCGTCTATTCGTTGACCAAATATGCCGGTGGCCACAGCGATCTCGTCGCGGGCGGGGTGCTTGGATCGAAGGCGCACATCGATACCATCCGGTCGATGCGCAACACGATCGGTACGATCTGCGACCCGAACACCGCATGGATGCTGCTGCGGAGCCTCGAAACGCTGGAACTGCGCATGAGCCGCGCGGGGGAGAATGCGGCGAAGGTCTGTGCGTTCCTGCGTGGCCATCCCAAGGTCGAACGCGTCGGCTATCTCGGTTTCCTGGAGGACAGCCCGGGGATGGAGCGGCAGGCGGACATCTACCGCCGGCATTGCACCGGTGCGGGGTCGACCTTCTCGCTGCTGGTGAACGGCGGCGAGAAGGAAGCGTTCGCGTTCCTCGACGCGCTGAAGATCGCCAAGCTCGCAGTGTCGCTCGGCGGGACCGAGACGCTCGCCAGTCATCCGGCCGCGATGACGCATCTGTCGGTGCCCGACGCGCGCAAGCAGGCGTTGGGGATCACCGACAATCTGGTGCGGATCTCGATCGGCGTCGAGGATGCGGACGACCTGATCGCCGATTTCGACCAGGCGCTGGCGGCGATCTGACGGTATGAACGCAGCGGTGCCGTCTTGCGCGCCTCCGGCGGAGCGGCAATGAAAGAGGGATGAGCGACACCGCCCCTTTCATCGCCAAACCGTTCCTGCCCGGCGATGCGGTAGCGGCGCATCCGGCGGTGCTCGACGCCTGGGTAGCCCCGGCGGCCTGATGCCGGTCTTCGCCCCCGTTTCGCACGCCGCATTCGACCAAGACATAACCGCGCTCGCCACAGCGATCGGCGCGGATGTCGGCTGGAGGCCGACGTACATCGTCGGGATCGGCCGCGGCGGACTGGTCCCCGCGGTCTATCTCAGGCCATGCGACCGGGCTGCCGATGCTGTCTTGCGACTGGTCGAGCCGGCTCGCCGATTTCGCGGGCGATGTGGTCGTCCGGCTGGCCAAGCATAGCCGGGCGGGCGAGCGATTGCTGTTGGTCGACGACATCAACGATTCCGGGCTGACGATCGGCGCACTCCGCACCGCGCTTGCGAAAGCCGGGGCGATATCCGGATCGGTTCGGATCGCGACGCTGATCGATAACCGCGTCTCGGCGCAGCGCGTCGATTACCGCGCGCGCGTGATCGACCGGACGGTGACGAAGGACTGGTACGTCTTCCCGTGGGAAGCCGTGGGCCCCGATACTGCGCTGCAAAAAGACGCCGCGGCGGTCGCCAAACGGATCGGATAGCGACATTCGTCACCGAGCGCATGACACGGCTCTTCGTCCATGCTGCACCGCACCGATGGTCCGAATCGAGGATATCGATATGGCCTTTGACCTGATGCGGAGGGAGCCACGTCGAGTATCGCTTCGTGATCGATAATGCGTCGCGGACGGGTGACGCGAACAGCCCCGACAGCTCGCGCTGCCGGGGCTGGACGGGTGCGATGACACGTTCATTGCGGCGCGGATGGATCCCCCGTGCTCGACGTGGTCTGACCCGTAGGGATCGTCGCGCCCGAACTGGTACCCGGCTGCGATCCGTCGGTGCTGGCACCCGGTGCCGATTGCGGCGTCGACTGGCCGCTTTCGGTGTTGCCGGTGTACCCCGACGTGCCGCTCGACATCGCCTTGTTCTTGTCCTTGTGGTGCTTCGTCTTGACGTGGGTCGTGCTCATTGCCGATGTGTCGGTCTGGGCCATAGCCATGGCCGGAACGACCAGCGCCGCCACCGCCGCGATCGAGAGGATGATACGCATGTCCGGTCTCCTGTGCTTCGCAGGCGTCAACCGGCCATTATCGCGGCAGTTCCGATATTTGATGTACGTCAGCGAAAGTTTCGGGGTTCACCCGTCCCCCACCCGCTCGATATCCGCCCCGACCGCGCTGAGCTTCTCCTCCAGCCGTTCGTAGCCGCGGTCGAGATGGTACACCCGCGACACCTGCGTTTCGCCCTCCGCCGCGAGGCCCGCCAGGATCAGGCTCATCGACGCGCGCAGGTCGGTCGCCATCACCGGTGCGGCGGTCAGCCGGTCGACGCCCTTCACCACCGCGGTTCGGCCATGGACCTGGATGTCGGCACCCATCCGCGCCAGCTCCGGCACATGCATATAGCGGTTCTCGAAGATCGTCTCGGTCAGCACGCTCGCCCCGTCCGCGCGGCACAGCATCGCCATGAACTGCGCCTGCATGTCGGTCGCGAAGCCCGGATAGGGCGCGGTCGACAGCGTCAGCGGGCCGATCCCGCCGGTCGCCTCGATCAGCACCGAGCGCGCTCGCTCCTCGACCGTGACCCCCGCCTCGACCAGTGCGTCGAGCGTGGCGCGCATGTCGGATGCGGTGACGTTCATGAGTTCGAGCGACCCGCCGGTGATCGCCGCGGCGCAGGCATAGCTGCCCGCCTCGATCCGGTCGGGCATCACCGCATAGGTCGCGCCGTGCAGCCGGTCGCGCCCCTCGATCGTCAGCGTCTCGGTGCCGATGCCGTCGATCGACGCGCCCATCGCGACCAGGCAGTGGCACAGATCGACGATCTCCGGCTCGCGCGCCGCATTCTCGATCACGCTGGTGCCGCACGCGGTGGCGGCGGCCATCACGACGTTCTCGGTCGCGCCGACCGATACAATGGGGAAACGGTAGTTGCCGCCCGAGAGTCTCCCCCCCGGTGCCGTCGCCTTTACATAGCCCGCCGCCATCTCCAGTTCGGCACCGATCGCCTCCAGCGCCTTCAGGTGGAGGTCGATCGGTCGGTTGCCGATCGCGCAGCCGCCGGGCAGGCTGACCCGCGCCTCGCCGCCGCGCCCAAGCAAGGGGCCGAGCACCAGGATCGACGCGCGCATCTTGCGCACGATGTCGTACGGTGCTTCGGTCGAGGTGAGCGTGCCTGCGCGGATCGTCATGACCCGCCCGAAATCCTCGGGCCGCGAACCCTGGATCGCGGTCGATGCGCCCAACTGGTTGAGCAGGTGCCCGAAGCCGTCGATATCGGCGAGGCGTGGCAGATTGCGGAGCGTCAGCGGTTCGTCGGTCAACAGCGCGCAGGGCATGAGCGTCAGCGCGGCGTTCTTCGCGCCGGAAATCGGCAGGCGACCGGACAGGCGATTGCCGCCGCGGATGAGGATACGGTCCATCGGCTTCGTCTATCGCCGCGGCGCGAACGCGCAAGTCTTGGCCGGCCTTGCAAACGATTGATGCATTTCAATGCGCGCCGATCGCGGTCGTGGCCAGGACGGCCGGCCATGGGGATTATCGATCTTGCCGGACCATGGCCTTGCCGATCGCTTCGGCCCGTAGACCGGATGCTGCGCCAGCTGGAGGACGGCGCGCTGACCGAACGTGAGGCCGTGCGCGGGCGCGCGCTCGACGAACGCGCGATGGTGGAATGGCCAGTTTGTCGATCGCCGCGCCGGGATCGACCTGAACTGGCTACCCGCACCAAGCGGCGGCGAATAGCCGCCCGCCGCCCCGGCATGCTAGCGACCGCGCATGGATGCGTCGGCCACGATACCCTCCGCGATCGAGACGCGCCTTGCCGCCCAGGCGACGGCCCTGGGCTTCGCCGCGTGCGGGATCGCGCGCGCCGATGCCGCCCCGCTGGCCGGCGAGCGATTGCGCGCGTGGATTGCGGACGGCGCGCATGGCGACATGATCTGGATGGAGGCGCGCGCCGATCAGCGCGCTGCACCCGCCGCGTTGTGGCCCGCGGTGCGAAGCGTGATCTCGCTCGGGATGAGCTACGCCCCCGCCGCCGATCCGCTGCGGCTGGCGGACGAGCGCGGGATCGGACGGATATCGGTCTATGCGCAAGGGTCCGACTATCACGATGTCGTCAAACGCCAGCTGAAGGCGCTCGCCCGCTGGCTGGTGGCGGAAGCGGGCGGCGACCTGAAGGTGTTCGTAGACACCGCGCCGGTCATGGAAAAGCCGCTGGCCGAGGCGGCGGGGATCGGCTGGCAGGGGAAGCACACCAATCTGGTCAGCCGGACGGACGGCAGCTGGCTGTTCCTCGGCGCGATCTACACCACGCTCGATCTCGCCGCCGCCGGACCAGCGCGCGATGCGTGCGGATCGTGCGATGCGTGCCAGCGCGCCTGCCCGACCGACGCCTTCCCGGCACCATATAGGCTCGATGCGCGGCGTTGCATCTCGTACCTGACGATCGAGCATGCCGGGCCGATCCCGCATGAATTCCGCGTCGCGATGGGCAACCGCATCTATGGCTGCGACGATTGCCTGGCGGTATGCCCGTGGAACAAGTTCGCCGCCACCGCCCGCGCCAACCGCGCGTTCGCGCCGCGCGCCGAACTGGCCGCGCCCGAACTGATCGACCTGCTGCGACTCGACGATGCCGGATTCCGCCAGGTCTTCGCCGGCTCGCCGATCAAGCGGATCGGACGCGACCGCATGGTCCGCAACGCCTGCATCGCGGCGGGCAACAGCGCCGATCCCGCGCTGATCGCGTTTCTCATGCCGCTCACCGCCGATCCATCGCCGGTCGTCGCGGAGGCGGCCGGCTGGGCTATTTCCCGCCTTCGCGCCGGGTGAGCGCGGACACGCAGCTTGCGCGGTCGATCGTGCTGCCGTCGGGTTCGCGCGCGTCGATATAGGTCACGCGCGGCGGCTGCCCGTCCTTCGGATACAGATACGCGTCGAGCACGCAGAACCGGCCCTGGAACTGCAGCTTGCGCGCGGTGCCTTCGCGGATATCGGCATCGGGCTGGCCGAACAGCCGGGTGAGGCTGGCGGCATCCTGCCCGATCACGCGTTCCAGCCCGATCGGGTTATAGGGAACCGCCACCTGCCCCACCGCCGCGGGTCGCGCCGCCGGTGTCGCGGCGCAACCCGCCAGCGACAGTCCCAGTCCGATCGCTGCGCCGATGGTCTTCATGCCCTATCCTCGTGAAACAGATGCGTCGCCATCGCCGCGCCGATGACGGGAGCGAGGATGTTGACCAGCGGCACCACGAAGAGCCCGGTCTCGACAAGTCCCAGCACGAACAGCCGCGACCGGTTCGCCTTGCGCCAGCCGCGCATCGCCGCATGGCGGAGGTACCGCGCCGCGACCATGTCCCCCAGATCGCGCCCAATCACCCAGGCGTTGACGAGGAAGAACGCGATTGCCGGCCCGATGCCGGTGAACAGCAGCACGATATAGACCGGCAGCGCAACGAGATTGGCGAGCAGCGCGCGCGCCGCCGATCGCAATCCCATCAACGCCGCGCGTCCCGGCCCGACCCCATGCGCGGTGGCGCGCGCGGCGGGATAATGCCGCGCCTCGACCGCGGCGACGATCCGGTCGGCGAACATCTGCAGCACCGCGATCGCCACCACGACGAATAACAGCCAGCCGCCGAGGACCACTACCGCGACCGCGACCAGCCCCGACAGCGCGCCCGAGCGAAAACCGAGCCAGTCGTCGCTCAGCCCCTGTACCCCGAACCAGATGCCGACCCCGATCAGCCCGAACACCGCGCAGGTGATCGCGATCGAACCCGCCAGCACGCGCAGGGTCGCGGGATCGCCGAGTTGGCCGATCGACAGGGCGAAGGCGCGGATCATGACCATTGTCCTGCTGTGCTTTGGACCGTACGGCAACGGCTTTCGCCCTATCCACGAAGCGGACCAGCCCCTTGAGCACCCCCAGATACGACGTCGTCGCGATCGGCAACGCCATCGTCGACATCCTCGCGCAGACCGACGATGCCTTCATCGCCGCGGAGGGGATGGCGAAGGGATCGATGCAGCTGATGTTCTCCCCCGGGGATGCGGATGCGCTATATGCGAAGATGGGCCCGGGAATGGAGGCGTCCGGGGGCTCGGCCGCGAACACCGTCGCGGCGATCGCAGCGATGGGCGGCCGATGCGGCTTCATCGGCCAGGTCGCGGACGATCAGCTGGGCGACGTGTTCGGCCACGACATCCGCGCCGCCGGCGTCGATTTCGCCACCGCGACGCGCAGCGGCGAGCCGACGACCGCACGCTGCCTGATCTTCGTCACGCCCGACGGGCAGCGGACGATGAACACCTTTCTCGGCGCATCGCAGTTCCTGCCCGAGGCCGCGCTGGACCGCGATCTGATCGCGGATGCGGCGATCCTGTATCTCGAGGGCTATCTGTGGGATCCCGAGGAGCCCCGCGCCGCGATGCGTGCCGCGATCGAGGTCGCACGCAAGGCCGGGCGCAAGGTCGCGTTCACGCTGTCCGACACCTTCTGCATCTCGCGCCACGGCGGCGATTTCAGGAAGCTGATCGCGGACGGGCTGATCGACATCCTGTTCGCCAACGAAGCCGAACTGGCGGCGCTGACCGGGACCGAGGATTTCGAGGCGGCGCTGGCGCAGGTCGCGGCGAAGGTGCCGACATTGGTCGTCACCCGGGGTGCCGATGGTGCCTGCGCGGTGCAGGCGGGAACGCGCGCCGATGTCGCCGCCGAGCCGATCGACCGAGTCGTCGACACCACGGGGGCCGGCGATCTGTTCGCCGCCGGGTTCCTGCATGGCCAGGCGCAGGGTCGCGACCTGACGCAATCGCTTCGGCTCGGCGCGATCTGCGCGGCGGAGATCATCGGGCATGTCGGTGCCCGGCCGATCGTCGACATGAAGGCTCTGGTTACGCAGAAGCTGGCCCGGTGACTCGTCGTCGCGCGGGGTGACGACCGATCGGGTGAACCCTGGGCACCAAAGGTCGAGTCGACAAGGGATAAAGAACAAATGTAGAACGTTTCTGCTATTCTTCCTCCTGATTCGGAGCCGGTCATGTCCCAAGCCTCGCACCGCCTGTTCTTTGCGATCCGTCCGCCGCTCCGTCTCGCGCGGCGGATCGCCAACGCCGCGTCGTGGTTCGACGCGCGCGGACAGGCGCTTGCGGCGGAACGATTGCACGTCACGATCGACATCATCGACGATCATGCGGACCTGCCGCGCGGCCTCGTCGATACATTGATGGCGGCGGGCAATGCGGTCGCGGCGGTGCCGTTCGACATGGCGTTCGATCTCGCGGTCGGCAGCCCGAAATCGGTTGCGCTCCGACCGGGGCGGCGCAATCCCGGGGTCGAGGCGCTGCGCCAGCGAATTACCGCCGCGCGTGAGCGGGTCGGCGTGGTCCCACGACGGGATTACCGTTTCGGGACGCACATGACGCTCGGCTACCGGCAAGGTGCGCCTTTTACCCAGGGCATCGCGCCGCTCGGCTGGACCGCACAGGAATTTGTGCTGATCCACAGCCATGTCGGGCGGACGCGGCACGACGTGCTCGCGCGCTGGCCGCTGAAGCCGGCCCCCGGCCCGCAGCTCGCGCTGTTCTGACCATTGCCGATGGCGCGGCTGGGGTTAGGAAAGGGAATGTCCCGCCCCGCTCCGTCCACGCTGCGTGCGTTCCTGGCCAGCGAAGCCGCCGGCGGGGTCGTACTGATCGCCGCGGCGGCGATCGCGGTGATCCTCGCCAATTCGCCCGCCGCCAACGCCTATGACGCGCTGTTGCGGCTGAAAACCGGCCCCGTCATCGCCCCGGTCATGGGCGCGATGACAATGCGTCTGTGGATCGACGACGGCGCGATGGCGCTGTTCTTCCTGCTCGTCGGGCTGGAGATCAAGCGCGCGCTGATCGACGGCCAGCTAGCCAGACCCTCCCGTCGACGCCTGCCCATCGTGGCGGCGGTGGCGGGGATGGCGGTGCCGGCGCTGACCTATCTGGCGCTGACATGGCAAGATCCTGCGCTCAGGGCGGGCTGGGCGATCCCGGCGGCGACCGATATCGCCTTTGCGGTCGGCGTCATGGCGCTGCTCGGCCCGCACGTCTCGCCGCAGTTGAAACTGTTCCTGACCACCGTCGCGATCGCGGACGATATGGGTGCGGTCGCGATCATCGCGGTCGCCTACAGCCACGGGCTCGATCTCGGCGCGCTGGCGGCGGCGGGGGGGGTGCTGGCGATCATGGCGGCGATGAACCGGCGCGGGGTCGTGACGCTCGCGCCCTATCTGATCGCGGCGGCACTGTTGTGGGTGCTGGTGCTGCGATCGGGCGTGCATGCGACCGTCGCCGGGGTGCTGGCGGCGGTGTTCGTGCCGATCCGCCGGTCGCCGGGCGCGCCCGATACGGCGGGTTCCCCGCTCCACCGGCTCGAACATGCGCTCGGGCCCTGGGTGGCGTTCGTCGTCGTACCGGTGTTCGGGCTCGCCAATGCCGGGGTGTCGTTCGCCGGATTCGGCGTCGGGGTCCTCCCGCAACCGCTGGTGATCGGGGTCGCGGCGGGGCTGTTCGTCGGCAAGCAGTTCGGCATGCTGGCTGCGGTCGCGGTCGCCGAACGGATCGGCATCGCCAGACGACCGAGCGGCGTGCGCTGGGTGGAGATGTACGGCGTGACGCTGCTGGCGGGGATCGGTTTCACGATGAGCCTGTTTATCGGTGGTCTGGCCTTTCCGGGCGATCCGGCGCGGATGGCGGCGATAAGGATCGGCGTGCTGGCGGGGTCGATCCTGTCAGCGCTGGCGGGATATGGCGTGCTGCGCTTCGCGGCACCGGCGCGGAGGATTTGATGCGGCGCTTCTTCGATCCCCGCCAGGCGTTGCACGCGCCGGCCCTGGAACTTCACAATGGCGGCTTTGCGCCCTATGCGGAGACGCCGGCGCGCGTGGATGCGATCCTGGCCGCGATCGGCGGGACGGAGACGCCGCCCGATCGCGGCACCGCGCCGATCCTTGCGGTCCACACCACGGATTATGTCGATTTCCTGCAATCCGCGCCCGCGCGCTGGATGGCGGCGGGGCGGTCCGGGGATGCGATCCCCTACGCTTTCCCGGTCGTCGGCCGCCGCGCCGTGCCGCTCGACCGGATCGATGCGGCGATGGGCCGTTACAGCTTCGACGCGACGACGCCGATCACCGCGAAGGCCTGGACGTCGAGCTATTGGAGCGCGCAGTCCGCGCTTGCCGCGACGCAGGCGGTGCTGGCGGGGGAGCGTGCGGCGTTCGCCTTGTGCCGGCCGCCGGGGCATCATGCGGGCGCGGATTATTGTGGCGGCTATTGTCACCTGAACGCCGCCGCGATCGCGGCGCAGGCGGCGCGCGACGCCGGCACCGCGCGGGTCGCGATCCTCGATATCGACTATCACCATGGCAACGGCACGCAGGACATCTTCCAGACGCGCGGCGATATATTCTACGCCAGCGTCCATGCCGATCCGGCGACCGACTACCCCTTCTACTGGGGCCATGCCGACGAGAGCGGCGAGGGCGAAGGCGCGGGCGCGACGCTCAACCTGCCCTTGCCGCACGGTGCGACGCTGACCGCGTTCCGCGGCGCGCAAGCCGTGGCGCTCGACGCGATCGCCCGGTTCGCGCCCGGGCTGCTGATCGTCAGCTTCGGCGCGGACACCTGGCGCGGCGATCCGATCAGCCATTTCGCCCTCGAGACCGCGGATTATCCGGTTCTCGCGCGCGATATCGCCGCACGCGGCTGGCCCACCGCGATCCTGATGGAGGGCGGCTATGCGGTCGGCGCGCTGGGCGACAATGTCGCTGGATTCCTCGGTGGGTTCTGAAGGACATGCCCGCGGGGGCACCACCTATCGGCGGCTGACGCTCGCGATGCTGTTCGCAGGCTTCTCGACCTTCTCGTTACTGTACGCTGTCCAGCCGCTGCTGCCCTTGTTCGCCGACCAGTATCGGCTGAGCGCGGCGGGCGCATCGCTTGCGGTATCGCTGGCGACCGGGCCGCTCGCGGTCGGCATCCTCGTCGCAGGCGCGGTGTCGGACCGGGTCGGGCGGCGGCCGCTGATGGTGTGGGCGATGATCGCCGCGGGCGCGCTGACGCTCGCCGCCGCCGCAGCGCCCGGCTGGGGCGCACTCCTGGCGTTCCGGCTGCTGACCGGCGTCGCGCTTGCGGGGGTGCCGGCGGTCGCGATGGCCTATGTCGCGGAGGAGGTGGACGCCGCATCGGTCGGTGCGGCGATGGGGCTGTATATCGCCGGCAGCGCGCTTGGCGGAATGGGCGGGCGGCTGGTCGCAAGCCTGGTCGCCGATCTGGCGGGATGGCGCTCAGCACTCGCGGTGGTCGGGCTGCTCGGGCTGGCGATGGGCGAGGCATTCCGTCGGCTGGCACCGCCCTCGCGCCGGTTTGCGCGCTCCGCACTACCGCCGCGTGCGGTGCTGGCGCAAACGAAGCGCCTCTTCGCCGATGCCGCATTGCCCTTGTTATATGCCGAGGCGTTCCTGCTGATGGGCATCTTCGTCACGATCTACAACTATGCAGGCTTCCGCCTGCTCGCCCCACCCTATGCGCTCGGCCAGGCGGCGGTCGGGGCGGTGTTCCTGCTCTATCTGCTCGGTTCGGCGAGTTCGGCCTGGTTCGCCGGGCTGGCCGGCCGGATGGGGCGGCGGCGCGTGTTCTGGGTGCCGATCGCGATAGCGATCGCGGGCACCGCGCTGACCCTGGCGCGCCCGCTCGGCGTCTTCGTCGCGGGCATCGGCGTGGTCACGATCGGCTTTTTCGGCGCGCATTCGATCGCCAGCGCCTGGGTGGGTCGCCGCGCAACGGGCCAGCGCGGACAGGCGGCGGCGCTGTATCTGTTCTTCTATTATCTGGGATCGAGCGTACTGGGCTCCGCCGGCGGTGTGGCGTGGAGCCGCTATGGCTGGGCCGGGGTCGCGGGCTTCTGCCTCGTCGCGGGTGTGGTGGCGCTGATCCTCGGACTGGTGCTGCGCGGCGTGCCGCCGTTGATCGTCGAGCCGCCGCCCGGCGCGTCGATCCCCGAAGCCTGAGGCTGTAGCCGGAGCGCTACCCATCATTTTTTAAAGCCCGTGCATTAGGGCAGGAAGGATGGAGATTCTTCCGTCCGCGCGGGCGATCGTCCGCGTTCGCCTTGTCGCGACCTGGCACTGGCCCGTGCTTACGGCGATGCTCGTGCTTGCGGCGCTCGCGCTGGGGTGGATCGGCTATGCCGCGTCGGACGATGCGGCCTATTATCTGGCCGCACGGCACTGGCTCGTCGCGCCGCCGTTCGCCGGTCACGATCATTGGGCGACGCGTTTCCCGCTCGTGATCGGGCTCGCCGCCGCGATGCGCGTGATCGGCGAGGGTGCCGCCGCGCTGACGCTCGTCGCGCTGTCCTGGTATGCCGCGTTCCTGATCGCGGTGCACGCGCTCGCGGCGCGGATCGGCGGGGCGCGGGCCGGCTGGATCGCGACGATCCTGCTGGCAACGATGCCCGTCGTCGTCGCCAACGCGACCACCGCGTCGTGCGATCTCACCGAAGCGACGTTCCTGCTGGTCGGCATCCTGCTGATCGGCGACTGTGCGGCGACCAGGGACGCGACGACACGGCGTGCGGTGGGTGCCGGATTGGCGTTCGGCACCGCGATCCTGTGCCGGGAAACCACGGCGCTGGCGCTGCTCGGCTTCGTACCGCTGTTCATGCTTGGCCGGCCGGTGCCGCGGCGCGCGATGATCGCGATGGGGCTCGCCTCAGCGATATTGCTGGCGGGCGAGGCGCTGTTCCAATGGCTGGCGACCGGACACGCGCTCAACCGCTGGGACGTCGCATTCCATCACGACAGTCATATCGATCGCGCCGCCAATCTGGAGGGGAATGTCCTCGTCCATCCGGCGATCGACCCGCTGCTCGTGCTTCTGGTCAACGACGATTTCGCGCTGATCTTCTGGTTGGCGATCGCGGCGGTCGCGCTCCGTGTCGACCGGATGCTGGCGGTGCCGGCAAGGCGGCGGATGACGATCCTCGTCGCGCTGGGGCTCGCGACCTTCCTGCTCGTCGGCGCGCTCTATACCAGGCTGGTGCTCAACCCGCGTTATTTCATGCTCCCGGCGATCGGCGCGGCGGTGGCGGTGGCGGTCTGGCTCGACCACGCGAGCATGCGCGTGCGCGCGGCGGTGCTGACCGTCGCGATCGCGACCAACCTGCTGATGCTCTCGATCGAGAATACGCATTCGCGCTGGGCGGCACAGGCACTCGTGACCGCCGCACGATCGCTGCCGACCACGCCGATCGTCACCGACGCCGCGACCTACCACCGCGCGCTGATGCCGATTGCCTGGAACCGATTGTCGATGGTCGAGCAGGATGAACCGAGACCGGGGGCACTGTATTTCTTGCCCGACGACCATATTCCCGTGCACGCCACGATCGTGTCACGCTATCCGTCGCCGCGAACCCCGCTGGGCGCGGTATTGGACGATCTCGGCATCGCCCGCTTCGTCCCGGCTTCGATCCGCCGCCGCTTGCTCGCGCCGAACCCGACAGCATCGCTCGTGCGGGTCGCCGGCTAAACCGCGACTCAGAGCTTCTCCGTCAACTCCGGCACCAGCTTGAACAGATCGCCGACCAGACCGATGTCGGCCACCTGGAAGATCGGCGCGTCCTCGTCCTTGTTGATCGCGATGATCGTCTTGCTGTCCTTCATCCCCGCCAGATGCTGGATCGCGCCAGAGATGCCGACCGCGACATAGACTTCGGGGGCGACGATCTTGCCGGTCTGGCCGACCTGATAGTCGTTGGGGGCATAGCCCGCATCGACCGCCGCGCGCGATGCACCGACGCCCGCGCCCAATTTGTCCGCCAGCGGATCGATGAGTTCGTGGAACTTGTCGCCCGACCCGAGCGCACGGCCGCCCGAGACGATGATCTTCGCGCTGGTCAGCTCGGGCCGCTCGTTCTTCGCGATCTCGGATCCGGTGAAGGTCGAAAGCCCCTTGTCTCCGGTCGAGGCGACCGCCTCGATCGTGCCCGATCCGCCCTCGGCCGCGGCCTTTTCGAACGCGGTGCCGCGCACGGTCAGGACTTTCTTCGCGTCCGAAGTCTGCACCGTCGCGATCGCATTACCGGCATAGATCGGGCGGGTGAAGGTATCCTCGCTCTCCACCGACAGGATATCGCTGATCTGCATGACGTCGAGCAAGGCGGCGACGCGGGGCGCGATGTTCTTGCCGTTGGTGGTGGAAGGCGCGACGAACGCGTCGTGATGCCCCATGAGCCCGGCGACGAGCGGCGCGACATTCTCGGCGAGCGCATGCGCGAACGCGGCGTCGTCGGCGACATGCACCTTGCCGACGCCGGCGATCTTCGCGGCCGCAGCGGCAACGCCGTCCACACCCTGCCCCGCGACGAGCAGATGGACTTCGCCGAGCTTCGCCGCGGCGGTCACCGCGGACAGCGTGGCATCCTTGACGGCGCTGCCGTCATGTTCGACCCAGACGAGCGTCTTCACTTGGCCACTCCCATCGCGTGCAGTTTCATCACCAGTTCGTCGACATCGGCGACCTTGATGCCGGCGGAACGCTTGCCCGGCTCGACGACCTTCAGCGTCTTGATCCTCGGCGTCACATCGACGCCGAAATCGGCGGGCGTCTTCTGCGCCATCGGCTTTGACTTGGCCTTCATGATGTTGGGCAGCGAGGCATAGCGCGGTTCGTTGAGGCGAAGATCGGTGGTGATGATCGCAGGCAGCGTCAGCGTATCGGTTTCCGACCCGCCATCGACCTCGCGAATCACGCTGACGGAGCCGTCCGCCATCTCGACCTTCGACGCAAACGTCCCCTGGCCCCAGCCGAGCAGCCCCGCGAGCATCTGCCCGGTCTGGTTGTTGTCGTCGTCGATCGCCTGCTTGCCGAGGATGACGAGGTCGGGCTTCTCCTCCTCGACGATCTTGGCGAGCAGCTTGGCGACACCGAGCGGCTCGACCCTGTCCTCGCTGACGATCAGGATCGCACGGTCCGCGCCCATCGCGAGCGCGGTGCGGAGCGTCTCCTGCGATTTCTGCTCGCCGATCGATACGACGACGATTTCCGTCGCGCCGCCCGCCTTCACGGAGGCTTCCTTGAGGCGGATGGCTTCCTCGACCGCGATCTCGTCGAACGGGTTCATGCTCATCTTGACGTTCGCCAGATCGACGCCCGTCCCGTCCGCCTTCACTCTAGGCTTCACGTTGTAGTCAAGCACGCGCTTGACGGGGACCAGTACCTTCATGCCTTCACCTATTCTTCCGGATAGCCGAACCAGTCCACCGCGACCCACTCATCATACTGCCGTTTCCATAAATCGATGCTTACGGATGGCCAACCTTTTGCAGATTCGTAAAAATCTTCAGCCTCAATCTGCGTCTTAAAGTAGCGATTTGTACTTACGCAAAATGGCGCGGAAGGGTCTTCCGGCGGAACGCGATGACTAATAATGCTCATTACGCCGCCTTCTGCACCTCGGCGACGATCTTCTGCGCGGCATCGCCCAGGTCGTTCGCGGCGACGATCGCCAGGCCGGAATTCGCGAGGATTTCCTTGCCCTTCTCGACATTGGTGCCCTCGAGCCGGACGACAAGCGGTACGCTCAGATTCACTTCCCTGGCCGCGGCGACGATGCCGTCGGCGATGATGTCGCAGCGCATGATGCCGCCGAAGATGTTGACCAGGATGCCCTTCACGTTGGGATCGCCCAGGATGATCTTGAACGCCGCCGTCACCTTCTCCTTGTTGGCGCCGCCGCCGACGTCGAGGAAGTTGGCGGGGAACATGCCGTTCAGCTTGATGATATCCATCGTCGCCATGGCGAGGCCGGCACCGTTGACCATGCAGCCGATATCGCCGTCGAGCTTGATATAGGCGAGGTCGTATTTGGAGGCTTCCAGCTCGGCGGGGTCCTCCTCGGTCTCGTCGCGCAGTGCGAGCAGGTCCTTGTGGCGGAACATCGCGTTGCCGTCGAACGCGACCTTGGCATCGAGGACCATCAGCTTCCCGTCATCGGTAACCGCCAGCGGGTTGATCTCGATCTGCTCGGCATCGGTGCCGATGAAGGCGTCGTACAGCTTCGAGGCGGTCGATGCCGCCTGCTTGGCGAGATCGCCGGTCAGTTCGAGCGCGGCGGCGACGGCGCGGCCATGATGCGGCATGAAGCCGGTCGCCTGGTCGATGTCGATCGCGTGGATCTTTTCCGGCGTGTCGTGCGCCACCGTCTCGATATCCATCCCGCCCTCGGTCGATGCGACCATCGAAACGCGGCCGGTCGCGCGGTTGACGAGGAGGGCCAGGTAGAATTCCCTGGCGATGTCGACGCCATCCGTCACGTAGAGGCGGTTGACCTGCTTGCCATGCTCGCCGGTCTGGATCGTCACCAGCGTGTTGCCGAGCATGTCGGTCGCCGCGGCGCGGACCTCGTCCTCGGTCTTCGCAAGCCGCACGCCGCCCTTGGCATCGGGGCCCAGTTCCTTGAACTTGCCCTTGCCGCGGCCGCCGGCATGGATTTGCGCCTTGACGACGTACAGCGGCCCGGGCAGCTTCCTGGTCGCCTGGACCGCTTCCTCTACGGAAAGCGCGGCAAAGCCCGCGGGGACGGGGACGCCGAATTTGGCCAGCAATTCCTTCGCCTGATATTCGTGGATATTCATGGGTGCCTCGGACCTTTTCGAGGATCGGGAATGTCCCCGCCTAAGCACGGCCCGGCTCGCTTTTGCAAGCGCGCTCGCCTATATCGCCGCGTATGACCTGGCCGATCGCCACCATGTTATTTCTTGTTACCGTCGTCGGCATGGAGGCGTTCGCCTATGCCGCGCACCGATGGGTGATGCACGGGTTCGGCTGGTTCCTCCACGAAAGCCATCACCGCGCGCGCGCCGGCAACTGGGAGCTCAACGACCTGTACGCCGCGATCTTCGCGGTGCCGTCGTTTACCTTGTTGCTGGGCGGCGTACAGCTCGGCTGGTGGCCCGGCTTTACGTGGATCGGGGCGGGGATCGCCGCGTATGGCGCGATCTATTTCGGGTTCCACGACGTCATCGTCCACCGTCGGCTGCCGACACGGTATCTGCCCAGATCGGCGTATATGAAGCGGATCGTGCAGGCGCACCGGCTGCACCACGTGGTCGAGACGAAGGCGGGAACGGTCAGCTTCGGCTTCCTCGTCGCGCCGCGGCCCGAAAGGTTGAAGGCAGAGCTGAAGGAGCGGCGGCGGGCGGGCGTCCGGGCGCCGGTCCCGGCAGCCGGCCCGGCCGCCGGTCCTGCGGCCATGTTTGCGGAAAAGTAACCTTCTGCGCGGATAAGGGCGGCATGAGCCAGCCCGCCTTTCCTGATCCGATCGACCCGGCAACCAGCGAAGAACTTCGCCACGCGCTCCGGCGCTCGGTCAAGATGCGTGCGCACCTTCGCGACCGCGGTCAGACGCGGTTCGAGATCGAGGTGACCGACCTGTCGCAATCGGGTTTCCGTGCGGAAACCAGCTTCACGTTATGGCCCGGTACCATCGTGTGGCTGACGCTGCCCGGCATGGCCGCGCTCGAGGCGGTGGTCGCATGGCGCGACAAATTCAAATATGGCTGCGCGTTCGCCAAGCCGATCCACCCGGCGGTGTTCGATCACATCATCGCGCTGAGCAATCGCTGACATTCCGAAGGCCGGCCAACCCGGCTCGTCGTCAGAAATCGATCGCGATACCCTTCGATTCCCAATCGCCGTAACGCGTGGGATTCTTGCCGAGCGGATCCGTCTTCGACGGCGCAACCGCTTGCGGTTCGGGCACCGGCGGGTTCGCCGACAGATGCGCGGGCGGTTTCACATGGACGGGACGCTTGGCCATGGCGAACTTTCGGATAAGGGAGAACCGGATATCGGATCGGACCGCCGGTCGGACAAGCCGCCTCGAAAGATCGTCCAGTGAATCCGCCCCGTTGCCGCCCGTCCTCCGTCCGTCCCCCTCGTAATCCGGCGTCGCGCGATCCGGCCCCGCGCGGCCCCGTCGAACCGCTCGGCACCGCGCCGCGGCGTGCGGCATTGCGCGTGCTCGACGCGGTGCTCCGGCGCGGCGAGTCGATCGAACAGGCGCTGCCGCAGGCGACGCGTGCGGTGCACGGTCCCGATCGCGCGCTGGCGCACGCCATTGCCGCGGAGACTCTGCGCCGGCTCCCCGATCTCGACGCGCTGATCGATTCGGCGACCAAGCAGCCCTTGCCCGACGATTCGAAGGCACGGATGGCGCTGCGAATCGCGCTCGCGCAGACCCTGGTGCTTGGCACGCCCGCGCATGCCGCGATCGCGACGGTGCTGCCTTTGGTGGATGGCGGCCCGAAGCGGCTGGTGCACGGCGTCTTCGGTACGCTCTCGCGCAGCAATGCCGTGTTGCCCGAGGTGCCGACGCTCCCCGCCGCCGCCGCGGATCGCTGGCGCTCGGCGTGGGGGGAAGAGGCTGTCCAGGGCATCGCGCGCGCGGTCGCCGCGCCACCGCCGCTGGATGTCACGATCGCCGACCCCGCGCAGACCGATCGCTGGTGCGCCGAACTCGGCGGGGTCAGCCTCGCGTCGGGGCATGTCCGGATCCCGTCGCATCCGCCGGTGCCCGACATGCCGGGCTATGCCGAGGGCGCATGGTGGGTGCAGGACGTCGCCGCGTCGATCCCCGTCCGCCTGCTCGAGTCAGGCGCGGGCGAAGCGCTCGACCTTTGCGCGGCGCCGGGCGGCAAGACGCTGCAACTCGCGGCGGCGGGCTGGACCACGACCGCGGTCGATCTGGCACCCAAGCGCATCGGGCGGCTTCGCGAGAATCTGGCGCGCACCGGCCTGTCGGTGGCGGTGGTGACCGCGGACCTGCTCGACTGGACACCGCCCGCGCCCGTCGATGCGGTACTCCTCGATGCACCGTGCAGCGCGACCGGGATCGTGCGGCGGCATCCCGAAACCCTGTACCGCGTGCTGCCCCGCCTGATCGCGGAGATGGCGCAGGTGCAGGCGGCGCTGCTGGCGCGTGCGGCGGATTGGGTGAAGCCCGGCGGATCGCTGGTCTATGCCAGCTGCTCGCTGGAGCGCGAGGAAGGCGAGGCGCAGGCGGAGGCGTTCCTGGCGGCACGGCCGGAATTCACCGTCCGTGCGCCCGGGACGGGGGTCCTCCCCGCGGGGATCGTGGCGACCGAGCAGGGCTGGGTGCGGACCTTGCCGGGGATGTTGGCGGAGGCCGGCGGGTGCGACGGCTTCTTCGTCGCGCGGTTCGTTCGGGCCCCTTCGTCACCCCGGACTTGATACGGGGTCCATCGTGCCGCGCGACAAAGGCTCGTTGGCTCGTCGCACCATGGATGCCGGGGCAAGCCCGGTATGACGGAACGCTCAGATGATATATTCCACCGACTTCATCTGCGCCTGATCCGCACGGACCGCGCCGCGCTTTGCGACCATCTGCGCGTGGAGCGCGGCGACGGTGTCGCTGCCACGCGTCTTGCACAGCGCGGGGACGAACGCGTGAAGCACCGCGCCCGCGCCGCCCCAGATCATCGTCAAGCCGAACCGGCTCGCGACGCCGAAATGCTCGGTAAAGCTTTCGCCGACGGTTGCGGGATGGTCGAGAAACAGGCGGCGGAACATAAGCGACCTCGTCGTGCTGCGGTCCGGCAACGATACCATGATCGACGCCCGACGCTAACCCCCGGCGGCGACCGCGGCGAGAATGTCCGCGGCAAGCAGCCCGAGCGTATCGTCGCGCGCGCCCATCACCACGATCCGGTCGCCGGCCTTCGCGGTGGCGGCGATCAGCCTCGCCGCATCCGCGCGGCCGGCGATGTGGCGCGCATCCGCCCCGGTGGCGACGATGTCGGCGACGATATCGCCGCTCGTCACCGCGCGGTCGACGGTGCCGCCCTGGTAGACCGGATCGGGCAGCACCAGCAGGTCGTCCGGCCGCAACCGGTCGGCGAAGGCCGCGGCCAGTTCGTGACGCATCTTCCGGAGCGGGCCGTAACCGTGCGGCTGGAACAGGATCAGCAGCCGCCCGCCGAACGCGCGGAGGGTGTCGAGCGTCGCGCCGATCTTGTCCGGGTTGTGCCCGAAATCGTCGATCACCGCGACGCCGGCGGCGGTGCCGATGAGTTCGAACCGGCGCCTGAGCCCCGCGAACCCCGCGATCGCCGCGACCGCCTCCGCGATCGGTACACCCGCCGCGACCACCGCGCCGATCGCCGCGAGCGCGTTGGCGACATTATGCCGGCCGGGCACGGCAAGATGGACGCGGTGGCGGGTTTCGCCCGCAATCAGGTCGAAGCCTATCGCGAACGGTTCCGGGGCGAGGTTCTCCGCGCGCAAATCCGCCGCCGCCTCGACCGCGACCGTCACCACCTGCCCCGACACCCCCGCCGCAAGCACCGCCGCCTCGGGATCGCCGACGTTCACGATCGTCGTGCGCGCCTTGCCCGCGAAGTCGGCGAACAGCATGCGCAGTTCGGAGAGCGGCTTGTGATCGAGCGTCACATTGTTCAGCACCGCAATCATCGGTGCATAGAGCGCGATTGACCCGTCGCTTTCGTCGACTTCGCTGACGAACGCGTTGCCGCCGCCCACAAGCGCGCTGGCGAACGGTGCGTCTGCATTCGCGAAATTCTTCATCACCGCGCCGTTCATGACAGTCGGATCGTGCCCCGTCGCGTGGAGGATCCAGCCGATCATCCCGGTAACGGTCGATTTCCCGCTCGTCCCCGCGATCCCGATCGGCAACACCGCATCGTTGAACAATCCCGCCAGCATCTGCGCGCGCGTCGCGCGCGCGCAGCCGAGACGGTTCGCCGCGACGATGTCGGGCACGCTTTCCTCCACTGCGGCGGAGGCGATCACGGTCTGGTCCGCGGAGACCACCCCGCTGCCGTCCTGCGGGAACAATGCGATGCCGCGCGCGCGCAGATCGTCGAACTTGGCCGGCACGCGGCCCTGGTCGAGCGCGCGGTCCGATCCGGCGACGGTCACCCCGCGTGCACGCAGGATCATCGCGAGCGGCATCATCCCCGATCCGCCGATACCTACCAGGAAACAGGGTTTGCCGTCATGCATCATGCCGCGCTATCGCCGGGCGGTACGGCAGGCAAGCGAGGGACGAGGGTGCAGACCCATAAATGGCAATGTCCGGGACGGAGCCGAAACCGGCGCGCAGGTAGGAATGAGGAGGGAGCGATGCCGAAGCATCGTGACCGACGAACGACGCCCCTGCGCACCGGTTTCGGCCCGCCGCTTCGCGGTCGCCCGGGAAAGGCCGCTGGCTACGTCGCTTGCTTGCGCGTGGCGATGCCACGCGTCTGCGCCCCGCTCCTTGCCAGCGGCCTTTCCCGGGCGATCACGGACGTTGCCGTTTATGGGTCTGCACCCTGATGAGGATCGGTGTCGTGGCCCCGGCCAATCGCGCGAATCCCGACATGGTCGCGACGGTTTCCGCACTCGCGGCGATCGAATATCCGCAAGTCGATCTGGTCTTCCATCCGCAATGCTTCGCGACGGCGGGGCATTTCGCCGGGTCGGACGCGGTGCGGGCGGCGGCGTTCCTCGATTATGCCAATGATCCGGCGTACGACGCGGTCTGGTTCGCGCGCGGCGGCTACGGATCGAACCGGCTGCTCGCGACCGTCATGCCCGCGCTCGGCCCGGCGGCGCGGCACAAGACCTATGTCGGCTATTCGGACATGGGTTTCCTGCTCGGCGCGCTCTACGCGCGGCGGATCGGGCGGCCGGTGCACGGGCCGATGCCGACCGACATCCACCGGCAAAAGGGCGACGAGACCGTCATGCGCTCGCTCGCCTGGTTGGTGGAGAGCGCGCGCACCGCGCTGGAGCCGGGGCTTAACGGGCGGCCGGCGGCGGCGTTCAACCTGTCGATCCTGGGCGCGCTGATCGGCACGCCGTGGCTGCCCGACCTGACCGATCACGTCCTGATCGTCGAGGAGGTGTCCGAACCGCTCTACAATGTCGACCGGCTGCTGTTCCATATGGCAAGTGCCACGCAGCTGAAGGGGATCGCGGGCATCCGGCTCGGCGCGGTCAGCGACGTGAAGGCGAACGACCCGCCCTGGGGGGAAGGCATCGAGGCGATGATCGACCGCTGGTGCGCCGCGATGGCCGTGCCGTATCTCGGCCGTGCGCAGATCGGGCACACGCAGGACAACCGGGTCGTCCCGTTCGGCGTCGCGTGATCGCCGCGAGGTTGACTTTTTGCCGTGAGCCGATCATATCGCGCTCGTCATCGACCGCTACATAACAGTCGATGATGCTACCTAGGGGCTCCTTCGGGAGCCCCGTTTGCTACAAGGCCACTATCATGATGCAGACGGCGGTGTTCGTCGATGCCGGCTATTTGCTGGCGCAGGGAGGATCTCTCCTTGCCGGTTCCAAGGTTTCCCGTCAGCGTATTACCCTGCACGTCGATGCCGCGATAACGCTACTCACCGAAATTGCCGCGACCGCAGCCCCGGGCGCAAGGCTCTTGCGCGTTTACTGGTATGACGGCCTGGTCAGAGGCGGCAGCCAGACGGCAGAGCATATAGCACTTGGGCGCGCAGCGAATGTCAAGTTGCGGCTTGGCATGGTGAACAGCCGCGGCGAACAGAAGGGGGTCGACTCGCTGATCGTCACCGACATGATCGAGCTTGCGCGCAACGAGGCGATCAGCGACGCCGTGATCCTGTCCGGCGATGAAGATATCCGGGTAGGGTTGCAGGTTGCTCAAACCTATGGCGTGCGCGTCCAACTGGTCGGCGTGAAGCCAGCCCTTGGATCGCAGTCCCCAGATTTGGTGGCCGAGGCCGATACGCACCTGGAACTCGACGAGGTGAAGGTCGGCCCGCTGATAACGATCGCCGCCGTGCAACGTGCGGCGGTCGAGCGGCACGACGACGTACAGCCGGGCGGTTTCGCAGCCGTGGCGGATCGGTTGGCGATCGAACTCATCGGTGGACTCGGCGATCAGCGGCTTGCGTTGCTCGCCTATGCGGACGCCAACCGAGGCGCTCTGCCGAGCGATTTCGATCGCCCCGCGCTCGCCAAGCTGCGCGACCGGCTGGGTCGGGATGTCGGCACCGATGAGCGCAAGACGTTCCGGACCCTGCTGCGCAACGGTTTGAAACAAGCCTAGCGGTCGTCGGCGTCCAGTCGCAACAACGAAGAAAGGTCGTCTCCACCATGTCCGCCCAAATCGCCGAGGTGTTCCGCATCACGCTGCCCGACGGTTCCGTCCGCGAGGTTGCGCCCGGGACGACCCCCGCGGACGTCGCCGCCGCGATCGGGCCGGGGCTTGCGAAGGCCGCGCTCGCCGCGCGGATCGACGGGCAGGTGCGCGACCTGAACCGTCCGTTCGACGGCGATACCGACCTCGCCTTGGTCACCGCGCGCGACGAGGCCGATGCGCTGGAACTCGTCCGCCACGATCTCGCGCATGTGATGGCGGAGGCGGTGCAGCATTTGTTCCCGGGCACGCAGATCACCTTCGGCCCCGCGACCGACGACGGCTTCCATTACGATTTCGCGCCGCCAAAAATCGATGGCCGGGACCGGCCGTTCACCGACGACGACCTGCCGGCGATCGAAGCCGAGATGCGCGCCATCATCGCGCGCAACGAGCCGTTCGTCCGCGAAGTCTGGACGAGGGCAGCGCTGATCGATCGCTGGACCGAGCAGGGTGAGACGTTCAAGGCCGAATGGGCGGCGAGCCTGCCCGAGGGCGAGGAGCTGACGATCTATCGCCAGGGCCAGTGGCTCGACATGTGCCGCGGGCCGCACATGGCCTCGACCGGCAAGCTCGACCCGCAGGCGTTCAAGCTGACGCGCGTTTCGGGCGCCTATTGGCGCGGCGACCAGAACAACGCGATGCTCAGCCGCATCTACGGCACCGGCTGGCTGAACAGGAAGCAGCTCGACCAGCATCTCTTCCGCCTGGAGGAAGCCGCCAAGCGCGATCACCGCAAGATCGGGCAGGAAATGGACCTGTTCCACCTCCAGAGCGAGGCGCAGGGGTCGGTGTTCTGGCATCCGCGCGGCTTCGTGATCTGGCGCGCACTGGAGGCGTATATGCGGCGGCGACTGGATGCGGCTGGCTATGAGGAGGTCAAGACGCCGCAGCTGATGGATGCGCGCCAATGGGAGCAGTCCGGGCATTGGGGCAAATACCGCGAGAACATGTTCGTGGTGCCCGACGAAATCCCCAATGCCGAGGACGAGGGGGCGATATTATCGGGCGACGCCGACCTGATGGCGCTCAAGCCGATGAACTGCCCCGCGCACGTCCTGATCTTCCGCCAGGGGATCAAGTCGTACCGCGACCTGCCGATCCGCATGGCCGAATTCGGCTGCTGCCACCGCAACGAACCGCATGGCGCGCTGCACGGCATCATGCGCGTACGCCAGTTCACGCAGGACGACGCGCATCTGTTCGTGCGCGAAGACCAGTTGATCGAAGAGGTCACCGCGTTCTGCGACTTGCTCGATTCGGTTTACCGCGACCTTGGCTTCGACAAATATGCGATCAAGCTCGCGCTCCGGCCGGAAAAGCGGTTCGGATCGGAGGCGATGTGGGACTGGTCCGAACAGTCGTTGCGCGACGCGGTCGCCGCAACCGGGCGCGACACGCCCGAATATGGCTGGGAGGAACTGCCCGGCGAAGGCGCGTTCTATGCCCCCAAGCTCGAATTCCATCTGACCGATGCCATTGGCCGGACCTGGCAGGTCGGCACGATCCAGACCGATACCGTCCTGCCCGAGCGGCTCGACGCGTCCTATGTCGGCGCGGATGGCGAGCGGCACCGGCCGGTGATGCTCCACCGCGCGATCCTCGGCACGTTCGAACGCTTCATCGGTATCCTGATCGAGCACCACGCCGGCCGCTTCCCGCTGTGGCTGGCACCGGTGCAGGCGGTGGTCGCGACGATCGTATCGGACGCGGACGACTATGCGCAAACCGTCGCCGCGACCTTGCGCAAGGCCGGCATCCGCGTCGAGACCGACCTTCGCAACGAGAAGATCAACTACAAGGTGCGCGAACATAGCCTGGCGAAGGTCCCCAATCTGCTGGTCGTCGGCAAGCGCGAGGCGGACGAGGGGACGGTCGCGTTTCGCCGGCTCGGCAGCCAGGGGCAGGAGATGCTGACACTTGCCGACGCGACCACGTTACTGACCCGCGAAGCGACGCCGCCCGATCTGGCATGAACCGGGATCGATGACGCGAACATGACTGGTAGCTGTCGCTCGACGTCAGGGAGCGTTCAAGCATAGGCTCGCAAAGACGGTTGTGGCATCCTCGAACAGGGTGTCGCGGCGGCGTAAAGGGACCGGCAGGACCGCTCGGACGGATCGCAACCAGTCGGGCTTTGCGTCGTTATACACCCGTCACATCAATCGTTGCGCAGGAGAATCGATATGAAGAAGCTGGCATTGGTCGCCCTCATGGCCGCCGTCACCGTCCCCGCCGTCGCGCCGACCGCCGCGACCGCGCAGCAATACCGCACCTATCGCGGCCAAGATGGCCGCTATTATCGTTGCAAGAAGAGCAGCGGGACGACCGGCCTGCTCGCAGGCGGTGCGGGCGGTGCGCTGGTCGGCAACGCGCTTGGCGGCGGCGTGCTCGGCACAGTGGCGGGCGGTGTCGGCGGCGCGCTGCTCGGCAAGCACCTCGACAAGAAGCATGACGCCGCGCAGAATCGGAAAAACGGCTGCTGATCCATCGGTCGCGCTTCGGCGCGGCTACCGGACGATCGACGACCCGTTCGCCGCAAGGCGGGCGGGTTTGTCATGCGCGGGCCGGACGCCTCACGCCCTCGCCAGCGCCTCCGCGATCAGCCGTCTGCTGTTGGCAACGCCGTACAGCGCGATGAAGCTGCCCATCCGTGGCCCCTGGCTTGACCCCAGCAAGGTCTCGTACAGCGCCCGGAACCAGTCGCGCAGTTCGGCGAAGCCCCCATGCTCCCCGAATTCGGTCTTGCCGATCTCGTAGACCAGCGTCTGGATGTCCTCCGCGCTCGCTCCCCCGGGCAGCGCGGCGAGACCGGCGTCGAGGCGTTCGAGCGCGGCGATCTCGACCCCCTCGGGTACACGCCGCCGCAACGTCGGCGCGACGAAATCGCGCGCATAGGCCAGCGCATGGTCGATCAGCCGGTCGAGTTCGGGATAGGTATCGGCCGATGCATCGGGGACGTAGTTGGCGAGATAGCCCCACACCTGACCCTTCGTCGCGTCACCCATCACGCCGACGAGGTTCAGCAGCAACCCGAACGTCACCGGCAGTGCACCCGTCGGCGGTGCGCCGTCATGGATATGATGCACTGGATTGCCCAGACGCTGCTTCAGATCCTGCCCGGCGTAATTGCCGCGAAACTGCCAGTAATCGTCCACCGCGCGCGGGATGACGCCCATGTGGAGCGACTTCGCCTTCCTGGGTTCGCGGTATGCGAAGAACGCGAGCGATTCCTGCGGGCCATAGGTCAGCCACTGGTCGAGGCTCAGCCCATTACCCTTGGACTTGGAGATTTTCTCGCCATTCTCGTCGAGGAACATCTCGTAGTTCAAGCCCTCGGGCGGGCGTCCGCCGAGCACGCGCGCGAGCTTCGAGGATTGCACCACCGAATCGATCAGGTCCTTGCCCGCCATCTCGTAATCGACGCCGAGCGCGACCCAGCGCATCGCCCAGTCGACCTTCCATTGCAGCTTCGCCTTGCCGCCCAGGACGGACTGCTCGATCCGCCGGCCGTCATCGTCGGTGAACGCGATCAGCCCGGCATCGGCGTCGATCACCTCGACCGGCACCTGCAGCACGGTGCCGCTGGTCGGCGAGATCGGCAGTACCGGCGAATAGGTCGCGCGGCGTTCGGCGCGCAGCGTCGGCAGCATCACGTCCTGGATGCCCTGATAGGCGCGCAACACGCCCTTCAGCGCCGCGTCGAACCGGCCCGCGGTGTAGTAATCGGTCGACGACGCGAACTCGTATTCGAACCCGAACCGGTCGAGGAAATCGCGCAGCCGCGCATTGTTGTGCGCGGCGAAGCTGTCATGCGTCCCGAACGGATCGGGGATCCGCGTCAGCGGCTTGCCGAGATGCCCGGCCAGCATCGTGCCGCCCGGCACATTGTCGGGCACCTTGCGCAGGCCGTCCATATCGTCGCTGAACGCGATCAGCCGGGTCGGGATATCGGAGAGCGCGTGGAAGGCGTTGCGCACCATCGTCGTGCGCAGCACCTCGTTGAAGGTGCCGATGTGCGGCAGCCCCGACGGACCGTAACCGGTCTCGAACAACATCGGCGCGCCACCCGGCTTCCCGTCCGGCCACCGCTTCAGCAGCTTGCGCGCCTCCTCATAGGGCCAGGCCTTGGAATCGAGGGCGGCGGTGCGGAGGTCGTCGGTCATGCCGGAGCGGGTAGCGCGGGGGGGCGGGGGGGGCAACCGGAGGGGGGTGAGCCGGGCGACTGGCGGCCAGCGGTTCCCTTTGTAATCGAAACCGCAGAGGACCAGACGTAACTCGATAGGCAAGCTCAGCCTTATACCGAGATGAAGCCCACCCATTTTCTTTTTTGTTCTTCTTCTGTTTACTTGACAATCATCTAGACATTGAGGTGGCGCGAGTCTACGTATGCCTTCATGGCACTCCGGTTCCAATTTGATGAGCGGAAGGGCACCGAGGCGCTGGCGTACATAACGTCACGTTGGCCAGGAATCACCGCATTCTTCACCTCTAAGGTGTTGTTCGTAGCTGAGAAGAAGCACCTCAATCGGTACGCTCGACCCATTATCGCGGATACGTTCATCGCAATGCCGGCCGGACCCGTTCCTTCCACGCTTTACGATTTCATGCGCGATCGACTTGGCATGGCCGAAGATCCTGAGGCAGTTCGCGCCGCGATCGATGCGTCTGCATACCCTAGGCTTCATGCCCGGCGCGATGCTGACCTATCCTCGCTGACGATAAGCGACATCGAGTGCCTGAATGAGGCAATATCGTTTTGTCGCGACAAGGGTTTCGGCGCATTGTCTGGCTGGACGCACCAAGAGCGCGCTTGGGCAGAGGCTGCCAGTAATGGTCCAATGGACTATGAGAAGTTCGTCGATGCCGACAATCCAGCTCGAGATCAAATCCTGGAGGATGCAGCGGCTTTCGCGGCGTATGGCGTACTGTGACCGTTGGCGATTTTGCTGTCATTTATACCACGCTGGCACGCCCTCCCAAGGTAAAACTCACGATCTGCATTTGTACTGCACCGGCATTGTTTTTGTGGATTAACACAGAAGCGCGCCATCATGGCGTGGCGCAAATGCCACTCGCGGCTAATGACTATCCTGAGGCTCTGAAGCACGACTGCTTTCTTGATGGGGTTTATCCCTTTGACGTACGTACCACAACGGCTAGTTAGGCTGCATGAGCAAGCCTGAAAAAATGTCCGTCCGCGAAATGTTCGCTCGGTTCCCTACCGACGAAGCGTGCCTCGACCACATTATGGAGGTTCGGTTCGGCGGTACGACGTTCGATTGTCCGAAGTGCGGCAAGTACGGTCGTTTCAACCGCCTCGCCAACGTACGGGCCTATGCGTGTTCTTCGTGCGGTCATCACGTCCACCCGACCGCTGGCACGATCCTGCTCGACACACGCACACCTTTGCCCTCTTGGTTCTACGCGATGTACCTTTTTGCGACCACCCGCCACGGTGTGTCGGGTAAGGAACTGGAGCGTACGCTAGGCGTCACCTATAAAACGGCCTGGCGCATGGGGCAGAAGATTCGTGAGCTGGCGGGCAAAGCCGATCACTTTGAAGACCTGCTCTCCGGCCACGTTGAACTCGACGAAGCCTACATCGGCGGCCGACGTTCAGGCGGTAAGCGTGGTCGCGGTGCACCAGGCAAAACGATCGTCATGGGGCTGATCGAGCGCGACGGTCGGATCGCTACGGAAGTGATCCCTGATGTGAAGAAAACTACGTTGCGCAACGTGGTGCTGACGAACGTAGAGCCCGGTACGACCGTTTCGACCGACGAACTAATGTCCTACGGTTTATTGACCGGCGACGGCTACCAGCATGGCACTGTGTCACACGGTAAGAAGGAATGGAGTTACTACGACTACGGTCACAAGGTTCAGCATCACGTCAACCACGTGGAGTCGTTCTGGAAACTGTTCAAGGCGTCGATCCGGGGGACACACGTGCATATCAGTGAGAAGTACATGTCGCGTTACTTGGACGAATTCACTTTCCGCCAGAATCATCGGCACCGGGGGAATGCGATGTTTGATCTACTGGTCGGGGCGCTATGACAGCCCGTTTCGTCCTGTGAAAAACGCCGGGGTCGACAGGCTCGACGCCCCGGCGTTCCTCTTGTGAAATGAAAGCCTCAAGGTCACCAGACGCCAGGGCGCTAGCTAAGGACACGTGTTTCATGCACGCGCTTATAGACAGCGAACCGACGATTTGGTAAGAGGCTTTAGGCTGTGGTGACGATTTAATTATTTGAGCCATAGCATGATGCTGGCGAGTTT
>NZ_CAXTII010000014.1:0-42754 GCF_964244235.1 uncultured Sphingomonas sp.
ACGACACCTCCTTCATCGCCAAACCGTGGCCTTTTTCAGCAACCTGTTAAACGCGGTCGATCTGTCGCGGGAACCTTGATCTTGGCGAACAAGGCATATCAATGAAGCGATCGCCGATAGCTGCAAAATGGTTTTAGGTGGCCGGATTCCGCGCGTATCGCGCGCCAACTTGGGTTGAGCATCGAGGCATATTTGCGAAGCGCCGATGTATCCGCTTCCGCTAATGCTTGTCGTGTTCGGAGTAACATTATACGACCCGCTGCCATAACTAATCATCGCGCCGTGCCCCCTCCCACGCTCATCATCACCGAACAACCTATTTCGCAAAAATGAGAGCCGCCACTCAAGTATTGCGCAACTTGACCAGCTCGTTCGACAGGCTGGCAATGACCGCTATGAACCTGAACCAACTCACGGGGATGTCAGACTGGGCTGGCGCTTGGCGCACCAGCCCACGTCCGTGTCGGGTCAGCGGGGACCCTGCGGAAGGTAGGAGCGGTAGCGCGAACCGCCCTGTTCCAGGTCGCGGCTGCCGTACAATACCCCTTCGTCGGCATCGTTCAGATCATCGGCTGGTTCGGCATAGTCCCATCCCGACTGCCGCCATTCCTGCGTTCGCGCGTCGAGATCGACCGAATTCGCGTCTTCGAGCGCCTTGACGGCCGCGGGCGTCTTGTCGTCGTCGACGTCCGCCGTCAGCAGGAAACCGCCGCGACGGATGCCTTCCTCATATGTGTGACGATCCTCGCTGGGGACGAACACGTTCTTGACCGAGGCCCATAGCCCCTTGTCCTTGTCCGTCGAATACGCGGCGGCGGTCTTGTGCGTCGTTTGGTCATGTACGCTGACATGGCCCGCATCGACGCCGGCCTGACGAAGCCGCTCGGCGCCGGCGTCGGCGTCGGCCTTGGTATCGAACAATGCTGTGATGGTACGTGACATGAGAACTTCCTTTGTTGATCGATTAACGCTGGGTGACGACCAGCTCGGTGCGGCGGTTTTCCGCGCGGCCGGCGGCGGTGGCATTGGTATCGACCGGATCGGACGTTCCGCCGGTGGTGGTCTCGATTCTGCCCCCGTCGATACCCTTCGCGGTGAGTGCGGCCTTGACGCTGTCGGCCCGCGCCTTGCCGAGCGCGACGTTCGCCGCCTCGTTGCCGCGGGTGTCGGCGTAGCCGGCGATGCGGATCCGCGCCTTTGGATATTGCTTCAACGTCGCTGCGACCTGGTCGACATCCGACTGGTCGTCGGGCCGTATGTCGCTCCTGGCGGTATCGAAATTCAATTTCTCGAACGTGAACGTCTGAGGCGTGGGCTGGCTGCTGGCGAGATACCCGCCCAGTGCCGATGTGCCGGCAAGCGCGGCGACCTTGGGCGCATTCGGCGTCTCGGCGACGACGGTACTCGTGTTCGTGACCGCGGTCGTCTGCGCCGCGTCGTTGTGGTTGCAGCGGCTAAGGGCCAGCAGCAGCGCAAGCACGCCGAGCGCGAGCAGCAGCCAGGCAAGCCAGTTCGTTTTCTTCTTCTCGATATGGATATGGCTGGGCGGCGCGCCATCGGTAAGCTTGTCATTGGGATCGGCCATCGGTGATCTCCTCCTGTTGATCGTCTCGCCAACGCCCAAATCCGGATTAAGACCCGAAGGATCGTGGCCACTTGCGCTTGGTTAGTCCGTTTTTCGACACGATCGCGCTTGGCGGGCCGGGATGGCTCCTTGCGGCGAACACGGGTGTCTGAAGAGTGCATCCCGGCGGCTGTGCGTCGGCTACCCGGCTTGCGGAACATGCCGTCAACCGGCATCCTTCGGCAATCGAGGAGACATATATGCGCAGCTTGGCGTTATTGGCCGCTCTCACCCTTGCCGCGCCCGCGAGCGCGGTATCGCCCGACAGGACCGAGCGATTGCTGGCGGAGCTTGCCGATGCGCCGGGACCGTCGGGCTACGAGGAGGCGGTACGGGCGGTCATGGTGCGCGAACTGACGCCGCTTGCCGACAAGGTGACGTATGACGGCGTCGGCTCGGTGATCGCTCAGCAAGGAACCGGCGGTCCCAAGGTCATGCTGGACGCCCATATGGACGAACTCGGCGGTATGGTTCGTCGAATAACCCCGACCGGGTTCCTTTCGATGCAGATGCTTGGCGGTTGGCTCGATCAGGCGCTGCCCGATCAGCGCTGGATCATCATCGGCCGCAAGGGCCCGGTGCACGCGGTCACCGGGATCCGCGATGTTCATGTCGTGCCGGCGGAGGAGCGTACCAGGGTATTCCCGCGCGACAGTCTCTATCTCGATATCGGCGCGCGCACCGCAGCGGAGGTCGAGGCGCTCGGCATCGGCCCGGGCGATCCGGTCATACCCGACTCGCCGTTCGTGGCGCTGCCGGGGGGACGTTATCTGGGCAAGGCCTGGGATGACCGCGTCGGTTGCGCCGTCGTCATCGAGGCGCTGCGGCGTCTGCGCGCGTCGGGTCACCCAAACCAGGTCATCGTCGCGGCCACGGTCCAGGAAGAGATCGGCCTGCGCGGCGCACGTACCGCCGCCGATCTCATCAAGCCCGACATCGGCATCGCCATCGAAGGCGGCATCGCCGGGGATAGCCCCGGACGGAGCCCGGAGGAAACGCAGGCAGTGCTTGGCGCGGGCCCGGGTCTCTTCCTTTACGACAGCAGTACGCTTCCCAACCGCCGCTTCGTGACCCTCGTCGGAGACGTGGCAGCCGCGAAGAGCATCCCTCTTCAGCGCGATCTCGTGCAGGGCTATGGCGACGACAGCGCGGCGATCCAGGCAACTGCCGGCGGTGTGCCGACGATCAATCTGGTCGTGCCGGCGCGGTATACGCATGCGCACAACGGGATCATCGATCGGGCGGACTTCGACCGTACCGTCGATCTCGTCGTTGCACTGATCGAGCGACTGGACGCCCGCACCGTCGCAGGGATACGGAGTTTCGCGCCGTAGCTCGTAAAATACCGGGCCTTCTTGTTCTTCGAGCCTTTGTGTATCGAGCGGTCATTGGGGCTGGCTCCCGCGCGTATCCCCGTGCCAGCTAGATATCATGGTCGGGCTCGAGGTTCAAACCGGTCCGCATGTCCTGCGATGTCCCGACGGCGGCGGCGGGATGGCCGTCTTGCCCGGTAAGCGGAAACAGCTTGTCGAGACGACGAAGCAGCGCCGCCTCGAAATCTTCGCGTCCCCGTTTGGGCTTGTACGATACGACGATCTGATCGGCGATCGCGGTCTTGATTCGACCGATCGCCTGATCGTCCAGTACGCCCGCCTGAAGGAGTTCGGCGCATAATTGCACCAGGCCGACCGCCGTCGCCTGCGCGCGCAATCCGACCAGGCTAAGGTCGCTGTTGAGACGGCGAGCCTCTTCGTGACGGTCCATGTCTCGCTCTCCTACGGCAATTTGGGCGGTCGGCGTGTCGCCCGCATATGTGCTGGCACGTTGTAAGCGAACAACGGCTCAGCCGGTCATGTGGTTTCGCGGGAGCGCACACGGAAAAGCGAAGCAGTCGCCGGCGGCTGAGGCCGCGTCCAAGACAGAGGCGGGTGACGCGGGGGAGGGGGGTCGCCGACCGCGATCCGACTCATGGATGGGAGTGACCCAGAAGGCGTTGACGCGGCACCTGCGCCGGCCGGAATGCAACGGCCTGGTGTCCCGTCGCGTCATCCCGGTGTCGCCGATCGCGGTGAAATACGAGATCACGGACCTCGGGCGTTCGCTGCAAGGACCTTTCAAGGCGCTGTACGCCGGACGGTGCATCACTTCGCCGCCGTCGGGATCGCACGGGCAAGCCTCGATGAGCGGAGCCGCGGCCTGACGTTGCGCTCAACCCGGATGGGACGACCAGGTCGCGGGCCGCAGGACCGCGAACGGGCTTTCCGGCGTTCCCGCGAACACGACCAGCAGGAGACCACCGACGAGACCGAAATTCTTCACGAATTGCCAGAAATGCTCGCGCGCCACGCTGTCGTCGCCGGCGCTGAAGAAGTCCGGATACGCCCAGAACGGGTGATACAGAAACGCGGTGACGACGCAGAAGCCGGCCAGCAGCACGGCGGCGGGCCGGTCGAGCCAGCCCGTCACGATGCAGATCGGCGTCAGCCCCTCGACCAGGATCGCCAGCACCAGCAGCAGCGGCGCGCCGGGCAGGCCACCGCTCCCGGGCGATCGGCCCGCGTTGGTTTGCGCCAATGAATTTTTCCAGTGCCACACCTTGTCGATCGCGCTGAACGGGAACATGGCGACGAGGCAGACCCGCGCCGCGATCCAGATTGCCTCGTTCCACGTCATGGCGGGGGTTCCAACGGAGATCGGTGTGGACGCATCAAGGTTACGGCCCTGTGCGCGGGCTAACAGGAGCCACGCCGATGAGCAACGACCGCTTCGACGTCATCGTGATCGGCTCGGGCCCGGGCGGGGCTTCGCTCGCGCTCAGGCTTGCGGCGACCGGCAAGCGGATCCTGATCCTCGAGCGCGGCGACTATCTGACGCGCGAGCGCGACAACTGGAACGCACGCGCGGTGTTCGTCGACGGGAAATATCAGGTCAAGGAGACCTGGTATGACGACCGCGGCCACAGCTTCCATCCCGGTCTGCACTATATGGTCGGCGGCAACAGCAAGGTCTATGGCTCCGCACTGTTCCGCCTGCGCGAGCGCGATTTCGGGGAGATCGTCCATTCGGACGGCGTTTCCCCCGCATGGCCGCTGCCGTACGAAGTGTTCGAACCCTATTACGCGCAGGCCGAGGCGATCTACCACGTCCACGGGCAGCGTGGTCTCGATCCGAACGAGCCGCCGTCGAGCGGGCCCTATCCGTTCAAGCCGGTCGCGCACGAGCCACGGCTTCAGGCGCTGTCGGACGCTTTGGAGAAGATCGGCCACCACCCGTTTCCCCAGCCGCTCGGCATCCTGCTCGACGAGGTCGGAACGCGGGCGTCGCCGACGAGCGCCTGCATCCGCTGCGACGCGTTCGACGGTTTTCCCTGCCTGACCAACGGCAAGGCGGATGCGCAGATCGCCTGCGTCGAACCCGCGCTGGCGCACGACAATGTCACGCTCCTGACCGGGGCCTATGCCGAACGGCTGGAGACCGACGCGTCGGGGCGCACCGTCACTGCGGTGCACGTCGTGCGCGACGGCGTGGCGGAGGTCTATGCCGCCGATATCGTCGTCGCGGCGTGCGGCGCGCTCTCCTCGGCGCTGCTGATGTTCCGCTCCGCGAGCGATCGACATCCGAACGGCCTCGCCAACGGTTCGGACCAGGTCGGCCGCAACTATATGCGCCACAACAACGCCGCCTTCATGGCGGTGTCGCGCGAACGCAACGATACCGTGTTCCAGAAGACGCTGGCGCTGACCGATTTCTATTTCGGGGCGGACGACTGGGAATATCCGCTTGGCACCATCCTGACCAACGGCAAGTCCCACGGCGCGGCGGTGGAGGGCGAGGCGCTGCCCGCTTTCCTGCAATGGTTTCCCGACAAGCCGTTCGACGTGCTGGCGCAGCACGCGATCGATTTCTGGGTGATGAGCGAGGACCTGCCGTTGCCCAGCAACCGGATCACGCTCGGCAAGGACGGTCGCGTCACGCTCGCGGTGCGCCCGACCGGCGGCGAAGCGCACCGCCGCCTGCGGCACAAGCTGGGGGGGCTGCTGACGCAGGTCGATGCGCACCCGCAACTGCTCGAACGGTCGCTGTATCTGGGGAAAAACATCCCGGTCGGCGGTACCGCGCACCAGGCGGGCACGATGCGTTTCGGCACCGATCCGACGACATCCGTCCTCGATCTCCACTGCCGGGCGCATGAGATCGACAATCTCTACGTCGCCGACGCGAGCTTCTTCCCGACGATCGGCGCGGTGAACCCGACACTGACGATCATCGCCAACGCGCTACGCGTCGCCGATCACGTCGCCGAACGACTGCGCTGATCGCCCCGGCCGCGCGTCAGCAGGATCAGTGCAAGTCCGCCCGCCGCCATCGCGGCCCCTGCGACCGAGACCCAGGCGTAGCTGAGCCCGGCCGCGATCACCCCGCCGCCAAGCGCCGCGCCGATCGCGTTGCCCAGATTGAACGCCCCGATGTTGATCGACGAGGCAAGATTCGGCGCGTCGCTCGCCACGCTCATCACCCGCGCCTGCAGTGACGGCACGAGCGCGAAAGTCGCCACGCCCCACGCGAAGACAGTCGCGATCGCCGGTACGGCGCTGTGCATCGTCCAGGCAAACAGAACGAGCAACGTCACGAGCGATGAGAACACGACGATCAGTGTCGGCGTCAGCGCCTTGTCGGCGAAACGTCCACCGAGCGCGTTGCCGATGGTCAGGCCGATGCCGTAGATTACCAGCGTCACCGTTACCATATTCTGGGAGACATGGGTCACATGCTGCAGAATGGGGGCGATATAGGTGAAGACGGTGAACATCGCCGCCGAGCCGAGCACGGTCGCCAGCAGTGCGAGCAGCACGGCCGGCCGGCCCATCGCCTTCAGTTCGCGGCGGATGTCGGTCCGCGCATTCCCGGCGATCCGCGGCAAGGCCAACACAAGTGCGATCATCGCGATCACGCCGAGCCCGCCGATGCCCGCGAAGGCGGCGCGCCAGCCGATGTGCTGCCCGATCCATGCCGCCAGCGGCACCCCGCCGATATTGGCGATCGTCAGCCCGCTGAACATCGCCGCGACCGCGCCGGCACGACGCTCGGGCGCGACGAGCGACGCGGCTACCACCGATCCGACGCCGAAGAACGAGCCATGACACAGCGACGTCACGATCCGCGCCGCCATCAGCCAGCCATAGCCGGGTGCGACCGCTGCCAGGAAATTGCCGAGCGTGAACAGACCCATCAACCCGACCAGCAGAAGCTTGCGATCGAGGCGGCCCGTCGGCAGGGTCAATAGCGGCGCGCCGACCATCACGCCGAGCGCATAGCCGGTGACGAGCAGGCCCGCCGCCGGTATCGACACTTGCAGACCGGTCGCGATCACAGGCAACAGGCCCATCGGCGCGAACTCCGTCGTACCGATGCCGAACGCCCCGACCGCGAGCGCGTATAGGGGCCAATTGATTTTCATTCGTCAGACCCTCCAGCCGCCGGTACGCAGGCACCGAAACGCCGCTTGCGCGTTATCGGGTGCGTGGACACCCCGGCATGACCTCCCCGCGCATCGGGACCTCCCCGCGCATCGGGCATATCGCGCGGATCGCGTTGAACGTGCACGACCTGGACCGGGCGATCGGCTTCTATACCGATGCGCTTGCGTTCGTGATCGAGGCGCGGTCGGCGGACCGTGCGCGACTCGCGCTCGGGTCGGAGCGGATCGAATTGATATTGCGTCCGGACGGGGAGCCCTATCCGCAGCCGCGCGCCGCGAACGATCCGTGGTTCCAGCATTTCGCGATCGCGGTGGCCGACATGGCGACCGCGTACGAGCGGCTCGCTCGCGTCTTGCCGGAGCCGATCACCCGGGGCGGGCCTCAGCTTTTGCCGCCAAGCACGGGATCGGTGACGGCGTACAAGTTCCGCGACCCCGACGGCCATCCGCTCGAACTCTCGTATGCGCCTGTCAGCGACCGGGCCGGCTTGCCGAACACGGACGGCGCGGTGTTCCTCGGCATCGATCACACCGCGTTGGCGGTACGCTCGCTTGCGCCGAGCATCGCCTTCTACACCGGGCTTGGTTTCCACGTCGGATCCGAGTCGCTGAACCGGGGGCCGGAACAGGCACGGCTCGACGGCCTCGACGACGCCGTCGTCGACATCGTCACGCTGCTGACGCCCGGGCCGGGGCCGCACATCGAGCTGCTCCACTACCGGTCGCCCGAGCCGCCGGCCGTGCGCGAATGCGCGGAGGGTGACATAGCGGCCACGCAAACCCTTCTCGCGCCGTCCGGACCGCCGGCATGCGGGCAGGGGGATGCGACCATCGCGTGCCTGCGGGATCCCGACGGCCATTTGCTTCACTTTACCGCCTGAGATCGAAAAGGACCGCCAAATGGCCAAATACAAGATCGGCATCATCGGCTTCGGCAAGATCGCGCGGGATCAGCATGTCCCTGCGATCGCCGCGACGCCCGAGTTCCAGCTTGCGGCGGTGTGCAACAGCGGCGGCGGCAGCCCGCCCGATGGCGTGCCGTCGTTCGACGGCTATGATGCGATGCTGAAGGGCGTCGCCGATCTCGACGTCGTGTCGATCTGCACCCCGCCCGGCCCGCGTCGCTCGATCGCCGCGGCGTGTCTCGCGGCGGGCAAGGATGTGCTGCTGGAGAAGCCACCCGCGGGAACCGTAACCGAAGTCGCGGATATCGCGCACCGCGCCGACGCCGCCGGCAAGGTCGCGTTCGCGACATACCACGCACAGCACAACGCCGCGGTGAAGCGCGCCGCGGACATGCTGGCGGGAAAGACGCTGAAATCGCTGAGGGTCACCTGGAAGGAGGACCTGCGGCGCTGGCATCCGGGACAGGACTGGATCATGGCGGCCGGCGGGTTCGGCATCTTCGATCCCGGTATCAACGCGCTGTCGATCCTGACCCGGATCCTGCCGCAGCCGGTGTTCATCAGCGCGGCGGAATTGTTCTTCCCGGCAAACCGGGAGGCACCGATCGCCGCCAATCTGACCTTCGGCACCGGTCTGGCGACCGACGGGCAGCTTGTCGGCGAACTCGACTGGCGTCAGACCGGACCGCAGACATGGTCGGTCGATGTCGAGACGACGGACGGGACGAAGCTGACCCTGGTAGACGGCGGCGCGCAGCTGCAGACCGCCGGCGAGCCGCCGTTCGTCGGACCGGCCGACGAATATCCCGACATCTACAAGGAATTCGCCGCGCTGCTGGCCGATGGGCGGTCGAAGGTCGATGCCGTGCCGTTCCAGCTGGTCGCCGATGCCTTCATGCTTGCCAAGAGGACCGAGGTCGCCGCGTTCGACTTCTGATCCGCACCGGATCGCGCCGCGGATGGGACAACGGCCTTACCCTTCGATGACGTGAGGCACGAACCGTGCGGTGTTGCCGGTGATCAACCCGTCTTCGCGGATGCCGATCCCGGCAGGTTCGCCGTCGACGATCCAGCTGCCGATGACCGGAAAACAGCCCGGTGCGGCTTCGGGCAGATGGTACAGCGCCTGGTACACATACCCCTCGTCGCCATAAGCCCCGGTGGTCGAGGCGACGACCGCGCCGGCGCGGCGGATCGAGACGTTCGCGCCCTCCCTGGCCAGCATCGGCTTTGCGACCGCGTCGCCGGCGGGGATGTCGAACGATGTCTCGAGCAGATTGCGATGGCCGGGGAAGAGCTGCCACAAGATCGCGAGAATGGCCTTGTTCGACCAGATCATCTTCCAGATCGGCTCTATCCATACCATGCCGCCGAGGCTTTCGAGCAGCTGCGGCGCGAACGCCTCATTTACCAGCCATTCCCATGGATAGAGCTTGAATACCGCGTCGATCGGCTGTTCGGCATCGTCCACGAAGCATCGGCCGTCGTCGTCCCAGCCGATATTGTCGATGAGGATCGGGATCGTCGCGATGCCCGCCGCTTCCGCGGTATCGCGCAGATACGATGTCGTCACCGCGTCCTCGGCCGCATCGTCGGCGACATGCGCGAAATGCACCGCGGGGGGCAGGAGATGGCGGATGTCGGTCCATTTGCCGACCAGCTTGTCGTGGAGGCTGGTGAACTGGTCGAGATGCGCGAACCGTTCCTCCTTCCACGACCATTGGATCACGGCCGCCTCGAGCAGCGATGTCGGCGTGTCGCAGTTGAATTCGAACAGCTTGGGTGGCCCGGCACCGTCATAACCGAGATCGAAGCGGCCGAAATTCAATGCGGGCGGTTCGGCGTCCCAGGCATCGCGGACGGCCTGATGGAATATCGGCGGAATGCAGAACCGGTCGAGCAGTGTCTGGTCGTCGACGATCGCCTGCCCGGCCGCGAGGAACAGCCGGTAGAGTTCGGCCGTCGCATCCTCGATCTGCTCGATCTGCGTGCCCGTGAAGCTGTAATAGGCGCTTTCGTTCCAATAAGGCTGTCCGGCGCTGGTGTGCCAGATCAGGCCCTCGGCTTCGACCTTCGTATGCCAGTCGGGCCTGGGCTCGATCTCGATCCGTCTCACTCGCCGGCACCGCCGCCGAAACCCCCGAAGCCGCGCGCCGACGACCCGAACCCGCCGCGCGATATCGCCGCAGAGCGGGTCATCGCACTCCCGGCGGGCGCGCGCGCATAGGCCGCGCCGGCGGCCGGCCTGAACGATCCGCCGCCGACATGCTGGCCGTAATAGGGGATCACGCTGTTGCGGCCGAGATAATACCACAGAAAGGCGGTACCCATGCCCCCGCCCCCGACATGCCGCTGGCATTCGGCGTCGGGCACGCGATTACCCTGCCGGTCGGTGCAGATCGCGGTGTTATCGGTGGCGGTCCACCCATTGTCCCGCTGGCCGCAGCCCGACACCAGCAGCGCCGCGGCTACGCCGGTGGTGATTTTCAGATCGAGTTTCATGGCATCCCCCCGGTCATATTGGCAGCGCCTGGTCGCACGGGCAATCGGCTTCGATGAGTCTGATCGGTTTGACCGTCACAGCGTCTTCGCCTTCGCATTCGCCCATTTCTCCCCGGCGTCGCCGCCCCACAACAGCCAGGCGATGAAGCCGGCGGACGGATCATCGTTCGAGTTCCATTTGTGCGTGCCGCCGTCCTTGTCGACCGCATGGCGAGCGAAATAACCGTGCATCGACTTCACATCGTCCTCGCTGAGGTCCGCGCCCTCGGCAAGCCGATTCGTACGCCGGACGCCGACATCGGTACCGCCGCGACCGAACTTCTCGCGTAGACGCAGCCCGCGCCGCGCCGCGGACGCCATTCCCTGATTGGGTCTGAACATGCGATCGCCATGATGTGCCGGCCGGGGCGCGCGCCGGCTTCCACGTTCGTTGCGCGTTGCCGCGATCGGACCCATATTCGGAAGCATGGCCATCCAGATCCGCACCAGCCTCGCCGAGCCCGAAACCGACGGCTCGTTCGTACCGCACCGCCCGCAGCGGCCGCAAAAGGTGGAGGGCGGCAAGGCCTTCCGGATCGTCAGCGAATACAGCCCAAGCGGCGATCAGCCGGGCGCGATCGCCGAACTGGCCGCGGCGGCACTGGACGGCGAGCGCGACCAGGTGCTGCTCGGGGTGACCGGTTCGGGCAAGACCTTCACGATGGCGAAGGTTATCGAGCAGTTGCAGCGGCCTGCGCTGATCCTCGCACCCAACAAGATCCTGGCGGCGCAATTATATGGCGAGATGAAGTCGTTCTTCCCCGGCAATGCGGTCGAATATTTCGTCAGCTATTACGACTATTACCAGCCCGAAGCATACGTGCCGCGGTCGGACACGTACATCGAGAAGGAAAGCTCGGTGAACGAATCGATCGACCGGATGCGGCACTCCGCGACGCGTGCGCTGCTGGAGCGGGACGACGTCATCATCGTCGCGTCGGTGTCGTGTCTCTACGGCATCGGTTCGGTCGAGACCTATTCGGCGATGATCTTCGACCTGAAGAAGGGCCAGACCGTCGACCAGCGCGAAATCGTCCGCAAGCTGGTAGCGCTGCAATACAAGCGCAACGACGCGGCGTTCCAGCGCGGCGCTTTCCGGGTGCGCGGCGATACGCTGGAACTCTTCCCCTCGCATTACGAGGACAGCGCCTGGCGGATTGCGTTCTTCGGCGACGAGATCGAGGAGATCACCGAATTCGATCCGCTGACCGGCAAGAAGGTCGCGTCGCTCAACTCGGTCCGTGTCTATGCCAACAGCCATTACGTCACTCCCGGCCCGACGCTGAAACAGGCGGGGGAGGCGATCAGGCACGAGCTGTCGGAACGGCTGAAGGAACTGGTGATCGAGGGCAAGCTGCTGGAGGCGCAGCGGCTGGAGCAGCGGACGAATTTCGACCTCGAGATGATCGCCGCGACCGGCAGCTGCAACGGGATCGAGAATTACAGCCGCTTCCTGACCGGTCGCCTGCCCGGCGAACCGCCGCCGACCTTGTTCGAATACCTGCCCGAGAACGCGCTGCTGTTCGTCGACGAAAGCCATGTGACGATCGGCCAGATCAACGGCATGTCGAGGGGCGATCACCGCCGCAAGCTGACGCTCGCCGAATATGGCTTCCGCCTGCCCTCGGCGATCGACAACCGTCCGCTGCGCTTCAACGAATGGGACGCGATGCGCCCGCAGACCACCTATGTCTCGGCGACGCCGGGGGGGTGGGAGATGGAGCGCACCGGCGGCGTCTTCGCCGAACAGGTCATTCGCCCCACCGGGCTGATCGATCCGCCCGTCGAGATCAAACCCGTCGAAGAGCAGGTGCAGGACCTGATCGTCGAATGCCGCAAGACGACGGAGGCCGGCTATCGCACGCTCGTCACGACGCTGACCAAGCGGATGGCGGAGGATCTGACCGAATATATGCACGAGGCGGGAATACGCGTCCGCTACATGCACAGCGATGTCGAGACGCTGGAGCGGATCGAACTGATCCGCGATTTGCGGCTGGGCGTGTACGACGTGCTGATCGGGATCAACCTGCTGCGCGAGGGGCTCGACATCCCCGAATGCGGGCTGGTCGCGATCCTGGATGCGGACAAGGAGGGGTTCCTCCGAAGCGAGACCTCGCTGATCCAGACCATCGGCCGCGCCGCGCGCAACGTCGACGGGCGGGTGATCCTGTATGCCGACCGGATCACCGGATCGATGGAGCGCGCGATGAACGAGACCGCACGCCGCCGCGAAAAGCAGGTCGCGTATAATAGCGAACACGGCATCACTCCGCAGACGATCCGCCGCAACATCGGCGACATCATCGCGCATGTCGCGAGCGGCGATCAGGTCACGATTCCCATCGATGAAGACCGCCCGCACATGGTCGGCCACAATCTGCGCGCCTATATCGAGGACCTGGAAAAGCAGATGCGCAAGGCCGCGTCCGACCTCGAATTCGAAACCGCCGGGCGCCTCCGCGATGAAATCCGACAGCTGGAAAACGACGAACTGGGCCTGTCGGTGGATCAACAAAAGGCGCCCGTGATGGGACGGAGCAACGAGGGCAAGGCGGGGACGCGCAAAGGGCGATACGGGCGAGAAAGCAAGATGCGGATGGGGGGATCGCGGTCGCGGTGAAGCCGCCGCGAAGCCGCTTCGAAGCCCCTTCATAAATAGCTTGTCCCTTGCCATCGGCTACACCTGAGGCTATACTGAGGCTATAGAGGGTGCGATTGGAAGGGAATTCGATGAAAGCTCAGTTTGGCAAGGTAGAGGTGGAAGGCACGCCCGCCGAAATTGCTGAATTGCTTCGTTCCATGCAATCCTCAGTGAATCTGCCCGAACCTGGACGACCGATCTCCCTGCGTAAATACGTGGACGAAAACACAGCATATAAGGTGCTTAAGCGACGTCCTCTGTCGAAAGAGCAGGTCGCCATGTTGAAAACCATCAAAATGAACCAGCCGCGCTGGACCTCCGCGATCGAACTACAGAAAGCGACTGGCTATTCGCCCGCGCAGCTAGCCGGACTGCTCGGGGCATTTGGCAGGCGGGTGACCGGCACGCCCGGCTACCGACAGGGCAGCTGGTGGTTCGAGCAGGAGTGGAGCTACGATCAGGGCTGCAATCGCTATCGCTTCCCGGAAAGCGTGTCGATGGCCGTGACTAGGGCTGGGTTATGATCCGCTCGTTCGCCGACCCCGAAACCGAACGCATCTGGCGCGGCGAACCCAGCCGCCAGCTTCCGCCCGACATTCAGCGCAGCGCGCGCCGCAAACTCCGCCAGCTCGACAATGTCGAACGTCTCGACGAACTCCGCATCCCCCGCGGCAATCGGCTGGAACAGTTGAAAGGCTTCATGCCTTTACGATATAGCGTCCGGATCAACGACCAGTGGCGGATCACCTTCCGCTGGTCGGAAGGAGGCGCGGACGATGTCCGGATCGAGGATTACCATCGCGGATGACGATCGGTTGGACAACGTCCATCCGGGCGATATCTTGCGCGAGGATTTCCTCGTCGGCAGCGAAATCCCGATTGAGGAGGTCGCGCTGGGTGCCGGCATCGATCCGATCGTGTTGCGCGATATCGTCGCGAGCGAGCGGGATATCGATCCGTCGATCGATGCGCGCCTTACGCGTTATTTCCGTATGTCTGACGGCTTCTTTCTGCGGCTTCAGGTCAGTTACGATGTTGAGGAAGTGCAGCGCAACGAGTCCGCTGCGCTCGACCGCATCGTTCCCCGCGCCGCCTAACTTGCCGCCAGATTCTCGGCGGCCGTCTCGTAATAGCGTGCCACCCGGTCGGCATAGGCCTGGTCGAACACCGGCGCGTTGTTCGCCCAGCTTGGGCCGCCTTCCAGTACACGCCGGTCGATCGTGACGACATACATGTCGCGGACCGGGTCGAAAGTCAGCAGCGCAAAAGGCAGCGGATAGAAACTCCTGCCCATCCCCAGAAACCCGCCGAGCGACAGCACCGCATGCGTCACCCGGCCCGCACCCTTGTGGACCATGAAGGCATGGACGGTGCCGACCGCATCGCCGTCGCGGCTTTCGACCTTCATCGTGCCGCTGACATTGGCCTGGACGAGCTGCTGGGTCGGGGCGGCGGTGTCGGTCATATGTTGATCTCCGTTCGATAGGGAAACATGCGTTGACCGCCGGCGGTTCCCCGCACGCTGCGGTCGGCGTGGCGCGATGCGGCTTGAGCGGGGGGACGCAGGCGCATAACGGTGCAGGCGATGCGTTTCATTTTTCCCCTCGCCACCATCCTCCTGCTGGCCGCCTGTACCGCGCCGCGCCCGGTCGCACCGCCGGCACCGGTTACCGTCGCGACGCCCGCGCTGCCGCCGCCGCCTAAACCCGCCGCCGTCGGGCCCGACCGGCGCGACTGGCCGCCGACGCCGGGCGTGTGGAGCTACCGCCGGGATTCGCGGGGGTCGATTGCGTTGTTCGGGCCGGCGTATAGCGAAGCGATGCTGGTGCTGCGCTGCGACCGGGCGGCGCGCATGCTATATCTGTCGCGCGCCGGCGACCATGCGGCAACGCTGACGCTTCGAACCACCAGCCTTACCCGAATGCTGAATGCCGTCCCGACCGATAATGCGGAGGAACCGTTCATCGCGGTTGCGATTACGCCCGGCGATCCGCTGCTCGATGCGATGGGGTTTAGTCGCGGGCATTTCGTGCTGGAACAGTCAGGCATGCCGCCGCTGGTCGTCCCCGCCTGGGCCGAGATCGAGCGAGTGACGGAGGATTGCCGCGGTTGATCGGCCATGCGTCGATTTTGCACCGATCCCGCATTACGACACTTGCATCGTGGCTTCGTATGACTCACATTGCGGACGTCGCCAGCGATGGGGGCAATTGGCTATCAACAAGCGAAAGGAGGTGATCCGATGTCTCATGGTTCAGCAGTGAGTTCGGTTCGGTTCGTTCGGGAGGCGCGCCGCTGATCCGCCGGGCCCGGTCGGGGAGGATCCTCTCCCAGTCAACGATCGAGGGTCCATAGGATAAGCGGAGCATGGTCTCCCGGGCTGGAGCTCTCCGGCCGCTGACCATGTCAGGAGGTTGTCGGGTCGCAGGGATGCGCCCGGCAACCTCTTTTCATTTCGGGCTCTTTCATTTCCGGATTGCGTGAAGGCTACCGCGTTACCCGCGTCACATGCCCCATCTTGCGCCCCGGTCTGGCCTCGCCCTTGCCGTAGAGGTGAAGATGCGCCGCGGTTTCCGCCAGCAGCGGATCGACCGCGACATCGCCGATGAGGTTTTCCATCCGGGCCTCGCGCCCGGTCAGCGCGGTCGATCCGAGCGGCAGGCCGCAGATCGCGCGGATATGGTTTTCGAACTGCGAACAGTCCGCGCCCTCGATCGTCCAGTGTCCCGAATTATGCACCCGCGGTGCCATTTCGTTGAACACCGGGCCATCCGGCGTCGCGAAGAACTCCACCGTCAGCACGCCGACATAGCCGAGCGCCTCCGCGATCGCCTCCGTGAGCGCGGTCGCGGGCGCGGTCTGTTCGGCGATCTCGGGGGCGGGCACCCGCGACGTGCGAAGGATCGCGTCGCGGTGGACGTTGAGCGGCGGGTCGTAGCGCGCCACCCGCCCGCCCGCGTCGCGCGCGATCAGTACGGAGAACTCATGCACGAACGGCACGAACGCCTCCAGCACCGCGCCTTGCCCGATCGCCGCCCAGGCCGCGTCGGCGCTTGGGCCATCGTCGATCCGCGCCTGCCCCTTGCCGTCATAGCCGAAGCGCGTGGTCTTCAGGATCGCAGGGAAACCGGTGACCTGGAGCGCGGCGTCGAGGTCCGCGCGGCTATCCACCGCGGCCCATAACGCAGGACGTCCGCCCAATCCCTCGACGAAGCGCTTTTCCGCGATCCGTTCCTGCGCGACGCGGAGCGCACGGGGGTGCGGATGGACGGGCACGCGCTCCGCCAGCCATTCGACCGGGCCGACCGCGACATTCTCGAACTCATAGGTCACGACATCGCAAGCGGCGGCAAAGTCGGCCAGGACGATCCGGTTGTGATAATCCGCCCGCGTCAGGCTGGTCGCGGTCTGCGCCGCCACGCTCTCGCGGTCGGGGGCGAGGACGTGGGTGCGATAGCCAAGCTGCGCGGCGGCGACCGCGAGCATCCGTCCGAGCTGCCCCCCGCCCAATATGCCGATCGTACCGCCGGGGCGGATGCGCGGGGGCTCGATCATCTCAGCGCGGATCGGTCGCGACGCCGCCGGTCTGGCTCGCGCGCCAGGTCTTCAGCCGCTCCGTCAGCGCATCGTCCGCGGTCGCCAGGATCGCCGCTGCCAGCAGCCCGGCATTAATCGATCCGGCCTTGCCGATCGCCAGCGTCCCCACGGGGACGCCGCCCGGCATCTGGACGATCGACAACAGGCTATCCATGCCCTTCAACGCCTTTGACTCGACCGGCACGCCGAGCACCGGCAGATGCGTCAGCGCGGCGACCATGCCCGGCAGATGTGCCGCACCGCCCGCGCCGGCGATGACGACCTTCAGACCCCGGTCCGCGGCGGTCCCCGCATAGTCGTACAATCGTTTGGGCGTACGATGCGCGGACACGACCTTCGTCTCATGCACGACACCCAGCACGTCGAGGACATGCGCGGCGTGGCGCATCGTCTCCCAATCGGATGTGGACCCCATGATGATGCCGACAACGGGGTGGTTGCTGGGAGGCTGCGTCATGAACGGCGGTTAGCCTTGCCGCCGGGACGAGGCAATGGCCGCGGACTATCCGCCACCCCGTCACGCGGTTATCCATCACCCATGATCGATCACGTCGCCATCGTCGGTGCGGGCTTTTCAGGGACGCTGCACGCGATCAACCTGCTCCGTCACGATGGCCCGCGCGCGACGTTGATCGAACGCAGCGACGTGGCGGGCGAGGGGCTCGCGTACGGCGCGGCGCATCCCGACCATCTGCTGAACGTCCGTGCCGCCGGGATGAGCGCGTTTCCCGACGATGCCGATCATTTCTGCCGCTGGCTGACCGCGCGCGGGATCGCCGATCCGGACGCGACGTTCGTGCCGCGGCTGACCTACCGCGCGTATCTCGCGGGTCTGCTGGCGGAGGCGCGCGCGCGGGCCGGCGACCGGTTGCAACTGGTCCGCGGCGATGTCGTCGATCTTCGGCGCAATGGCACGGGCGGGCGCCTGACGCTGGCGGACGGCCGTACGATCGATGCCGACGCCGCGGTGCTCGCGATCGGCAACCTGCCGCCGCACACCCCGCCGGGCTTCGATCCCGACCGGTTGCCGCGCGGTCGGTACAAGCCCGATCCCTGGGCGGCGGATGTCGCCGAAGGGCTGCAGGATGACGACACCGTACTGGTGCTGGGTACCGGGTTGACGATGGTCGATGTCGTGCTGATGCTGGACGCGCGCGGATTCGGCGGCCGGATCGTCGCCCTGTCGCGGCGCGGGCTGCTGCCGCATCGCCATGCGCCGGCACCCAACCCCGATCCACGCCGCGACCGCCCGGGCACGACCGCGTCGGCGCTGCTGCGCGACGTTCGCGCGCGCGGGGCGGCGATCGGCTGGCGCGCGGCGGTGGACGAGCTTCGCCCGTTCAACCAGGCGATGTGGCGCGCTGCTGACGGGGCGCAGCGCGCGCGCTTCCTCCGCCATCTGCGCCCATGGTGGGATATCCATCGCCACCGCCTCGCCCCCGCGGTCGCGGACCGCATCGAGGGCTTGCGCGCCGACGGTCGATTGACGCTGATTGCGGGCAAGACGATCGCCGCCGATCCGATCGACGGCGCGGTCGCGGTGACGTGGCGACCGCGCGGGTGCGCCACGCCGGAGACGATGCGAGTCGCCCGCATCGTCAATTGCACCGGGCCGCAGGGCGACCTGTCGCGCACCACCGACCCGCTGGTGGCGCGCCTGGTGGAGACGGGCGCGATCCGGCCCGACGCCGCGCGACTGGGCATCGACGTCGATCCGCAGGCGCGAACGATCGGCCGCGACGGCTGCGCGAACGACTGGCTCTACGCGCTCGGCCCGATGACGCGCGGCGCGTTCTGGGAAATCGTCGCGGTTCCCGACCTGCGCGTGCAGACCTGGACGCTGGCGCGGCGGCTGTCGCATGCGCAGTGGGTCGGGTGGGAGGGGTTATAGTCGCTCCCTCCCGCTTGCGGGAGGGGAGAAGAAACTTACCGCTCCGTCGGCAACACGTAACTAAACCGATAGGCGTGCTTGCCTGGCGAAACCTCGATCTCCATCGTTCCACCGATCCCCAACAGGCCGTCGGTGCCAGAGTCCGGCACGACGCCGACGCTCAGCGAAGACGCGCCGCGATTCATCGTGCCACTATGCTGGAGCGCGAAGCTGCCGCGATGGCCTGCGACCGTACCCGTCACCCGCTCCATCGCGACGTAGCCCGCCGAACCGGACGTGGGGTGCGGATCGCCAGCATCTGGCCCGCGCTGGTTCCCTCAAGATCGCCGTGAAAGGTCTTGGCGATCATCATGCTGCCAACCGCCGCATCGGGTGTGCCGACCGGCGTCAGGCTGACGTCGAATGTGCCCGTCGCGACATGCTGGCTCATGGCTCTTTTTCCTGGTTCGGTCGCCGATGTCGTCTGCGCGAGGACGATGGTCATCAGGACCGCGTGGCGAATCATCATAGTACGGAAGGTGCCGCGAAGGCGGCGGCCTGACAAGCCTTCACCGGTCCTTCAAATAATAGCGGTCGATCGCCGTCAGATCGTCCGCCAGTTCGTACACGATCGGCTGCCCGGTCGGGATCTCCAGGCTCGTGATTTCATCGTCGGCGATCCCCGACAAATGCTTGACCAGCGCGCGCAGCGAATTGCCGTGGGCGGAGATCAGGACGCGTTGGCCGTCCTTCAGCGCAGGCGCGATCGTCGCGTCCCAATAGGGTAGCACGCGCGCAATGGTGTCCTTCAGGCTTTCGGTCGACGGGATCGCGATGCCGGCATAGCGGCGGTCCTTCGACAGGTCGTAGGCACTGTCCGCTTCCAGCGGCGGGGGCGGGATGTCGAAGCTGCGGCGCCAGACATGGACCTGCGCATCGCCGTGCTTCGCCGCGGTCTCGGCCTTGTCGAGGCCGGTCAGCCCGCCATAATGCCGCTCGTTCAGCCGCCAGTCCTTCTCCACCGGCAGCCAGAGCCGCCCCATCGCCTCCAGCGCGAGGTCGAGCGTCTTGATCGCGCGCGTCTGGAGGCTGGTGAAGGTCAGGTCGAAATCCAGGCCCTTCGCCGCCATCAGCTCCCCCGCCGCCTTGGCCTCGGCCACGCCCCGCCCGGTCACATCGACATCCCACCAGCCGGTGAAGCGGTTTTCCAGGTTCCAGACCGACTGGCCGTGGCGGAGCAGGACGAGGGTTGGCATCGACGGGTTCCTACAGTGATAACGTCATGAAGCGGTTGTGCGGGCTGGGCGGATAGCCACCGAAGACCGGCCCGTCCACGAAGCCGAAGCGTTCGTACAGCGCATTCGCGGCGGCGAAGGAGGCCGCGGTGCCCGTTTTCCAGGCTGACCCGCCGGTAACCACGGGCGCGCGCCGTTTCCACCAGACGAGCCAAGATCGCATGACCGACGCCTTGGCGGAGGTGTGCCGGTACCGTACGCATCGACTTCACTTCGCCGTGCCGGTCGACCAGATCCTTCAGCGCACCCATCCCCGCAAGCGTACCGCCGCGCCACGCGGTCCAGAAGGTGATGGTGGGCAAGCACAGTCCACCGGAACCGAGCGCGTGACTGTTCTCGACCGGTGTATCCGCATGAGCGGCGGCGACGTGGAACGCGATCAGCGCCGCGACATGGGGCGCCCCCGGATCGTCTTCGCGCAATTCGATCACAGCGTGTCGATCATCCCCGCAAGCGTCTCCAGCATCGCAACCGCGAGGCGTTTCGACCGTTCGCCCGACCAGCCATGCACCGGATCGGGGTTGGGATCATGATCCTTGAACGGCATCTCCAGCGTCATGCTGACCGAGCCGAAGCGTTCCGCCAGCTGGTTGGTCGACATCGACAGGTTCGCCTTGCCGGGCGGCGATTTCGGATAGCCCTTCTCGATCTGGAAATCGGCGCTGTGGTCGGCAAGCGCGCGCCTATAGGCGTACAGCTTCTCACCATGCGCGTCCGTCCAGGACGGAATGCCCTCATACCCCGCGATGAAGTTCGCCGGGATCGCCTCGTCGCCGTGAATATCCATCGCGACATCGACGCCGGTCTCGTCCATGCGGGCGCGGACGCATAATATCTCGGGGCTTCGTTCGGCGCTCGGCGAATGCCATTCGCGGTTGAGGTTCACCCCCGCGGCGTTGGTGCGCAGATGCCCCCGCGCCGTGCCGTCGGGGTTCATGTTAGGGACGATATGGACGGTCGCGTGCGCCAGCAGCGGCACGGCCGCGGGACTGGTCAGCCAGTCGAGCGCGCCCTCCATCCACCATTCCGCCATCGATTCGCCGGGGTGCTGGCGGGCATAGAGCCACACCTGCTTCTTGCCGGCACCGATCGTCACATAGTCGATCGACCGCCCGTCGAGGCTTTGGCCCAGTTCGCGGTGCGTGACGCCCGGCCGTGCGGCGATGCGTGCGATCAGGTCGGCGTGACGTTCGGTGCTGTACGGTTCGAAATAGGCAAACCAGATCAGGTCACCCTCGACCGCGCAATCGAACGACAGCACGCCATCGTCGTAGCGCGTGTCGATCATGCGCCAGTCGATCCGGTCGTCGCTGGCACGTGTCTTGTAGCCAGGCCAGCCGAAGGGATAGGCGGATTCGCCCGCGTTCAGGATGCGGCAGGTGATCGTGCGTCCGCCGGCACCTGCAACGCGGAAATAGAACCATTGATAGAAGTCGGACTGGCGGTCGGCGAAGATCTCCAGATCGATGATGTCGCCGTCCACCTTCACGAGACGGATATTGCCGCTGTCGAACGCGGCGTTGATACAGATGCTCATTTGACCTCGATAGTGCGCCCCGACTGTCCCGGGAACCCGGCGAACATCGCACCGGCCAGTTTGTCCGCCATCGCCGACGTGGTCGCAGCCATGGTGCTCATATCCGCTGCGCCGTGGGCATGGCCTTCCCACACCGCGCTCTGGTCCGCACGGCGCTTTATCGTGACGTCCAGCTGCGTCAGCAGGACGCGGCGCGGGCCGCTGCCGCCGACGGGGAAGCCGACCCCGCCCTCGCCACCGACGCCACCGCCGCGCCCGAAGCTGCCGCCGCCGATGCCAAGCCCGATGCTGAACGGCGCGCGGCGCGGCGGACCGAAGCCGTCGGTGCTGCTGAAGCCGACGGTCACCTCATAGGTCGGCGTCGTACCGGGCGCGGCGATCGTGAACCCCGCCGCCGCCAGCTGGCGCTGGACCGCATCCGCATAGGGGCGGAATTCCAGCCCAGCCTGGCGATCCGGGGTGCCGGGTATGACCGCAACGGTGCCGTGCTCGATCGGCTGGTCGAGATGATAGCGCACGACCTCGGTCGGCGGCTGGTGCGGCGTCGTCGCGCAACCCGCGAGCGCGGTGCCCGCCACCATCATCGATCCAAGCAGACGAAGTTTCATCACGCACACCCCTGACGATCCGGTTGCCGGCTCGGCGAACCCTGTCATCCACCGCCAACGCGCGTCGCGCAAGCGGGGTCCTTCGGCGGGGTCCGTTGCTTGACTTCGCGGCGGGGGCCCCTTAGGCGACCGCTCTTTCCCGAACACCGTCAAACCAGCAGAAGCGATCGACCATGAAGATCCGCAATTCCCTGAAGTCGCTGAAGGACCGGCACCGCGATAATCGCGTGATCCGCCGCCGCGGCCGGACCTATGTCATCAACAAGACGAACCGGCGGTTCAAGGCGCGGCAAGGCTGAGGCCAGCGGCGCGATAGCGTCAGCCGACGACACGGAATTCACTTCCGTGTCCGACCAGGCGAATTCACTGATGAACGCGCCCAGGAATGTCGTATTCGACATCGGCAACGTGCTGTTCGACTGGGATCCGCGGTTCCTGTACGAGCGTCTCATCCCGCCGGGTGAGGCGCTCGATGCGTTCCTGCGCGATGTCGTCACGCGCGCCTGGCATTTCCAGCATGACGAGGGACGGCCGTTCGCGGAGACATCCGCGGAATTGACCGCACGCTATCCCGAACATGCCGCGCTGATCGCCGCCTGGGGGCCGCGCTTCGCCGAATCGATCCGCGGCGAAATTCCCGGAATGGTCGCACTGGTCGAGGAACTCGATGCGGCCGGCGTGCCCTTGTTCGCGATCACCAATTTCTCGGGCGAATTCTTTCGGCCGTTCCGCGCACGACATGCCTTGTTCGACCGGTTCCGCGATATCGTCGTCTCGGGGGACGAGAAACTGGTGAAGCCGGATGCCGCGATCTACCGGCTGGCGCTCGACCGGTTCGGGATCGTGGCGGAGGACGCAGTGTTCATCGACGACAGCACGGTGAACGTGATCGGTGCGCGGGACGTCGGGATGACCGCGCTGCATTTCGTCGGCGAACCGACGCTGCGCGGTCAGTTGCGGCAATTGGGGCTCCCGGTCTGACGAGCATCGCTTCGGATCGCTCAATCCCGCCCCTTCAGTTCATCCCCCACGATCTGCACGACGTGCAGCACGTTGGTTGACCCAGGCGTCCGGAACGGGACGCCCGCCATCACGATCACCCGGTCGCCCGCCTTCACCAGCCCCTGGCGAAGCGCGATCCGCTTGGCCTTGGCGACCATTGCCTCGAACGATTCGACGTCGCGCGTGTGAACATTGTGCGCGCCCCATAGCAGCCCGAGCCGCCGTGCGGTTTCCATCCGCGGCGTCAGCACCAGGATCGGCACCGGCGGCCGATCGCGTGCGACGCGGCGGGCGGTCGATCCCGATGTCGTGAAGCAGATGATCGCCGCTGCGCCGACCGTCGCCGCGATCGACTTCGCCGCTTCGGACAGCGCGTCCGCGGTCGTCGCATCGGGCCGCGTGATCGTGAAGCCGATCCGCTGCGCATAGCCGGGATCTGCCTCGACCTCTTTCCCGATCGCATTCATCATCGCCACCGCCTCGACCGGCCAGTCGCCCGCCGCGCTCTCCGCCGACAGCATGATGACGTCCGCCCCGTCATAGATCGCGGTCGCAACGTCGGACACTTCGGCGCGGGTCGGCGAGGGCGATTTGATCATCGATTCGAGCATCTGGGTCGCTACCACCACCGGCCGACCCATCCGCCGCGACACCTCGACGATCCGTTTCTGCAAGGGCGGCACCGCCTGGGGCGGCATCTCGACGCCCAGATCGCCGCGCGCGACCATGACGCCGTCGCAGGCCTCGACGATTTCCTCCAGCCGCTCGATCGCGGCCGGCTTCTCGATCTTCGCGAGCAAGGCCGCCTTGCCGCCGATCAGCTTGCGAGCTTCCCACAGGTCCTCGGGCCGCTGCACGAAGCTGAGCGCGATCCAGTCGACGCCCTGGTCGACCGCGAACGCCAGGTCACTCCGGTCCTTTTCGGTCAGTGCCGGTACGGGCACGACCACGTCGGGGACGTTCAGCCCCTTGTTGTTCGACAGCGGGCCGCCGACTTCGACCGTCGTAACGATCCGGGTCGCGTCGTGATACGTCACGCGCAGCACCAGCTTGCCGTCATCGAGCAGCAGCCGCGCGCCGGGTTCGATCGCGGCGAAGATCTCCCGGTGCGGCAATTCCACGCGTGTCGCGTCGCCGGGGGTCGGATCGCGATCGAGCACGAAGATGCTGCCGGACACCAGATCGACGCGGCCGCCGAGGAACGTGCCGACGCGAAGCTTGGGCCCCTGAAGGTCCGCGAGGACCGTCGAGGGCCGCCCGAACTTCTTCTCCAGCGACCGGATCGCCTGGATGACCGCGATCTTCGACCGCTGGTCGCCGTGGCTCATGTTCACCCGGAACGCGTCGGCACCCGCCCGGAACAACGTCGCGATCATTTCGGGCGTGTCGCTGGCCGGACCGAGCGTGGCCAGGATCCGGACCTGCCGCGAACGGGGGCTGATGGCCTTCATCGGCGTAACGTCCTTCGGCTTGTCCATCGTCGCCTCTAGCCTCTATCGCGGCGCGATCAACCGAGGATGCGTGACGATGACATTGGAACAGATCGACGATGCGACCGCGGCGGCGGCCTTCCGCCGGCTGGTGCTGCACCTGCGCCACCGGAGCGACGCGGAGAATATCGACCTGATGGGGCTTGCGGGCTTCTGCCGCAACTGTCTGTCGGACTGGGTGGCGGAGGCGGGTGCCATCGACAAGGATGCCGCGCGCGAGGCGGTCTACGGCATGCCCTATGCGCAGTGGAAGGCGGCGCACCGGTCCGACGCCACCCCGGAACAGCTTGCACGAATGGCAACGAGCGTGGCGAAGAACGCCGGTTGAGCCGTCCGGGTTAACCGCCTACACGCGCCACCTGCCCAGCGGGAAAACGGATATTTGGGGCGCAGCGAAACGCGTCGGCGAACGGGGACATATGATGGCGGAAGAACGGCAACACGGCATGGGCGGCGGCACGGTCGCCGCGGACGAACTGCGCCTTCTGATCGAGCGCGCGGAACGGCTGGAGGAGGAGAAGAAGGGCATCGCGGACGACATCAAGGACGTGATGGCGGAGGCCAAGGGCCGCGGCTACGATCCCAAGGCGATCCGCAAGATCCTGTCGATCCGCAAGAAGAAGAAGGAAGAATATCAGGAGGAAGAGGCGATCCTGGAGACGTATCTGGCCGCGTTGGGGATGATCTGAACAAGTACCCGGGCTCGTCCCGGGGTCCAGATCGAGCAGCGGTTCGCTTCTGCCTCTGGACGCCGGGACGGGCCCGGCTGGAAAGCGCCGGGCGGACCATGAACGATTTCGGCATGACGAAGGCGGCTTCGGCGACGACCAAGGATCCGGCGGCCAAGAACCCGGCGGCAATGCTGAACGATCTGGCGCACCGGTTGCTCGGCAAGCAGCCCGGCGAACTGGGTGCCGAGGAGCGCCGCGTCTGGCGGGAATCGAGGCGGGCACCATCGTCAGTCGCGACGCGGCCGACGTCGCCGACGAACGATCGACCTTCGGCGAACGATTGTCCGACCGGGTCGCCGCGATCGGTGGGTCGTGGGGCTTCATCATCGCTTTCCAGCTTCGTCCTGCTCGGGTGGATGCTGCTGAATTCGGATATCCTCACGCATTTCGGCGGGGCGTTCGATCCCTTTCCCTACATCTTTCTCAATCTGATTCTCTCCACCGTCGCCGCGATCCAGGCTCCCGTCATCATGATGAGCCAGAACCGCCAATCCGCGAAGGACCGCCTTGCCGCGAGCCTGGATTACGAGACCAATCTGCGTGCCGAACTGGACGTCCTGCGCGTGCACGAAGAGCTCGATCATATCGTGCCGGACCGGCTGTCGGCGCTGGAGGGGAAGATCGACCGGCTGTGCGCAGCGCTGCCCACGGGTTGAGCCGCGCCATCCCAGGGTTTAGGGCTCCTGCCGACAACATCTCGTGGGGTTACGCGTGGCTGGCCATTCCAAGTTCAAGAACATCATGCACCGCAAGGGCGCGCAGGACAAGAAGCGTTCGGGCATGTTCTCCAAGCTCAGCCGTGAAATCACCGTGGCGGCAAAAATGGGTCTGCCCGATCCCGACATGAACCCGCGGCTGCGCGCGGCGATCAACGCCGCCAAGGCGCAGTCGATGCCCAAGGACAATATCCAGCGATCGATCGACAAGGCGGTGAAGGGCGACGCGGAGAATTACGAGGAGATCCGCTACGAGGCGTTCGGCCCGGGCGGCGTGTCGCTGATCGTCGAGACGCTGACCGACAACCGCAATCGTACCGTCACCAACGTCCGAACCGCGATCGGCAAGAACGGCGGCAACCTCGGCGCGCCGGGGTCCGTCAGCCACGCGTTCGACCGGATGGGGCTCATCTCCTACCCGGCCAAGGTGGGCGATGCGGAGAAGGTCTTCGAAGCGGCGCTGGAGGCGGGGGCCGAGGATGTTGCATCCAGCGAAGACGGCCACGAGATCTGGACCGCGGTCGGCGACCTGCACGAAGTGTCGAAGGCGCTGGAGCCGATCCTGGGCGAAGCGGAGGGTGCGAAGCTCGCCTGGCGCCCGCAGACGATGGTAGAGGTGGACGAGGGCGACGCGGCGACATTGTTCAAGCTGATCGACGTGCTCGACGACGATGACGACGTGCAGACGGTGTGGGGGAATTACGAGGTGTCGGACGCGGTGATGGAGCGGTTGGGGTAGTTATTGAAGCCCCTCCCCTTCAGGGGAGGGGTTGGGGTGGGGGACGGATGGTTACGGAAGCTGAACTCCTTGCCTGCGCTCGCGAACTGCGGCGCAATCCCACGGAATGGGAAATCCGTATTTGGCGGTGCATTTCCAATTCGCAGGCCGGGCACAAATTTCGCCGTCAGCATGTGATCTTCCCATACATCTGCGACTTCTTCTGTCCCTCGAAAGGGCTCGTCGTCGAGATCGATGGCGACACGCACGATCCGGTCTCCGACAAGCGGCGCGATGCCCGGCTCGCGACAAAAGGATTTGCGACGATCAGGTTTTCCAATCTCGAAGTCCGTGAAAACCTGGAAGGCGTATTCGCGACGCTCCAAACCGCGTTACAAAGCCGTCCCGATCGCTGGCAGCGAGTCCCCCACCCCAACCCCTCCCCTGAAGGGGAGGGGCTCACATCGTGATCATCCTCGGCCTCGATCCCGGCCTCGGCACCAGCGGCTGGGGGGTCGTGCGCGCGGACGGCAACCGGCTGAGCCACGTCGCCAACGGCCGGATGAAGACCGACAGCGCCGCGCCGCTCCCGCGCCGGCTGGCGCATCTCGATACCATGCTCGCGGCGATCCTCGCCGATCATGCCCCTTCCGCCGCCGCGGTCGAGGAGGTTTTCGTTAATGCCAACCCGCAATCGACGTTGAAGCTGGGGCAGGCGCGGGGCGTCATCCTGCTCGGCGTCGCGCGCGCGGGGATCGAGCCGGGCGAATATGCCGCGCGGCTGGTCAAGAAGGCGGTGGTCGGCGTCGGCAATGCGGAGAAGGCGCAGGTCCATGCCATGGTCGCGCGGCTGTTGCCCGGCGTGAAGATCGACGGGCCGGATGCGGCGGATGCGCTGGCGGTCGCGATCTGCCATGCGCATCATCTGGCGAGCGCGCGGCGGGTTCCGGGATAGGGCTTTCCTACCGCCGCGCGTTCTGTTTATGTCCCACGCATGTCTCGTCGTCCCGATCCTGCCCCTCGCTCGATGGATCGTGCGGTTTCGTGCGGGGCGCGATTCCGACGCGGGCTTGGCGTGTGGTTCGTCCACTTCCGCGGGTTTGTCGCGGCATGATCGCGCATTTGAAGGGCCGGCTCGCCGCGACCGGGATCGACCATGCGGTGATCGATGTCGGCGGCGTCGGCTATCTGGTCGGCGCGTCGGCACGAACCTTGTCCGCGCTCGGCGCGATCGGCGAGGCGGCGATGCTGCATACCGAGCTGCTGGTGTCCCAGGATTCGATCCGCCTCGTCGGCTTCTCCCATGCAGGCGAGCGCGACTGGTTCCGGCTGCTGACGGGGGTGCAGGGGGTGGGCGCGCGCGTGGCGCTGGCGATCCTCTCCGCGTTCGATCCCGCCGACCTGTCGCGTGCGGTGGCGGCACAGGACAAGGCGATGGTCGCGCGGGCGAACGGCGTCGGGCCGAAACTCGCCGAACGCATCGTGCGCGAACTGAAGGACAAGATCGGCGGGATCGCGCTGCCGGTCGGCGGCGGCGCATCGATCGCGCCGGTCGGCGCGGGCGCGGACGCGGTGTCCGCGCTGCTCAATCTGGGCTTCCGCCCTGCGGAGGCGAGCGCCGCGGTGGCGTCGGCTGAGGAGGAACTCGGCGCCGGCGTCGGGCTCGACGCGCTGGTGCGGCTGGCGCTCAGGAAGGCGGCGAAGTGAGCCGGAGGTCGCTGGACGCACCCGCGAGGGGGGCCTATATCGGGAACATGTCGCAGCTCAACCTGTCCCTGCCGGTCGATCTACAGCGCTACGTCGATGCGCGTGTTTCGGATGAGGGTTATGCCGACTCCGCCGATTTCCTGCGCGATCTCATCCGGCGGGATCAGGACGCGTATGAGGCAGATCTCCCCCGGCTTCGTGCTTTGTGGCAGGAAGGCGTTGCGTCGGGCATCGTCGACGCCGAGCCCGAGGATATCCTCGAACAAATCATCGCCGACATTCCTGCCCGGGATGTTGCGGCTTAGGATCGGCGCGACCGCTCGCGCCGACTTGACCGCGATCCGCCGCTACAGCGTCCGCGAATTCGGGTCCGATGTCGCCGATGTCTATTTCCGGGGTTTCGGCAAAGCGTTCGACCTTCTTCGCGCGCATCCATTTGCCGGCACCGTGCGGCACGATATCGGCGCAGGCGCGCTCGTGTATGTCTACCGCAGACACCGTATCCTGTACCGCGTGGAGAACGAACTGATCGTGATCGTACGCATTCTGTACCACGCACAATCATCGCCTGCGAACCAATGACCGACGACCGCCTCCTCACCGCCGCGCGCCAATCCGAGGATATCGACGCCGCGCTGCGCCCGAAATCGCTCGACGATTTCATCGGGCAGCGCGCGGCGCGGGAGAACCTGCGGGTGTTCATCCAGGCGGCAAGGGCGCGTGGCGAGGCGCTGGACCATGTGTTGTTCTTCGGGCCGCCGGGGCTGGGCAAGACGACGCTCGCGCAGATCGTGGCGCGCGAGATGGGGGTGGGGTTCCGTGCCACCTCGGGCCCGGTCATCGCGAAGTCGGGCGATCTCGCGGCGCTGCTCACCAATCTCGAGGATGGCGACGTGCTGTTCATCGACGAGATCCACCGGCTCCAGCCGGCGGTCGAGGAAGTGCTGTATCCCGCGATGGAGGACCGCGCGCTCGACCTGATGATCGGCGAAGGGCCGTCGGCACGATCGGTGCGGATCGACCTGCCGCGCTTCACGCTGGTCGGTGCGACGACGCGGCAAGGGTTGCTGACGACGCCGCTCCGGGACCGGTTCGGCATCCCGGTCAGGCTGCAATTCTACACCGTCGAGGAACTGACCCGCGTCGTCACCCGCGCCGCCGGGCTGCTCGGGCTGGCGATCTCGGCGGACGGCGCAAGCGAGGTCGCGCGGCGGGCGCGAGGCACGCCGCGGATCGCCGGGCGGCTGCTGCGCCGGGTGCGCGATTTCGCGCATGCCGCGGGGCACGATCTGGTCGATGCGAAGGCAGCGGATTCGGCGCTCAACCGGCTGGAGGTCGACGGACTGGGGCTCGACGCGATGGACCGGCGGTATCTGACGATGATCGCCGACATCTATCGCGGCGGCCCGGTCGGGGTGGAAACGCTCGCGGCGGGCCTGAGCGAACCGCGCGATACGGTGGAGGAAGTGATCGAGCCCTATCTCATCCAGCTCGGCCTCGTCGCCCGCACCGCGCGGGGACGCTGCCTGAATGCCGGCGGGTGGAGGCATCTGGGACTGAACCCGCCGCCGGGGTCGCAGGACGGTCTGTTCGATGTGTAGGCCGTCCCGGTCGCGGGCAGGCCGTGATAGCTTTGTTGCGTGGCACCCAAGCCGTCGATCTGTTAGCCGCTAACCATGCCAGTATCCGCCGCCGCCTCCGCTCGCGAGATCCTGACCCGCCTTCACGACGTGATGGCGGGGCGCACCGCACCGCAGGCGAAGCTGAACGCCGTGGTCGGCATCGTCGCGGAGGCTATGAACAGCGAGGTCTGTTCGATCTATCTGCTGCGCGAGGGCGTGCTCGAACTCTATGCGACGCGCGGGCTCGACCAGGCGGCGGTGCATGTCACCAAGCTGGCGCTCGGCGAAGGGCTGGTCGGCATGATCGCGGCGGAGGTCGAGGTGCTGAACCTCGACGAGGCGGCGAGCCACCCGGATTTCGCCTACAAGCCCGAGACCGGCGAGGACCGCTATCACAGCTTTGCCGGCGTCCCGATCATCCGCCGCGAACGTTCGGTCGGCGTGCTGGCGGTCCAGCATTTCGAGACGCGCAAATATGCCGATGTCGAGATCGAGGCGCTTCAGACCGTCGCGATGGTGTTGTCCGAACTGATCGCCAATGCCGGGCTGATCGACGTTGCCGGTACCGGCAATAACCGGGTGCAGTCGACCGCGTCCGCGCGGCTGTCGGGCCAGAAGCTCGTCGACGGCATGGGAGCCGGCTTCGCGGTGTTCCATCAGCCGCGGATCACGATCGAACATACGGTGGCCGAGGACACCGATGCCGAGCGCCGCCGCGTCTACGCCGCGTTCGACAAGATGCGCGAACAGATCGACCGGATCACGCGCGAGGCCGAATTCGGCGTGGCGGGCGAGCATGACGAGGTCATAGCGACCTACAAGATGTTCGCCTATGATGAAGGCTGGACGCGGCGGATCAATGAGGCGATCGACAGCGGGCTGACCGCGGAGGCCGCGATCGAGCGCGTGCAGCAGCGCACCCGGCAACGGATGCGCCAGATCGACGATCCCCTGCTCGCCGACCGGATGCACGATCTGGAGGATCTGTCCAACCGGCTGCTTCGGATCGTGTCGGGCCAGATGGGCACCGCCGCTCAATTGGGGCTGCGCCAGGACACGATCCTGATCGCGCGCAACCTGGGTCCCGCCGAGCTGCTGGAATATGACAAGCGCCGGTTGAAGGGCGTGATTCTGGAGGAGGGGTCGCTGACCGCGCACGTCACCATCGTCGCGCGCGCCATGGGCGTGCCGGTGCTCGGCCGGGTGCGCGATATCCGCCGGGAGATCGCGGAGGGCGACCTGCTGATGCTCGACGTGACCGAGGGTACGGTGTTCGTCCGCCCTTCCACGGCGATGGAGGAGTCGTTCGAGGGGCGTCTCGCGGTCCGGCAGAAACGGCGCGCGGCCTATGCGGCGCTTCGCGACGTGCCGCCGGTGACGAAGGACGGGCATCGCCTGACCTTGATGATCAACGCGGGGCTGCGCGACGATGTCGCGGCGCTGGACATCATGGGTGCTGACGGGATCGGGCTGTTCCGCACCGAATTCCAGTTCCTGGTGTCCGCCACCCTGCCCCAGCGCGAACGCCAGCAGCGGCTTTACAAGGAAGTGCTGGACGCGGCGGGGGACCGTCCCGTGGTATTCCGCACCGTCGATATCGGCGGCGACAAGGCGCTGCCCTATCTGAAGGAGGGCGACGCCGACGAGGAGAACCCGGCGATGGGCTGGCGCGCGCTTCGGCTCGCGCTGGAACGCGGCGGGCTGATGAAAGCGCAGGCGCGCGCATTGCTCGAGGCGGCGGCGGGGCGGACGTTGAACGTGATGTTCCCGATGGTCAGCGAACCATGGGAATTCGACACCGCAAAGGCGCTGTTCGAGGCGCAGCGGGAATGGATGACGAAGCGCGGCAAGCGACCGCCGGCCGCGATCCGCTACGGCGCGATGCTCGAAGTGCCGGGGCTTGCGGAGCAACTCGACATCCTGCTTCCCAGGCTGCAGTTCCTGTCGGTCGGGACGAACGACCTGACGCAGTTCCTGTTCGCCGCGGACCGCGCCAATCCCAAGCTTGCGGATCGATACGACTGGCTGTCGCCGACCATCCTTCGATTCCTCGCGCGCGTCGTCGGGCCGTGCCGCGATGCTGGCGTCGATCTGGCGGTCTGCGGCGAGATGGGCGGGCGTCCGCTGGAGGCGATGGCGCTGATCGGTTTGGGTATCGAACGACTGTCGATCACGCCCGCGGCGATCGGTCCGGTGAAGGCGATGGTCCGGTCGCTCGATCGCGGCACCTTGTCGATCCATCTGAAGGCGCTGCTGGCCGATCCCCCGCGCGACATGCGCGGCGCGCTGACGGCTTGGGCGATCGCGAACGGAGTCGAACTGGCCTGATTGGGCGACGGGCGGTCCGCGGCGCGTTGACACGCCAGGGGCGCTCTGAAAGACAAGCTGTGCGGTGCCGCCGGGACGCGCCGCTACCGGAGACGCGAATGGACGACGGCGAAGTTCGCCAGCCCGAAACGGCACAGCCGCTTGCGACGGTCGGCGCCTCGCTGCGCCGCGCGCGCGAGGGGAAGGGCTTGTCGCTGGCGGATGTCGCCGCGCAGACGCGGATCCCGCTGCGTCACCTGGTCGCCGTCGAGCAAGGCGATTATAGCGCGCTGCCGTCGCCGACCTATGCTGTGGGTTTCGCCAAGGGCTATGCCCGAGCGGTCGGGGCCGACGAAGTGGCGGTCGCGCAGGCGGTCCGTGTCGAGGTCGATCGCGCCGGCCCCCGCGTGCCCGAATATGTTCCCTATGAAGCCCCCGATCCTGCGCGCGTCCCCTCGCGCGGCATCGCGATCGTCGGGCTGGGCCTGGCGCTGGCGATCCTGATCCTCGGCAGTCTTTGGTACGGTACGAGTATCTTTCGCGGCGGTGGCGACGATGGCGTCGCGTCCGCGCCCGCCGCCGCGCCGACCGCGCCCGCCGCCAGGCCCGTTCCGGCGGCACCTACCGGCGGCCAGGTCGTGCTGACCGCCAGCGACGATGTCTGGATGCGTGTCTACGATGCCGACAACAAGACGCTGTACCTCGGCACGATGAAGCCGGGGGAGGCCTTCAAGGTGCCGGCGGCGGCGAAGGATCCGATGATCAATGTCGGCCGCCCGGACAAGCTGGCCGTCACGCTCGACGGCAAGCCCGTTCCCTCGCTTGGCAGGGGAGAGCGCGCGATCAAGGACGTGAAGGTCGGCGGTACCGCGATCGCCGCGCGTCTTGCCGGCGGGGCGACGACGCCGGCACCGGACGCGTCCTCCACGCCGCAGTCGTCGGTGCACCGTTCGGGTGAGACGCACCGCGACGGCAAGGCGGGCAAGTCGCACAAGGCACCGCTGACCGAGACGCAGCGGGCCAACATCGACTCCGCCGCGCACCCGCCCGCCGCGACGGGAAATATATCGGCGCCGTGAGGAACGCGGACAATGACCGACGACACGGCGGCGCTTCGACGATATGGGACGCTGCGTTGCGATATCGGGACCAAACCGGGGGGTGTGACCTATGCGTAGATATTCATTGGCGGTCCTTGCCGCTTCGGCGACGCTGCTGCCGGGGGCGGCGACCGCGCAGGCCAGCCTGGACGGGCGCGTCGGCAAACTCGAAAGCGAGATGCACGCGGTCCAGCGCAAGGTGTTTCCCGGCGGTGCGAACCAGACCGTGCAGCCGGACATCGCCCCGCCGTCCGCAACCGGCGATCCGTCGATCGGCACGCCGGCGTCGAGCCCGGTGGCCGATCTGACCGCGCGCGTCGGTTCGCTTGAACAGCAGATGGCCACCGTCACCGGCCAGGCCGAACAGAACCAGTATAAACTGCGCCTGATGCAGGAGCAGTTCGATGCGTACAAGCGAACGACCGATGCACGGTTCGCGACGCTGGCGACCGGGGCACCGACGGGCGCGCCGGCGGCGACGGCGGGTGGCGGCGACGACGCGCTGCCGACGCGCATGCCGCCTGCCAAAGCGACGCGCGGCGGCGGCAATACCGGTGGCTCGACCAGGTCGGGCGCGGCCAGGGACAGCGGACCGGCCAAGGCCACGCGCGATCCCGAGCATGCCGATGCGGTCGCCGCGGTGGAGAAGCCGGCGACCGGCGATGCGACCGAGGACGCCTATCTCTACGGTTATCGGCTTTGGCAGGCGAAGCTGTATCCGGAAGCCGAGACCCAGCTGAAAAAGGTCGTGGCGGATTATCCCAGGAGCCGCCGCGCAAGCTATGCACAGAACCTGCTCGGCCGGTCCTATCTCGACGAGGGCAAGCCGAGCCTCGCGTCGATGGCGTTCTACGACAATTACAAGAAGATGCCCGATGGCGAGCGGGCACCGGAAAGCCTGCTCTATCTGGGCCAGTCGTTGACGAAGCTCGATAAGCCGGCCGATGCGTGCAAGGTCTATTCCGAGCTGACCGATGTCTATGGCGGCAAGATATCGGCCGGCATGAAGGCGGATGTCGCAAAGGGACGCGCCGCCGCCAAGTGCCAATAGCGCCGGACGCGCCCGAAATCGGCCGTTTCGCCGCCGATCTGACGCGGTTGTGCGGCGAAGGCCCCGTCCTGCTGGCGGTGTCGGGCGGGTCGGACAGCATGGCGATGCTGGCCCTTGCCATGGGTATGCGCGCCGGCGTCATGGTCGCGACCGTCGATCACGGACTCCGTGCGGATGCCGCGGTGGAGGCGGCGATGGTGGCGGCAATCTGCGCCGATCACGGCCTTTCGCATGCGACGCTTCGGCCCGCCGGATCGATCGGGGGCGCCAGCCTGCAGGCGCGCGCGCGCCAGGCCCGTTACGTGCTGCTGGCCGGTCACGCGCGGTCGGTCGGTGCTGCCGCCATCGTCACCGCGCATCATGTCGACGACCAGGCGGAGACACTGTTGATGCGCGCTGGCCGCGGGGCGGGGCTTTCGGGGATGGCGGGCATCCGGTCGCGCGTGGTAATCGAGGGCATGCCGGTCATTCGACCGCTCCTCGACTGGCGGCGCGCTGAACTGCGCGGCGTCGTTCGCCGCGCCGGGTTGCGCTTCGTCGACGATCCCGCGAACGCCGATCCGCGCCACGACCGGACTCGCTATCGCCGGTTGCTCGAGGAGAACGAATGGCTCGACCCGCTGCGCCTCGCTCACACCGCAAGCGCATTGGCCGAGGCGGACAGCGACGTGCGGACGATGACCGACTGGCTGTGGCGGGAACGGGCGACGCAGGGCGATACCGAGGTGACGCTTGCCATCGACGACCTGCCCCGCGAATGGCGTCGCCGTCTCGTCCGGCGCGCCGTCGCCGCGGTGCGGATCGCGGCGGGGATCGACGCGCCCGAATGGCCCGAGTCGGCGGACGTCGAATCCGTGCTGGCGATGCTAAGCGATGGTCGCCAGACGACACGCGGCGGTGTCCTGGCGAGCGCGCGTGGGCCGCATTGGCGGTTCCGTCTCGCCCCCGCGCGGCGAACGGGTTGATTTGGCGGACGCGGTATCCTTTGTTCCATTGCCATTAACCGCTGCGCGCTTATCTTGAAGACCGAAAGGTACATGCGCGCATGAACGAGAACGACAAGCAGCCCGATGGCGGCAATGGCGGCAATCCCTGGATGAAAAGCCTGCTGATCTGGGTCGGCGTGCTGCTCGCGCTTGCGATGTTCGTGACGCTGTTCGACGGCGGGCACACCGCGGCGGGCAGCGGCAATGCGATCGCCTATTCGGCGTTCCTCGACAAGATCGACGAAGGCACCGTGAAGGACGTGGCGATCAGTCGCGACGTCATCAGCGGTACGCTGACGTCGGGCGAGAAGTTCAAGACGCAGGCGATGCCGCAGGGCGACGGCGCGCTGGTGCCGACGCTTCGCAAGAAGAACGTCACGTTCAGCATCAGGGCAGACGAAGGCACATCGATCTGGATGGTGCTGCTGTACCAGTCGCTGCCGATCCTGCTGATGTTCGGCGTCGGCTTCTTCGTGCTTCGCCAGATGCAGAAGGGTTCCGGGTCGGGCGCGATGGGCTTCGGCAAGAGCCGCGCGAAGATGTTGACGCAAAAGGAGGGTCGTGTGACCTTCGAAGACGTCGCCGGCATCGACGAAGCGCGCGAGGAACTCGAGGAGATCGTCGAGTTCCTGAAGGACCCGACCAAATTCGCGCGGCTCGGTGGCAAGATCCCCAAGGGCGCGTTGCTGGTCGGCTCGCCAGGTACCGGCAAGACGCTGCTCGCCCGCGCGATCGCCGGTGAGGCGGGTGTGCCGTTCTTCACCATATCGGGTTCGGATTTCGTCGAGATGTTCGTCGGCGTCGGTGCGAGCCGGGTACGCGACATGTTCGAGCAGGCGAAGAAGAGCGCGCCGTGCATCGTGTTCATCGACGAAATCGATGCGGTCGGCCGTCACCGTGGCGCAGGCCTGGGCAATGGCAATGACGAGCGCGAACAGACGCTGAACCAGTTGCTGGTCGAGATGGACGGTTTCGAGGCGAACGAAGGCATCATCATCATCGCCGCGACCAACCGTCCCGACGTACTCGACCCTGCGTTGTTGCGGCCGGGCCGGTTCGATCGCCAGGTGGTCGTGCCGCGGCCGGATATCGAGGGCCGCGTGAAGATCCTCGAAGTGCATATGAAGAAGGTGCCGCTGGCGCCCGACGTCGATTCACGCACCATCGCGCGCGGCACGCCGGGTTTCTCGGGCGCCGACCTGGCCAACCTGGTCAACGAGGCCGCGCTGACCGCAGCACGCAAGGGCAAGCGCCTGGTCGCGATGGCGGAGTTCGAAGAGGCCAAGGACAAGGTCATGATGGGCGCCGAACGGCGTTCGATGGTCATGACCGACGACGAGAAGCGCATGACCGCCTATCATGAGGCGGGGCACGCGATCGTGTCGATCCATGAACTGGCGTCGGATCCGATCCATAAGGCGACAATCATCCCGCGCGGCCGGGCGCTGGGCATGGTTATGCGGCTGCCGGAGCGCGATTCGTACAGCTATCACCGCGACAAGATGTACGCAAATCTGGCGGTTGCGATGGGTGGTCGCGTCGCGGAAGAAGTGATCTTCGGCTACGACAAGGTGTCGTCGGGCGCGTCGTCGGATATTCAATATGCGACGGGTCTCGCACGCGACATGGTCACCAAATGGGGCATGTCGGACAAGGTTGGACCTGTGGAATACGCGCAACCCGAGGGCGAGAGCTTCCTTGGCTATTCGTCGTCGCAGCCTGTCCGTATGTCGAACCAGACCGCGCAGCTGATCGATGATGAGATCAAGACGATCGTCGAAGGTGGCCTGAACCGTGCCAAGCAGTTGCTGACCGATCATGTCGATCAGCTCCATCTGCTGGCGGGTGCGTTGCTGGAATATGAGACGCTGTCGGGCGACGAGATCAAGAAGCTGATCGCCGGCGACGATATCGGTCGTGTCGATCAAGGGCCAACTCGGTCGGTGCCGCGTGCCGGGACGTCGATCCCGAAGACGCGTCGCCCGAGCGGCCCGTTCGGCTCGCCAACCCCGCTGGGCGCATAACCAGCCCCGCCGCGACCGGTTCAGCCGCGCGACAGGGACAGGACGGTAGTCGGCGGCATCCCCTTTCGGAGTGCCGTCGATGTCGTCCAGATTTCCGATCGTCCTTGTCCTGTCCGCTGCGGCTGCGATGGCGATCGCGACACCGGCGATGGCTGCGATGAGCGTGGCGACATTCCTCGCCAGGGCGGAGCCGCTTCGTGCCAATCCGCTGATGGCGCTCACGTCGCCCGACTATCCCGTGCTGAAAGCCGAGGCGGCCACCGCGACGCATCAGTTGCGTGCCGAGGGCGAGGCCCGCCGTGTCGCCGGCAAGACCCCGGTCGTCTGTATTCCGGAGGGGCAGTCGATCGGAATCATGGAAATGCTCGACGGCCTGGCTGCGCTGTCGCCTGCGGAAAAACGCCTGCCGCTCAAGGACGGCTATGCGCATGTGCTGGCCAGGACATATCCCTGCCATTGACGCGCCGATTATCGACGATACCCGACGCATTGTGACCGGATAGCAAGCGTTCGGATGGCTTGAAAGGGTGGGGCGTGGTAGGGCGTGTCCGCCATGGCACGCGACGACCCCTCCACGATGCCGGCCCCGACGCCGGATATGCTGATCGCCGGAATGACCGGCCGGGCGCGGACTGCCGCCCGATCGCTGGCGGCGACGTCGTGCGAGCGAAAGGCTGACGCGTTGCACCGTGCCGCCGCGGAGATCCGCATCGCGACGGATGAAATCTGCGCGGCCAATGCCGACGATATGGCGAGCGCGGAAGCACAAGGACTATCGGTTGCGATGCTCGACCGCCTGCGGCTCGACCCTGCACGGCTATCCGCCGCCGCCGACGGGATCGAGGCCGTAGCCGCGCTTGCCGATCCCGTCGGCCAGGTGATCGATTCGCGCGATCGGCCCAACGGCTTGCGGCTTGAACGGGTGCGCGTGCCGATCGGCGTCATCGGCATCATCTACGAAAGCCGCCCCAACGTCACTGCGGATGCAGCGGCGCTGTGCGTGATGGCCGGCAATGCGGTCCTCCTGCGCGGCGGTAGCGAAGCTTTGGCGAGCAACCGTGCGATCCACGCCGCATTCGTTCGCGGGTTGGTCAGCGTCGGCGTCCCGGCGGATTCGGTGCAACTGGTACCGATCGCCGACCGTGCGGCGGTCGGGGCGATGCTGACGGCGGAGGGTGCGATCGACCTCGTCATCCCGCGCGGCGGCAAGAGCCTGGTCGCGCGCGTCCAGGCCGAGGCGCGCGTGCCGGTGCTGGCGCATCTGGACGGGATCAACCATGTCTATGTCGATGCGTCCGCCGACCCGGCGATGGCGGAGGCGATCGTGGTGAACGCGAAGATGCGGCGCACCGGCGTATGCGGCGCGATGGAGACATTGCTGATCGACCGCGATTACCCTGACACGGTGGCGCTGGTCGAGCGCCTGTTGGCGGCGGGATGCGCGGTTCGGGGCGATGCGACCGCTCGCGCCAAGGTATCCGGAGTCACGCTGGCGGACGACGCGGATTGGGACACCGAATATCTCGACGCGATCGCCTCGGTCGCGGTGGTGGACGGTGTCGAGGGGGCCATCGCCCATATCGCGCGCCACGGATCGCACCATACCGATGCGATCGTCGCGGCGGACGCGATCGTCGCGGATCGGTTCCTGGCCGCGGTCGATTCCGCGATCGTGCTGTGGAACGCCTCGACCCAGTTCGCGGATGGCGGCGAGTTCGGGCTGGGCGGGGAGATCGGCATCGCGACGGGCCGACTGCACGCCCGCGGGCCGGTTGCGCTGGAGGGGCTGACGACGTATAAATGGGTCGGGCGCGGTACGGGGCAGGTTCGGGGTTGATGCGGTATCGGCTTGGTTATACACTCCGCTCGTGAACGCGCCCGCCAAAATCACCGCCTCGCTGGATGCCGGGACATCGGCACCGGTCGATCGTCCTGCGCTTTCGAGAGGCATCTCCGGTGCGCAATTCGCAGCGGAAGCGATCCGGCGCGTTGCAGGAACCGAGGCTGATTTCGACGCCTTCATCCAGGTGGGAATAGATGCGGCAGATCGCGGCGAATTGATCGATCATGCCGAGGTGACGGCCGAACTCGATGCAATGATCGCGAAACACCGCGCACGATGACGCACGTCCGGTGGACTGCGCCATCGCTTGGTGATCTTCGGCGAATTGATGGGTGGTCAACGCAGGAAACGGGTCCGGATTTCGCGATGTCGCGTGTCTATCACGAGCGTGAGGACTGGCAGCTCGAATCTTGACCCGCACCGGCCTGCTCGGCGGATCGTTCAACCCCGCGCACTGCGGCCACCGTCGGATCACGCTCGCCGCGATCGATGCGTTGGCGCTAGACGAGGCATGGTGGCTGGTGTCGCCCGGCAATCCGCTGAAGCCTGCCGCGGGTATGGCACCGCTGGCAGCACGCCTGGCATCGGCCAAGGCGATGGCCAGGCGCGCGCCGATCCGGGCGACCGATATCGAGGCGCGGCTTGGCACGCGCTACACGCTCGACACGATCCGCGCGTTGAAACGTCGCTACCCCAGGCGGCGGTTCATATGGCTGATGGGCGCGGACAATCTGGCGCAGTTCCACCGCTGGCGCGGCTGGCGTCGGATCGCACGGACGATCCCGATTGCGGTGATCGCGCGTCCGGGGTATGATGACGGCGTCCTCGCGGCCCCCGCGATGGCCTGGTTGCGGCGGTTTCGACAGCCCGCAGACAGTGCTGAGACCTGGACGACGTGGAGATTGCCGGCGATCGTGCTGTTGCGCTTCCGCCCCGACCCGACCTCCGCGACGCGAATCCGTGCGGCCAATCCCGGCTGGATCAGCGTCTTTGTCGATCCGCCGTCCCAGGAGTTGTCTTGACCTCGTCCACCCTACGTCCCGCCGATTCCGCCGAAAGCCAGGCGATCCACGACCTCGTCCTCGCCAGTCTCGACGACGATCAGGCGGTCGAGCCGATCTCGATCCCGCTGGCCGGCAAATCGTCGATCGCGGACCATATGGTCATCGCGAGCGGCCGCTCGACCCGCCAGGTCGCATCGATGGCGGCGAAGCTGGCCGAGCGGATCAAGGGCGAGTTCGGTCGGCATTGCCGGATCGAGGGCCTGCCGACCGCCGATTGGGTGCTGATCGATGCGGGCGACGTCATCATCCACCTGTTCCGGCCCGAGGTGCGCAGCTTCTACAATCTGGAACGGATGTGGTCGTTCGGCGACGCGCCGCCTGCCTCGCAGGCAATCGGTCAGGCACCTGCGCCGCAGATGGGCCAGGCCTGATCCAGCTGCATATCGTCGCGCGCGGCCGGATCGGGCGTTTGCCCGAGGCGGAGTTGGTCGATCGCTATATGAAGCGGATCGCGTGGCCGACGAAGCTGACCGAATTGCCCGACCAGGGGGGTAAAGCGCCGCCGCTGGCAATGGCCACGAAGCGCGTGCTGCTCGACGAGAAGGGCGAGATGCTCGGCTCGGTCGCGTTCGCGGAGCGGCTTGGACGGTGGCGCGACGAGGGTGTTCGCGAGGCGCGGTTCGAGATCGGCGCGGCGGACGGGTTCGACGCCGCCGCCCGGGCGGATGCGGACCTGTTGCTGTCGTTCGGCCGCGCGACCTGGCCGCATCTGCTCGCCCGCGCGATGCTGGCCGAGCAATTGTTTCGCGTGACCAGCATCCTTGCCAATCATCCCTATCACCGCGAGGGTTAGCCGATGCGGGGGCGGATCATCATCGTGGCGGCGGGGTTGCTGGCGGCCGGTAGCGGCGCGCAGCAGACGGCCGGTGACGATCGCCGGCGCCTGATCCTCGCCAAGCAGCAGGCGGCCGTCGCGCAGGCGCGGGCGACGCAGCTCGAACAGGCGGCATCCGGCGAACGCAGCGCAGCGGATAGCGCGCGGGCGCAGGAGGCGGTGCTCGGCGCGCGTGTGCGGGCCGCCGAGGCGGGGCTGGCGGCGGCGCAGGCGCGCGCGGCCTTGGTCGATCGGCTGCTGGAGGCGCAGCGCGCGCGGCTTGGCGTTGCGCAGATGCCGATCGCACGGCTGCTGGCGGCACTCGAATCGCTCGCCGGTGGACCGACCGTCGTCGCGATCGCGCAACCGGGATCGGTCGACGACCTCATCCACGTCCGTGCGGTCCTGGGAACGGCACTGCCCAATGTGCAGGCGCGTACCGCCGATATGCGTACGGAAGTGGCGACGACGCGGGCATTGCAGGCGAGTGCGCTGCTCGCGGCGCAGGCGTCGCAGGACAGCCGCGCAGCTCTGGAGCGCGACCGCACCGCGCTCGCGGTATTGGGCGCGCAGCATCGCCAGCGCGCGACCGCACTCGGCCGGACCGCGATCGGCGAATCGGACCGTGCGCTGGCGCTCGGCGAACAGGCGCGCGACCTGGTCGACCGGATGCAGGAAAGCGATACCGCCGTCGCGACCGCTGCCCAGCTGATGCGGCTCGACGGCCCCCGGCCGCGACCGGGCACGCCTGCGACGTCGACGACGTCGGTGACCGACGCCTATCGCCTGCCGGTCGCGGGCCGGCTGGTCACGGGCCTGGCCGAGATCTCGAACAACGGCGTGCGGTCGCGCGGGCTGACCTTTGCGGTCGCTTCGGCGGCCATGGTCCGCGTACCGGCGGCCGGGACGATCCGCTATGCGCGGCGCTTCCGTGATTACGGGACGATCGTCATCATCGATCATGGCGATGGCTGGACCAGCCTGGTCACCGGGCTCGGCAGCGTCGATGTCGCGCCCGGGATGCGGGTCGCGGTAGGCGCGCCGATCGGCCGCGCGGCGACGGGCGAGGAGCCGCGGATCGCGGTCGAACTGCGCCGTCGCGGTCGCCCGGTCGATATCGCCGCGCTGATCGGATGAACCCCCGCTCCCAACGTCTGGTCATGCAATGTTCAGCGCCGCGGTGCTTTGCTCGACACTCTTAAAGCGGCTAAGGTTTGCATCGACCGATCGTCGGGCCGTTTTTCCAGGAATGAAGATGCCTCGTCCCCTGCTTACCGCGACCGCCATCGTCGCCGCGCTGACCGCCCTCCCGGTTGCGACCGCCGCGATGGCCGCGGTGGATACCGATACGTACCGCGAGTTCGACCAGTTCATCGACGTCTTCAACCGGGTGAAGGCGGATTATGTCGACAAGGTCGATGACAAGACGTTGATCAAGGGCGCGATCCAGGGAATGCTGGCGGCGCTCGATCCGCATTC
>NZ_CAXTII010000015.1:0-38730 GCF_964244235.1 uncultured Sphingomonas sp.
GAACGGCCAGTGGCCTGGCTTTGAGTCCCCCTTTTGCGCCCTGCCCGTGGCGGTGGCCTCGAGATCGCCGTCCGACTCGTTTTGTACGCAACGATGTCGGTCCTGTTCGGTCTTTCCGCCTTCGCGCTTTACGCCCTTCCTGCCGGACGGCGCGTCGAGGTCGTGCCGCTCACACCGCTGCTCATTACATGCGCGGCGCTGGCGTCGGTGTCTCGTTCGTCTCCATAGATCTGATGGCTGCGGGAATGGCTGGGGTTCCAGCATGGCCGGTCGACGGCGCTTCGATCGAAGCGTTGCTGCGAGGATCGGCGGTCGGTCTTGCTTGGAAGATTCGCATTGGGGCGCTTGCCGTTGCTGGCGCCTCGGCAATGCTTTGCAGAGGTCGAATGGCGCCGTTGGGTCTCGTCGTGCTGTCATCTGGCGTTGCGCTGGCGACCCCAACCATTCGCATATTTGCGACGAACGGAGAGCGTGTAGCGGCAGGCCATCCGCCGGGGCATTCAAAAACCCGGTTTCTTTTTTTACGGCAACCGCCCCCATGAAACTTTCGGCCAGTACTGGCCGAGCGAAGCCGACGATATTCTGTTACCGATGAAGGCTGCGTTGCGACGCGCCTTTCCCGCGCATCGTTCTACAATCGAATTCGCGATGGGTTGATGCCGCGTCCGGAGAAGGTCGGAGAGCGCCTGTCCGCTCGGCCGGATTACGAAATTGAAGCGGTTAAGGCCGCCACGATCGCATGCAAGAGCCGCGACGAGATAAAGGCTTGTCGCCGATCTTGAACGCCAGCGCCGCATAGCTTGCCCTCGTGATCGAGACTCGCCTTTATTCGAGGCTCTACGTCCGATGACGTATGACGCCGCTCCGAAATCTGGGGCAGTTGCGACACGATGTTCGGAACCGCGAGGACACCATGGAAGGCATTCGCGTAGGCAATCGGGTGATCGGAACGCAGGCACCCGTGACCATAGGCTGGGAGAACATCCCCAAGGTACAGGGTGGCCCTGTGAAGCAGTTCGTATTCACCTGGTTTCAGCCCGTCATGTTGTTCGCACTGATAGCATTCTGGTTCTATGCACCCAACTCCATCGCCAAGGCATCGACCGCCATCGGCATCCACATCGGCTTCACCCTGTTGCTGCTCGGACTCGAATGGGTGAACCCGCGCTTCGCTAGCTGGCAGCTGACCTGGAAGGAACTCATCACCGACCTGTTCTATGTCGGGCTCGGCTATACGGTCCTCCGTACCGTCGATGGCTTCATCGGTACCGATGCGGTGATCGAATTCGTTCAGAATTCCTACAACTGGGACAAGTTTCGTTGGTTCGTGGCGTTGCCGTTGCTCGTGCAGGCATTCCTTATCTCGTTCATCTTCGAGTTCGGACAATATTGGATGCACCGGGCGATGCACAATTGGTACCCGCTATGGCTGCCCCATTCGGTGCATCACTATATCACGCAGTTGAATGTCAACAAAGGCGCGGTGGGCAACCCGCTGGAGCTTTTCCTCATCGGCCTCGGTATCGGCGGACTGTTCGACTTCCTCCCGCGGGCCGCGCTGCTTGCCGGGGCTGTCGGCATGGCGATCGGCACCTACCAGCACATCAATGTCCGGTTCAATTCTCCGCGGTGGTGGCGGTATCTGTTCAACACCACCGAACATCACAGCCTTCATCATTCGCAGGATTATGAAGCGACCCGAAGCAATTACGCCAATTCCTACATCTTTATCGATCGTATATTTGGCACTTGCATCGATGGCGAGGCGGAACTGCTGGGCATGGAGGGCGGTCGGCGCATGTCGGTTCGCGAACAGATGACCTATCCCTTCACCGAGGGCTGGAAGGCTATCAGGCAACGCTACGGCCGAATGGCGTCGGTACCCGCCGAGTGACCGACAGGAACTTGGCTATGTTTACGTTCAAGCTTCCAATTGCCCGGCGATGGTCGTGATAAGCGGTCGCGCGTGAGCGTGTCGGTCCAGAGCGGCGACAGGACGCGCGCCGGAGGATATCGATCGAACGCGCGGATCATCGACTGGATCTGGCACATCAGGGGCAGCTTGGCGCTCCCGGCGCAGCAATCGACCGAAACCGCGCTCGACCGGCTTGCACCCTTGATGGACGGAGCCGGTACGACCCACGAGCGGACAAAGGACACGCTGAAATTCCGGACCAAGGACCCGGCGGCGCAGGATAAATTGTCGGTATTCGATAGTGGCGTGGTGCAGATCGAAAGAGGCACGACAGGCCCCGTACTGCGCTACCACCTGATCAGCCGGACCTTGCTTTTCTGCTTTCTTGCCCCGCTGCTTTTTCTGAGCTTTGCAGGGCTGACCATCGCCATCGGCAAGCTTCAGAAACCGCCCACCGAAGCCGCGATCAAATCCAAGAAGGCGGCGGAAGCGAAGAGGGCCAAAGAACGCGCCAATATGCCGATGCACCCGATCGACAAGGCGTTGGGCGCGCCGGCACCCGACAAACCCAAGAAAGACGCCAAGGGCAAGAAGGGGGACGACGACAAGAAACCCACGCCTATACCCGCCTACGTCTTCGCGGGGATTTTCGCGACCCTCTACGTTGCCGGCCGAATCCTCGAGGACAGGATGGTCAGGCGGCTCTTCCAGAAGCGTCTGCTGGGCATGTGATCTGATCGATCCCGGCGTGCGGCGATCGCTCGGACCTGCGTCGTCGCTGCCGCCTAGACCGCTGGCGGTCGCCCACGAGCAAGCGTGTTGCACCCGGATGGGCCACGGCTAAACTACACTCCGGAATATGTCGGGGAGTGAGTTGTCTGGTCGATCGTGCGACCTTGCCTGACAAGACCTTCGCCAGCCGGGTCGACTGGAACCTTCTGCGCAACTTCGTCGAGATCGTTCGCGCGGGCGGGATCGGGGCGGCGGCGCGTAAACTGAACAAGCAGCAACCGAGCGTCAGCGCCGCATTGAAACGCCTGGAGGAACAGGTAGGCGTGCAGCTGCTGAACCGCTCCTCGGCGGGGGTGGAGACGACAGCGGCCGGCACTGCATTGCTCGCGCTGTGCGAAGAAATGCTGGAGACGGCACGGATGGTGCCGCACCAGGTCGCGCAGGCAACCAAGCGGATCGAAGGGGCAGTCCGGATTCAATTGATCTCGGCGGTTGCGTCGCCCGAATTCGACGAATCCATCGCAAGCTTCCATCGTCGCAATCCCAACATCCATATCGAGATCCGCGTGTCCCCGTGGCGGTCCGTGCTCGACGCGCTGGAACATGGCGAGGCCGAGATCGGGGTCGGCTATGACAGCAGCGTCCGCAGCAGCCTGATCTACGAGCCGTTGTTCGTCGAGCGTCAGCAACTCTATTGTGCCCGCAGCCATCCCCTGTTCGGGCACCGGATCGAACGTCTGGGAGAGTTGAAGGACGAAGGCTTCGTACTGACCGGCGAGGACGAGTTCGACACGATCGCGCGGCTGCGTCGGCGTTACCGGCTGGGAAGCCGGGCGAACGGCCGCGCGGAGGACATCAACGAGGCGACCCGTCTGATCGTGCTCGGCGTGGGCATCGGTTTCCTGCCGGTGCTTGCCGCCGAGCAGGCGGTCGCACGCGGCCAGCTGTGGCCGCTGCTCCATTCGGATGCCGAGCCATCCTACGACATCTTTCTGCTGGCCCGTGCCGAACCGTCGCGCGACACCGCCACGCAACTGTTTCTGGACGAAGTGATCCGTCGCCTACGTTCGCAGCAGAGGGCATAAATTGCGTCTATGCCTTTCATCGTTATTTTGCCTCTTCATCGATAGTGTGTGGCGAGGCAACGTCGTATTCGGGTCGCGGATCGCGACGCTATAAGGTCAGCGATAACCTGCTTGGTTATTTCACCTACTCGACCGGCTATCGCGTCGGGGGCGTCAACGACGTGGTGGCGTGTACGCCAGCCGATCTGGCAAGAGCCGCAGCCGGCAAACAGGTGCTTTGTGCGCTACCCAACGAGTTGTTCTACGGTCCGGACAGGACGCGTAACGCCGAACTGGGGGTGCGGGCCAGCCTGTTCGACAAGCGGCTTCAGTTGACGCTCGATGGCTATCATATCGACTGGACGGGCGTGCAGGTGCCGAGCCAGACGGTGAACGGTGCGATCGGTATCACGGTCAACGGTGCGGATGCTGTCTCGCAAGGCTTCGATTTCCAGGGCGCGCTCAAGATCACCCCCAACCTCAACCTGCTTGGCACATATTCCTACGTCGACGCACACCTCACCAAAGATACCCCGGGCCTGGTGGTAAGCCAGGGCGTCCGCTACAACGCCTTTGCCGGCGATCGACTGCCGGGCTCTTCCAAGAACTCGGGCAGCGCGCGGCTCATCTATACCTACCCGATGAGCGGCGGCGGCAAGATCGAGGCGATCTGGGCCACCGTCTATCGCGGCGACATCTATTCCCGCGTCGGGCTGCGCGGCAATGGCGAGGCGATCCCGGGCTATGTCACGCACAGCGCATCGTTGAACTATATCGGCAAGCAGTTCGAGGTCGGCATGTTCGCCGACAACATCTTCGACAAATATGCGGTGACGGCCGTCAGCAACGATCTGTCGTCGCTCAACCTAGTCCGCACCGACGTGGTCGAACGCTATTATGCAAGCGGCGTGCTTACGCCGAGGCGGGTCGGTGTCGAATTCCGGGTCCATTATTGAGGGCCCGGCGTTCCGCCGGACGATTACCGCCTCAACGATAGCCGTCCATCGATCCGGGGTCGCGGTCGCGCCGGAAATCCGCCGGCCGCGCCTCGGTCGCCTGTTGCCGTCGCTTCACGAGGAACAAGCGACCCCAGAGGTACAGATCGAACCCCACCAGCGCGGTCACGATCGCGGCCAGGGTCAATACCGCCCCGCCCGTCATGATGCCGCATGGTCACGATCCGCATCGCCTGCGGTGCAACCGCCTGTCCATTGTTCGCGAGGGTCCACCGAATGCGCGCTCCAAGACTGGACCGGTCATCTATCGGCGCGCAAATAGGCTTTCGAGAGGGAAAGCCGTACCTTGCCATAGTGTTTGCATAACGCCCGGTCGTATCGTGCCGCGGCGGCGCTCAGGTGTCGGCGAGCAGACGATAGCCGATCCCCAGTTCGTTCGTGATGATCCGCGGATTGGCCGGATCGATCTCCAGCTTCTGGCGGACGTTGCGGATCACGATCCGCAGATATTCGATCTTCCGGTCATATTCGAGCGGCCATGCCGCCTGCAGGATCCGCGCGTGCGTCACGACGCGCCCGGGTGCCATCGCCAGTTCGGCCAAGACCTCATATTCCTTGCGCGTGAGATGAACCTCGACCGAGTCGCGAAAGACCTGCCGATTGGCGAGGTCGATCAGCAGGTTGCCGGCGCGGACCACCGGATCGGCCCCTTGCGCGCTGACCCGGTGACGCATCGCCGCGCGCAACCGCGCCAGCAGTTCCTCACCGTCGAACGGCTTGGTGACGTAATCGTCCGCGCCGAGATCCAGCGCCGCCACCTTGTCGTCGGTCGCGTCGCGCGCCGAGATGACGAGCAGCGGCACCTTGGCCTGTTTTTTCAGCAGCGGTACCAGTTCCAGGCCGTCGCGGTCGGGCAGCCCGAGGTCCAGCAGGATGGCGTCCGGGCTGGCACTCGCCGCGAGCGCCAGCGCCTCGCGTCCCGTCGTCGCCTCGATGATATCGTAGGACGCGCGGGCAAGCGTGCCGTGCAGCAGCCGGCGGATATAGAGTTCGTCATCGACGATCAGGATACGCTGGCTGGTCACGCGCCGAATTCCTCGGCATTCAGCACCAGCAATGCTTCGGAAAAACGGATCGTGAAGCAGGCGCCCTGTTTGTCGTGCCGACCCGCTGCGGCGACCGTCATGCCCATGGCTTCTGCAAACCCCTTGACGATCGCAAGACCGAGGCCGGTCCCGCCGGCACTGCGATCGGAACCCTCCAGCCGCCGGAACGTCCCGAACACCTCGGCCTCCCGCCCCGGCGGCAATCCCGGACCTTCGTCAAGGACCGACAGCGTCAGTTCGCCGTAGCTGCGTTCCGCGCGGACGGTAATCGGCGTGCCCGGATCGGCGTAGCGGCCGGCATTGTCCAGCAGGTTGAGCAGGCAATGGTGGAACAGCTGCGGGTCGACCGACACCAAAGGCAGGTCCGGCGGCACTTGCAGGGCGATCGCATGACCCTCCAGCGACCGACGCGTGTCGGCCACCGCGCTCGCCACCGCATCCGTCAGGTCCACGGGTTCGATCCGCAGCCTGAGCGCCCCCGCCTCGATCCTGGTCATGTCGAGCAGGTTGGACACGAACCGGTTGAGCCGCATCGCCTCGTTCTCGATGATGCCGAGGAGCGGGTGGTCGTACTCGCGCCGGATCTCGGCGGCGGCGGTCAGCACCGAGGTGAGCGGCGTGCGCAGATCATGGCTGACGGACGACAGCAGGGCGGCGCGCAGGCGATCGCGCTCGCGCACCGTATCGACGTCGCGCATCTCGCCTTCGAGGCGCAGCCGCTCCATCGCCAGCGCCGCCTGGTCCAGCAATCCGAGCAGCAGCGGCAGCTGGTCCGGGCGGATCGGATCGGTTCCGTCGTCGCGCGCGATGCCGAGCACCGCCAGCGTCCGATCGCCCGCTTTCAGCGGCAGGAACTGCCAGTCGGACGCGGTCAGCGTTCCCGATCCACGCCCGGCGGGTTGTCCGGTATCATACGCCCACCCGGCGGCTGCGAATTCCATCGTGCCGAGCCGCGTGTCGGGCATGTTCGCGGCCTGCACCGCCAGGCCCGTCGGTTCCTGTTCCAGGATGACGGTACGCAGATCGAACAGCCGCGCGATCTCGCTGCAGATCATCCGGCTCACATCGGTCCGGTCGCCGAGCGACGTCAGCTGGCGCAGGAACCCGGCGAGCGCCGCGTTGGACCGTGCGCTGGCGGCGGCCAGATCGGCCTGAACGCGCACGCGCGCCGTCAGCTGGCTGGTCACGATCGCCACACCGAGCAGCACGAAGATCGAGATCACGTTTTCAGGGTTGCTGACGGTCAGCGTGTAGGTCGGCGGCAGGAAGAAGAAATTATAGGCGAGCGACGAGGCGAGCCCGGCGAACAGACCGGTGCGAAGCCCGAACAGGCTCGCGGCGGCCATCACCGGCAACAGATACAGCAGCGCGACATTGCCGAGGTTCAGGAAATGGAACAACGCCGTCCCGACCGCGGTGACGACCGCGACCATCGCGGTCGTCCAGGCATAGCCGCCCCACGATCCCCAGCTGCCCCGCGGCCGCACCCGCGAACCGCCCGCGGTCGCAGCCTCCTCCAGCGGCATGACATGCACCGCGACCCCGGGAGTTTCGCGAACGAGCCGGTCGACGACCGACCCGTGCCGCAATTCGAACAGGCGCGACCGTGCGGACTTGCCGACGACGATCTGCGTCGCGCGCGCTTCGGCGACATAGGTCTTCAGCCCCTCGACCACCGACATCGCAGGCACGCTGACGACCGCGGCGCCGAGCTGCGTCGCCAGGTTGAACACGCCCGCGACCCGGCGGTGCGCCTCGGGCCCGAGCGCGCGGCTGCGCGGCGTCTCGACATAGACCGCGGTCCACGGCGCGTGCTGTGCATCCGCGATACGCTTGGCGGCACGGATCAGGCCGTCCGCGCCAGGCAGGTCGCTGACCGCCACCGCGATCCGCTCGGTCCCCGCCCAAGTTCCGCCGAGCGCGTTGGCGCGCAGATGTTCGAGCATCTGCGTATCGACCGCCTGCGCCGCCCGGCGCAGTGCCAGTTCGCGAAGCGCCGACAAATTGGATTTGGAAAAGAAATGGGCCAGCGCGCGCGTGGCCTCCTGCGGCAGATAGACCTTGCCCTCCTTCAGCCGCTCGATCAGTTCGTCCGGCGGGATATCGACGACCTCGATCTCGGCCATCTCCAGCACGCTGTCGGGCACGGTTTCGCGGACGCGGACGCGCGTGAACGATGCGACGACGTCGTTCAGGCTTTCCACATGCTGGATGTTGATCGTCGTGTAGACGTCGATGCCGTTCGCCAGCAGCTCCTCGACATCCTGCCACCGTTTGGGATGCCGACTGCCGGGGGCGTTGGTGTGCGCCAGTTCGTCGACCAGCGCGAGTCTGGGGCGACGTTCCAATATGGCGTCGAGGTCCATTTCCTGCAGCGTGCGACCCTCATAAGCGATGGCGCGCCGCGGTATGATCTCTTGGCCTCGGGTCAGCGCCTCGGTCTCGGCGCGGCCATGCGTTTCGACGATGCCGACGATGACGTCGATGCCGGCGCGACGACGGGCTGCGCCTTCGGACAACATCTCGTAGGTCTTGCCGACCCCCGGCGCGGCACCGAGGAAAATCTTCAGCTGGCCACGGCCTTCCTGCGCCGCCTGGCGAAGAAAGGCCTCCGGCGACGGGCGATCCGGCAGATTGGTCAACGTTGCATCGATGCGGCGGCACGCCCGCCGGGCCGCCGGTCGAGGGCGAGCAGTTTCATGCGATCCTCCCCGGCCAAGCCACGTAGCGGATGCCTACAGTGATCCCGCGTTCGATGCTTTCCGTCATTTTGCGCAAGCACGCAATCCCGCCGACGATCACATGGGCCAGTTCACATTGGGTTATCGAGGCTGAACAGATCGCGATCCTCGTCATAGGCGAAGACCTCCGCATATCGCCCCCAATGCGTGACCGCGCGCAGCGTCTCGTCGGCATAGTCTTCGGACATATGATCTTCCAGCTCGTCGCGGAAGCGGCGGGCGGGGGCGGAATGGCTGGATCGTTCGTCGAGGACACGCTTGATATGCTGCGCCAGCGGCACATGCGCGATCAATGCATGTGCGAAGATCGCCTTGCGACGATCGACATCGGCGGCGGCATATTGGCGCGACGCGGGTGTCAGGCGGACATCGCCGCCGGACAGATCGGCGAAGCGCATCAGCTGCAACGTCTCCGCGATCGGGAAAAGCTCGTCGATCTCCAGCTGCAGCGAATCGGCGAGTTCCGCCATGCTGGCGGTGCCGTCGAACGGCGCGCCGTCGACCTCCTCGATCAGGCCGGCCATCGCGTTGGTGGATACGACCGTCAGCGCCATGGTGATCCCGGCCCCGGAGGACAGACCGTCCTTCGCGGGGACGGCGACAGGCCGCGCGGTCATCTGCGCATAGATGGCATCGACCAGCGCGCGGAACGGCGGATCGAGCCGGTCGCGCGGCTGCGGCAGGTCGACGACGATCTCGGCGGCAACACGCCCCGGGTTGGACGAGAACACGAGGATACGGTCGCACATCAGCACAGCCTCCTCGATATTATGGGTGACGATCAGGATCGACTTGATCGGCATCCGCCCTTCCGACCACAGATCGAGCAGGTCGGTACGAAGCGTTTCCGCGGTCAGCACGTCGAGCGCGGAGAAGGGTTCGTCCATCAGCAGCAGCGACGGATTGACGACGATCGCGCGCGCGAGGCCGACGCGCTGCCGCATACCGCCCGACAATTCCTTGGGATAGGCGTTCTCGAACCCGTCGAGGCCGATCAGATCGATCGCGCCGAGCGCACGGGTGCGCCGTTTGGCCGTCGGCACGCGCTGCGCCTCCAGGCCAAGCTCCACATTCTGGAGGACGGTCAGCCACGGGAACAAAGCAAAGGTCTGGAAGACCATCGACACGCTGGGCGGACGCCCCGCTTCGTCGGGCAGCAGCCGGACTTCGCCCTCGCTCGGATCGATCAACCCCGCGATCGAACGCAGCAGCGTCGATTTGCCCGACCCCGACCGGCCGAGCAGCCCGACGATCTCGTGCTCGTTCAGCGTCAGGTCGACGTCCTTCAGGACCTGGCCCGCCGCGCCGCCGCCGCCATAGCGGTGGCTGACGGCGTTTACTTCGACGAGCGGGCGGGCGGGTGCGGTGGTTGCCATGGGGATATCCGTTGTGTTGGCGGTCAGGCGAGGCGAAGGCGACGTTCGGCGAAGGTGTACATCGGCCGCCACACCAGCCGATTGAATGCGATCACGAAGATCGACATCGTGGCGATGCCGAGCGCGACGCGCGGATAGTCGCCGGCGACGGTGGCGTTCGCGATGTACGACCCGAGACCCGCCGCCTCGATATGGCGGTTGCCCCAGGAGACCGCTTCCGCGACGATGCTGGCGTTCCACGATCCGCCCGATGCGGTCAGCGCGCCGGTGATGTAATAGGGAAAGATCGCCGGCAGCGCGACGCTGCGCCACCATTGCCATCCCTTCACCCCGAACATCGACGCCGCCTCGCGCATATCGGTCGGGATCACGCTGGCACCGGCGATGACGTTGAACAGGATGTACCACTGCGTCCCCAGGATGATCAGCGGCGACAGCCAGATGCCCGGGCTGAGGTTCCAGCGGACGATCGCCAGCACCACGAACGGAAACAGCACGTTGGCCGGGAACGCCGCCAGGAACTGCGCGACCGGCTGCAGCCGCTCCGCCCAACGCGGTCGCAGACCGATCCAGACGCCGATCGGCACCCAGATCAGGCTCGCCACTGCGATCAGGACGATCACGCGCAAAAGGGTGAGGCATGCATAGCCGATGGCGGTGAAGGCATCGCCCCAGCTGAGCGTACGGCCGACATAATCGACGATCAGCCACGCCGCGGCGACCAGCATGACCGCTATCGCGACCTTCCACACGCCGTCGCCGACAGGGCGACCGGGGCGATCGCGCTCCGCCGGCTTCGCGCCCGGCATCCGATCGAGCAGCATCAGCATCCGGCCGAAGCCGAGCAGCGGCTCCATCAGGATCTTGAGCATCCGGGTACGGCGGAACAGATCATACGCCCATGAGCCCGGCTGTTCGGCCCCGGCGGTCTGTTCGAACCGGTAGCGATCCGCCCAGGCGACGATCGGGCGGAAGAACAGCTGATCGTAGAGCAGGATGACGACCGCCATCGCGCCGACCGCCCAGGCGACCGCCCGAGCGTCCTGCCGCTGGATGGCCAGCGCCAGCCACGAGCCGATACCCGGCAGCGCGACAGTCGTGTTGCCGACGGTGATCGCCTCCGACGCGACGACGAAGAACCAGCCGCCCGACATCGACATCATCGCGTTCCAGACCAGGCCCGGAATGGCGAAGGGCAGTTCGAGCCGCAGGAAACGCCGGATCGGCGAGAGGCCGAACCCGCGTGACACCTCCTCCAGATCGGACGGTACCGACCGCAGCGACTGGTAGAAGCTGAACGCCATGTTCCAGGCCTGGCTGGTGAAGATCGCGAAGACCGCGGCGCATTCGACGCCAAGCTGCTGGCCCGGGAACAAATGCATGAAGAAGGTGACGGTAAAGGTCAGGAAGCCGAGGATCGGCACCGATTGCAGGATATCGAGCGCCGGCACGATGATCTGTTCGGCCCGCTTGCTGCGCGCCGCCATCGTCGCGACGATCAGCGTGAAGACCAGCGAAGCGAACAACGCGGCGAACATCCGGAGTGTCGTCCGGAGCGCATACCAGGGCAGGTTCCACGGATCGAGCGCGACCGGTACGATCGACAGGCGCGACAGCGGTTCGGCGACGCCGACCGCGCCGCGGAAGATCAGCACCGCGGTGCCTGCCAGCAATATGAACGCGACGAGATCCGCGACATTCGGCGGGGTGACCCGCAGGATGCGCGAGAACGGACGGACCGCACGCGTCGGGAAATGCATTTGTCTCATGTCTCACCCTCGAGCGCGCCACCTGCGGTGCCCGGGCGAGACGGATGCGATCAGTCTCGAACGGTGGCCGCGGGTGGCCCAGGCTGTCGACTAATGTCGCTTGGCATCGTTTATATGACTTCTTTTCGCATGGCCGCCGGATCGCAGCCGAAGCCCGCGCCTTGCCGCGCGGGTCCGATTCTGTCAAAGCGTTTTCGCAAGCGCTCGGATACCCGACGATAACGTTGCGCAAACTGGCCGTTATCGGCATGAAGACGTGCGGCGAACCGGCGATCGTCACGGCCTGACGGCCTCTGGTGAAGGGCGAATGGTCATTGGACTGGTACGACGTGCTGATCGTTGGTGCCGGACATGGCGGCGCGCAGGCGGCGATGGCGCTTCGCCAGCATAAATTCGCCGGCACGGTCGCGATGATCGGCGAAGAACCCGAACTTCCCTATGAACGGCCCCCGCTCAGCAAGGACTATCTGGCGGGCGACAAATCGTTCGAGCGTATCCTGATCCGCCCGCCAGCCTTCTGGCCGGACCGCGCCATCACGGTGCTGACCGGCGAGCGAGTCGCCCGGGTCGATCCGGACGCGCATGCCGTCACGACCGATACCGGTACGACGATCGGCTATGGCCGACTGATCTGGGCGGCCGGGGGCCATGCCCGCCGGCTGACCTGCGCCGGGCACGACCTGAAGGGCGTGCATTCGGTACGAAGCCGCGCCGATGTCGACCGGATGATGGCCGAACTGGCGACGACGACCCGGGTCGCGGTGATCGGCGGCGGCTATATCGGGCTGGAGGCGGCGGCGGTGCTTGCTAAACTGGGCAAGCATGTGACCGTGCTGGAGGCGCAGGACCGCGTACTCGCGCGTGTCGCGGGGGAAGCGCTGTCGCGGTTCTACGAGGCGGAACACCGCGCGCATGGTATCGACATCCGGTTGAATACGGTCGTCGATTGCATCGAGGAACAGGCCGGAGGCGCCGCGGGCGTGCGACTGGCGACGGGCGAGATCGTACCGGCGGAGATGGTCATCGTCGGCATCGGCATCGTACCCGCGGTCGCGCCCCTGCTGGCGGCGGGGGCGGCGGGCGGCAACGGCGTCGCGGTCGATGCGCATGGCCGCACCTCGCTTGTGGACATCTGGGCGATCGGCGACTGCGCGCTCCACGCCAACCCGTTCGCGGACGGCCCGCCGATCCGGCTGGAATCGGTCCAGAACGCGAACGACATGGCGACGACCGTCGTCAAGGCGATCACCGGCACGCCCGAGCCCTATCATTCGGTGCCGTGGTTCTGGTCGCACCAATATGACCTGAAGCTGCAGACCGTCGGGCTGTCGACCGGCCACGACTTGGCCGTGCTGCGGGGCGATCCGACAGCGCGATCCTTTTCGATCGTGTATCTGCGCCAAGGCCGCGTCATCGCGCTCGACTGCGTCAATGCGGTCAGGGATTATGTCCAGGGGCGGGCATTGGTGGTCGGTGGACTTTCGCCGGACCCGGCGATCCTGGCGGACCCGGCGATCGGCCTGAAGGACATGGCCGCCGCGACCTGCGCGACGGCCTGATCGGAGTACCGGCAGATGAACCGCCATTTCCGCGATATCCCCGCCGCCGCGCGCTGGCTCGGCTTTGCGGGGCTGATCCCGCAGGCGGCGGTGGTGGCCACGTTGCTGACGGGCAACGTCGCCGCGCGCTTCACCGCGCTCGCGACCGGTTTCGCCTATGCCGCGCTGATACTGAGCTTTCTGGGGGGCACATGGTGGGGACTGGCCGCGCAGGCCGGCGAACGCGCGCACAAATGGATCTGGACGGTATCCGTCGCGCCCTCGCTCCTCGCGCTGGCATCCACCGTGCCGTGGACGACCGGCGACCCATGGCCGGGTCCGTCGCTGCTGCTGCTGGGGCTGTCGCTGATCGGTGCGTTGCTGGTCGATTACCGGCTGTACCGGCTCGGCATCGCGCCCGGATGGTGGCTATGGCTGCGCGCGCCGCTGTCGGGGGGTCTGGCGCTTTTGACGATCGCGGCGGCATTGCTGTAGCGGCGGTCGTCCCGAAAGCGTCACATATCGGCAGCACTGTCCCGATACCACGAAAGACCCCATGCTGAACTGGACCGTTATGCCCCGCTTGTCCGTCATCCTGCTGGCCGCCCTGCCCTGGCCGGCGATCGCGTCCGGTCAGGCGCTGCCGACCGGGCAGCAGATCACGCCGCTGGCCGCGCCCGGCGCGCGGTTCGAGCCGCTGGTCGCGCATGTCGGCCCGAACCCGGATTATATCGCGGACGGTGCCGCAGTGATCGCACGAAGCCCGGACGAGCGGCAGATGCTCGTGATGACCAGCGGCTTCAACCGCTACAACGGTTCGGACGGGAAGACCGTGGCGGCGCAGTCGGTGCAATATATCTTTCGCTACGCCATCGACGGTCAGGCCGCTCGGCTGATCCAGACGCTGACCGTCGCGAACAGCTTTTCCGGCATCGCATGGCGACCGGACGGCCATGGGTTCGTGGTCGGCGGGGGTGTCGACGATACGGTCCATATCTTCACCGGCACCGATCGTGGTTTTGCCGAACAAGGCAAGCCGATCGCGCTCGGTCATGCCGCCGGGATCGGCGCGGAGGTGAAGCCGCAGGCCGCGGGCGTCGCGGTCAGCCCCGACGGACGCCGCGCGCTGGTCGCGAACTATTACAATGATTCGGTCAGCCTGGTCGATCTGACGACCCGGCAGGTGGTGGCCGAACAGGATTTGCGCCCCGGCAAGATCGATCCCGCCGCCGCCGGCACCCCCGGCGGCGAGTTTCCCTTCGCGGTCGCCTGGCCGGACGGCGCGCGCGCCTGGGTCTCCGCGCCGCGCGACCGACAAGTCGTCATGCTGACGATCGACGGTGACCGGATACAGGTTGCAGGCCGGATCGCGACGCTCGGCGAGCCGACCGCGCTGCTGGCCGATCCGGCCACCCACCGGCTGTTCGCGACCGAGGACAATGCCGATCGCCTGGCGATCATCGATACCGCCGCGGCGCGCCTCGTCGCCGAACCGCGGCTCGGCCTCCCCGCGGCGCTGTCAGGCAGCGCGCCGCTCGGCAAGGGGCTGAACGTCGATGGCCTCGCCATGCTACCGGACAAGCAACTGCTGGTGACGATGGGCGGGATCAACGCGCTCGCCATCGTCGCGCCGTCGGCGACGGGCGCGGCGGTGCAGGGGATGGTACCGACGGGCTGGTATCCAAGCGCGGTCACCGCCAGCCGCGACGGGCGGCGCGTGTTCGTCGTCAATCGCAAGAGCCCGCCCGGGCCCAACCCGCTCGGCTGCGCGCCGAAGATCGCCATCTACCGGGGCCAGCCCAATGCGTGCGGGGCCGCCAACCAATATGTCTTCCAGCTGGAAAAGGCGGGGCTGCTCCAGTTCCCGCTGCCGAACGAACGGACTTTGGCGGCGACGACGCTGCAGGTGGCGACCAATCTCGGTCTCGGCCAGGCGAAGGAGCGCACCGCGGCGGAGGCGGCGATGACGGCGGTGCGCGCGCGCATCCGGCATGTCGTCTTCATCGTGAAGGAGAACCGTACCTACGACCAGGTGCTTGGCGACCTGGAAGTCGGCAACGGCGATCCGCATCTGGCGATCCTCGGGCGGGCGCTGTCGCCCAACCACCATGCGATCGCGCGCCAGTTCGTGACGCTCGACAACTTCTACGACTCCGGCGAACAGTCGAGTACCGGCTGGACCTGGACCACCGCGGGGCGCGTGCCCGACCTTCTCGAAAAGACCGCGCCCGTGAACTACGCCGCGCGCGGGCTCGCCTATGAAGCCGAGGAGGCGGACCGGTTCGTCTATACGCAGCAGACGCTCGCCGGACGCCAGGCGACCAACCCGGCGCTGTCGAAGGATCCCGATCTGATGCCGGGGCCCGCCTTGCTGACCGCGCCCGATGCGGACGGCGACGACGACGACGATCGCGGCAAGGGGTTTCTATGGGACGCCGCGATCAAGGCGGGGCTGAGCGTCCGCAATTACGGCTTTTCGGACGCGTCGATCTACGATCCGCGCAAACCCGGCGACGTGCCGCCCGTCCGCGAGCCGTGGAAGACCCACACGCGCATCTACACGCCGGGCGACCGGCTGCTCGCCAGTCGGAGCGACCCGTATTTCCGCGGCTTCGACCAGCGGCTCGCGGATTACTGGCGCGTGCTGGAATGGCAGCGCGAATATACCGCGCAGGATCATGCCGGCACGCTGCCGACGCTGACCTTGCTTCGGCTCAGCCACGATCATTTCGGCGATTTCGACACCGCACTGGACGGCGTGAACACGGTCGAGGCGGAAATGGCGGACAACGACTATGCCGTCGGCCAGGTGATCGAGACGGTCGCGCGCGGAAAAGCCGCCGGGTCCACCCTGGTCTTCGTGATCGAGGACGATGCGCAGAACGGCGCGGACCATGTCGACGCACGCCGGTCGCTTGCGTTAGTTGTTGGTGCAACGGTCAAGCAGGGCGCGCTGGTGTCCACGCGCTACACGACGGTGAACATGCTTCGTACGATCGAAAGCGTGCTCGGGCTGAAACCGATGGGGCTGAACGACGGCCTTGCCGCACCGATGGCCGACCTGTTCGATCCGCGGTCAACCGACTGGCAGTATCACGCGGTCGCAGCAGAGGTGCTGCGCCACACCGCCCTGCCGATCCCGGCGGACCGGTTTGCGCCGATCAGGACAGGGGCCGCCCCCTGCGCGACACGCAGCGCCAGTTGGTGGGCGGCGGCGATGAAGGGTCAGGACTTCAGCGTCGAGGACCATCTCGACACGGCGCGGTTCAACGCCGCTTTATGGGCCGGGCTCGGCAAGGGAACCGAACCTGTCCTGCGCGGTGCCGCGGACCTTCGATCCGACCGCGACCGGCTCCTCGCAACGACGGCCGGCTGCGCTGCCGCGATGTAGCGCATGCCCGGTGCGGAGACGACCCCTACCGGTTGACCGTACCCATCGACGCCGCCGGATAGCGGTTGCCGGTCGCCGCGCCCGGAGGCAATGCCGCGTCGATCCGCGCGCGGTCGGCCGCGTCCAGCACGACCCCGGTCGCGCCGAGATTGTCGTCCAGGTACCGGCGGCGCTTGGTGCCCGGGATCGGCACGATATCGGACCCTTGCGCCAACACCCATGCCAGCGCCAGCTGAGCAGGGCTACAGCCCTTGTCGGTCGCCATTGTCTCGACCGCGTGGACCAGATCGAGGTTCTTCGCGAACGCTTCGCCCTGGAAACGCGGCGCGGTCCGGCGGTAGTCGTCGGCGGGGATGTCGTCCGCAGTCTTGAACTGCCCGGTCAGGAAACCCCGGCCGAGCGGACTGTAGGGCACGAAGCCGATGCCGAGTTCGCGGACCGTCGGCAGGATTTCGTCCTCGGGATCGCGGCTCCACAGCGAATATTCGGTCTGCAGCGCGGAAATCGGGTGGACCGCATGCGCACGCCGGATCGTGGCCGGCGCGGCCTCCGACAGCCCGAGATAGCGGACCTTCCCGGCGGTAACGAGTTCGGCCATCGCGCCGACTGTCTCCTCGATCGCCACCTCGGGATCGACGCGGTGCTGGTAATACAGGTCGATGACGTCGAGCCCGAGCCGCTTCAGGCTGGCGTCGCAGGCCTGCCGGACGTAATCGGGACGTCCGCTGACCCCGCGCCCGCTGCCGTCCGCGCTGCGGACGATGCCGAATTTGGTCGCGACGACCACCCGTTCGCGGCGTTCGCGCACGACCCGCCCGACCAGCTCCTCGTTCGCGCCCATGCCGTACATGTCCGCGGTGTCGAGAAAGGTGACGCCGCGATCGACCGCATGGTCGATGGTGGCAACCGATTCCGCATCGTCGCGCCCGGCGTAGAAATCGGACATGCCAATGCACCCGAGACCGAGGGCGGAGACTTCGAGCCCTTGCGAGCCGAGCTTGCGCATTTCCATTATGTCGTTCCTTGCTGCAGACGGCGATCCGGTGGCTGAATGATCGCGGGCGACGCAAGGTTGCATCCGCTCGCTCACCCGCCGCGATCGTGCCGCGCACGGCTTTCGACCGCCTCGCGCCATTGCCCCGGGGCCAGCCCCTCGACCGTCCAGCCCCCGATCCGCCAGCGCACCAGCCGGAGCGTCGGGTGGCCGATCGCGGCGGTCATCCGCCGGACCTGGCGGTTGCGCCCTTCGCGGATGGTCAGCCGCAGCCAGCGATCCGCGACGGTCTTGCGGAACCGCACTGGCGGATCGCGCGGCCACAGATCGGGTGGATCGATCCGCTCCGCCTCGGCGGGCAAGGTCGGGCCGTCCTTCAGCCCAACGCCTCGGCGGAGCGCCGTGAGCCCGGCCGCGTCGGGTTCGCCCTCGACCTGCACGAGATAGGTCTTGGCCAGCTTGAATTTCGGGTCCGCGATCCGCGCCTGCAGCCGGCCATCGTCGGTCAGCAGCAACAATCCCTCGCTGTCGAGATCGAGCCGCCCCGCGGGATAGACGCCGGGCAGGTCGATGAACCCGGACAGTGTTGGGCGCGGCGATCCGGTCGTGGTGCGATCGGTGAACTGCGTCAGCACGCCGTACGGCTTGTTGAACGCGATCAGGGTCATGCCCTGCCCAGGCTCGCCGCAAGCGCCTCGGCGACCTTGATCCCGTCCACCGCCGCCGACAGGATGCCGCCGGCATAGCCAGCGCCTTCGCCCGCGGGGAACAGGCCTATGGTGTTGAGGCTCTGGAAATCATCGCCGCGCGTGAAGCGGACGGGGGAGGAGGTGCGCGTCTCGACCCCGGTCATGACGACGTCCGGATGGTCGTAGCCCGGGATCTGCCGTCCGAACACGGGCAGCGCCTCGCGCATCGCCGCCACCGCGAAATCGGGGAGACATTCCGCCAGGTCGGTCGGGGTAACGCCCGGCTGGTAGGACGGCGTCACGACGCCGAGCGACGTCGATGGCCGCCCGGCGAGGAAGTCGCCCAACCGCTGCGCCGGCGCGTTGTAGCTCGACCCGCCCGCGACGAACGCGCGCTCCTCGAGCCGGCGTTGCAGCGCGATCCCGGCGAGCGGATGGCCGGGAAAGTCGCGCTCGGGATCGATCGCGACGACCAAGCCGGAATTGGCGTTGCGTTCGTTGCGCGAATATTGGCTCATGCCATTGGTCGCGACGCGCCCCTCCTCCGACGTCGCGGCGACGACGGTGCCGCCGGGGCACATGCAGAAGCTGTAGACCGTCCGCCCGTTCGAGCAGTGGTGCGAGATGTGATATTCGGCCGCGCCAAGGATCGGATTGCCCGCATCCGTACCGAAGCGCGACCGGTCGATCCAGGATTGCGGATGTTCGATCCGGACCCCGATCGAGAAGGGCTTGGCCTCGACATGCACGCCGGCAGCGTGGAGCATCGCGAAGCTGTCGCGCGCGCTGTGCCCGATCGCGAGGATGACATGGCTCGCCGCCAGATAGTCGCCGCCGTTCAGATGGAGCCCGTGGACTCGCCGCTGCCTGGTGGCATCGGTCGCGACATCGATCCCGTCGACGCGCGTGGAAAAACGATATTCGCCGCCAAGCCCCTCGATCGTCGCGCGCATGCTCTCCACCATCGTCACCAGGCGGAACGTGCCGATATGCGGGTGCGCCTCGGTCAGGATCTCCGCGGGCGCGCCGGCCTTCACGAATTCGGTCAGCACCTTGCGGTCGAGATGCCGCTGGTCCTTGATCCGGCTGTAGAGCTTGCCGTCGGAGAACGTCCCGGCGCCGCCCTCCCCGAACTGCACGTTCGACTCCGGGTCCAGGACGCCGCGCCGCCACAGCCCCCAGGTGTCCTTGGTCCTCTCGCGAACAACCTTGCCGCGATCGAGGATGATCGGCCGCAGCCCCATCTGCGCGAGAATCAGCGCGGCGAACAGGCCGCACGGGCCGGCGCCGATCACCACCGGCCGCGGGCCATGCGCGGGCGCGCGCGCGACGATCCGGTAACTGGTGTCCGGGGTCCGTTCGACCTGCCGGTCCTTGCGGAACCGCGCGAGCACCGCAGCCTCGTCCTTCACGTTCACGTCGACCGAATAGACGAGCGTTATCCGCGTCTTGTCGCGCGCATCGTGCGCCCGGCGCGCGACGACGTGGCGGACGAGATCGCGCGGCGTGATCCGCAACCGCTTGCAGATCGCCGCCGGCAGCGCCTCATCCGGATGGTGCAGCGGCAGCGTCAATTCGGTCAGGCGGATCATCCCGCGCGCTGTAGCCCGGCAGCGCGGGGTGCGGCAATGTCGGTGGGGGGGAGGACCTGGCAGGTATTCTCGTTCCCCCGCGAAAGCGGAAGCTCAGAGGCCCCGGGCGATCCCCTTGTAACCCCGAGCTACCGCTTTCGCACGAGAACAGGAATGACTGAAAGCCCTACACCACCCGCCGCTTGTCCAGTTTGCGCGCCAGGGTCCGCCGGTGCATCCCCAGCCGGCGTGCGGTCTCCGACACGTTGAAGCCCGTTTCCGCCAGCACTTCGTTGATCCGTTCCCATTCGATCGTCTTGATCGACGTATGCCGGTCCCCGACCGGCACGGCGGTGTCGCCGATCGTCATCCCGAACGCACGTTCGATATCGTCGGTGTTCGCCGGCTTGGCCAGATACGAGGTCGCGCCGAGCTTGATCGACTGCACCGCGGTGGCGATGCTGGCATAGCCGGTCAGAACGATGACGATCGTCGCCGGGTCGTGTGCGTGCAGTGCCTCGACACAGGTCAGCCCCGACGTCTGCGCGAGCTTCAGGTCGACGACCGCGTAATCGGGGGTCCGCGATCGGAGGAACGCGTCGAGTTCGGCCGGCCCAGCCGCCACGACGACCTCGTAATCGCGGCGCTCGAACGATCGTTGCAGCGTCCGCGCGAAGGTCGCATCGTCCTCGACGATCAGGAGCAGCGGCTTACCCATCCGTACCGGCCAGGCTGATCGCGGCGAGCGGCAGGATGAGCGTCACTTCCGCTCCCCCCTCCGGCCGGTTGTGCGCCGCGAGCGTTCCGCCGAGCTTTCGCGCGACATTGCCGACGAGAAACAGGCCGAGGCCGCGGCCGAGACCGGGCTTGCTGCTGTTATAGGGCTTGCCCAGACCGGCCAGCTGTTCGGCCGGGAAGCCCGGTCCTTCATCGCGCACCGTCAATGTGAGCGCGTCGCCAATGCGCCACAGATCGATGGCGATCTCCCCCGGCGAGACCTCGGCGGCGTTGTCGAGCAGGTTGAACACCGCCTGTTGCAGCACGACGTCGGACGCGATCGGCACATCCGCGCCGAATCGGTCGGTGTAGCGCGCATTCGCAAAGCCACGCGCCGCGGACCACTCGCCGACCACCCTGTCCATCAGCACGCGTACGCTGGTGGCGGAGGATTCCTCGCCGCGCGCATCGCCCGACGACAGCAGGATGCCGGTCACGATCGCCTTGCACCGTTGCACCTCCGCCTGCATGTCCTCGACATCGCGGACCAGATCGGGATCGCGCGCGATCGCCGCGGTGCGTCGCCAGTCGCCGAGGATCACCGACAGCGACGACAGGGGCGTCCCCAGTTCGTGCGCCGCGCCCGATGCGAGCATGCCGATCCGGACGATATGCTCCTCCTCCGACGCCTGTTGCCGGATATCGGCCAGAGACGCATCCTGCGCGCGCAGGTTGCCGTTGATGCGGGTCACGAACATCACCAGCAGCACCGCGACGAGCGCGAAGCATACCCACATTCCCTGGACATGCAGCGCGAACAGGCTTCGGTCGATCGCCGGCGGCAGCGTGATCGGCCGGTACACCGCGGTCAGGATGGCGAACGCCACGCTGGTCGCGGCGACCAGCGCCCAGCTCGACCAGCGATCGAGCAAGACTGATCCCAGCACGACCTGGAGCAGGAACAGCGACACGAACGGGTTGGTCGCGCCGCCGCTCAGATATAATTGTGCCGACAGCGCGGCGACATCGAGCAGCAGCGCACCGAACAGTTCCGCATTGGTGATCGCGCGGCGGCGGCGCAGCAGCACGAAACTGACCGCATTGAGCGCGACCAATGCGGTCAACACGCCAAGCATCGCGATCAGCGGCAGCGTGATCCCGAACGCGAACCGGGTGAGCAGGATCGTGACCAGTTGCCCCGCCACCGCAAGCCAGCGCAGCTGCACCAGCTGGAGCAGATTGTCGTGCCCCGCCGCATCGATGCGCGGACGAAACGCGCCAAGGGGCGGGCCGGGCGTCAAGGGCGTTCGCGGCGGTCGAGGACGATCCAGTAGCAGAACCCGACGGCGGCCATCACCGCCAGCGTATACCACGTAATCGCATAGACGAGGTGATTGTTCGGGAAGGCAATGACGGTCAGCCCGCCGACCGGCTGGCCGGGGCCGGTATGCCCGTCGTCCGCATCGATGAAATACGGCGCGACACGCCCCAGTCCGCGTCGCGCCGCGATCGCATCCACGTCGCGCGAATACCAATGGTCCGCGGTGGGATCGTTGCGCCGGAGGAACCCGCCGCCCGGCTCGGTCAGCCGCAGCAACCCGGTCACGCGGATCGGCCCGGGCACCGGCGGCGCGTGGCGATCGGCGACATAGCCGCGGTTGACCAGGATCGTCCGGCCAGCCGTCGTCCGCAGCGGCGTCATCACCCACCAGCCCGGGCCGCGATCGGTCACGGCCTGGACGAAGCTGTCTTTGCCGATAAGGAACGCGCCCGTCGCGACGACCCGGCGATATGCGTCGTCCTTCGTCGCGTCAGGCGGTGCCGGTACCGACGCGGCGTGGATCCGCGCATCGACGCGGGCGATCAAATCCAGCTTCCACGTGCGACGATGCACCTGCCACGTGCCAAGTCCCAGCAACCCGCCGATCGCCACGATCCACACCAGCGCGATCAGCCCGCGTGCGATCGCCTGCCGCGTCACCCCATCTGTCGCATGTCTTGGGTCGGCATCATGTTCGCGTTCATATGGTACATCACCCAGAGCGACCCGCTGAGCGCGATCGCGACGATGACGACGGTGAACAGCAGCGCCATGATCGACCAGCCACCCTCCGCCCGCCGGTTCATGTGCAGGAAGAAGATCATGTGGACGACGATCTGCACCGCGGCGAATGCCATGATGACGAATGCGGTCGCCCGGGCCGGCAGCGGCATCGTCATGACCAGCCAGAACGGGATCGCGGTCAGAACCGCGGCGAGGCCGAAGCCGATCCAATAGCCCTTGCGCGACCCGTGCGACTCTTCGTCGTGCAGATCGGTTTCGTGGCCGTGCGCGCTCATCGCAGCATTCCCATCAGGTAGACGAAGGTGAAGACGCCGATCCAGATCACGTCGAGGAAATGCCAGAACAGGCTGAGGCACATCAGCCGCCGCCGGTTGGCGGGGATCAGCCCCTTCATCCCGACCTGCACCATCAGCACGATCAGCCATATGAGCCCAAAGGTCACATGCAGCCCGTGCGTCCCCACCAGCGTGAAGAAGGACGACAGGAACGCGCTGCGTCCCGGCCCCGCGCCGTCCGCGATCAGGTGCGAGAATTCGTAGAGCTCGATCCCGAGGAACGCCGCGCCGAACAGCCCGGTGACCGCCAGCCAGCCCAGCGTCCCGCCGCGCTTGCCGTCGGTCATCGACAGCATCGCGAAACCGTAGGTGATCGACGAGAACAGCAGCATCGACGTGTTGAGCGCGACCAGCGGCAGTTCGAACAGCTGCTTCGGCCCCGGCCCGCCCGCATAGCTGGTGCCCAGCACGCCGTACGCCGCGAACAGCATCGCGAAGATCAGGCAATCGCTCATCAGGTAGATCCAGAAGCCGAGCATGGTGCTCGACCCCTCGGGATGATGCGGTTCCTCCGTCAGGTGGAAGACATCGCGGCCGGGCAGCGTTACTGCGGTCATGTCGCCGCCCCTGCCAGCTGGCGCGTGCGTACCGCCTCCTGCGCGATCACATCGGCCTTCGGAATATGGTGATCGCGCTTGTAGTTGAAGGTGTGGACGATCGCACTCGCCAGAATGCCGACGAAGCTGAGTGCGGCCAGCCACCAGACATACCAGATCATCCCGACCCCGAACGCAACGCTGAACCCGGCGATGATGACGCCAGTGCCGGTGTTGCTCGGCATATGGATGTCTGCATGGCCGCGGTCCGGACGCCGATAGCCGCGCGCCTTCATGTCCCACCACGCATCGCCGTCATGGACGACGGGCGTGAAGGCGAAGTTGTAGTCGGGCGGCGGCGAGGAGGTCGCCCATTCCAGCGTGCGGCCGTTCCACGGATCGCCGGTCAGGTCGCGCAGCCGTTCTCGGTCGCGGATGCTGACATAGAATTGGACCAGCATCGCCGCGATGCCGAGCGCGACCAGGAACGCGCCGAAGCCGGCGATGATGAACCATATCTGTAGGCTCGGATCGTCGAACGTCCGCAGCCGGCGGGTCACGCCCATCAGGCCCAGGACGTAGAGCGGCATGAAAGCGAAATAGAAGCCGCTGACCCAGCACCAGAAGCTGACCTTGCCCCAGAATTCGTCGAGCTTGAACCCGAAAGCCTTGGGAAACCAGTAGTTTATCCCCGCGAATGCGCCGAACACCACGCCGCCGATGATGACGTTGTGAAAGTGCGCGACGAGGAACAGCGAATTGTGCAGAACGAAATCCGCCGGCGGCACCGCGAGCAGCACGCCCGTCATCCCGCCCAGCGTGAACGTCACCATGAACGCGATCGTCCACATCATCGGCAGTTCGAAGCGCACGCGGCCGCGGTATATCGTGAACAGCCAGTTGAAGATCTTTGCGCCCGTCGGGATCGAGATGATCATCGTCGTGATGCCGAAGAAACTATTGACGCTCGCCCCCGAGCCCATCGTGAAGAAATGGTGCAGCCAGACCAGATAGGCGAGGATCGTGATGACCATCGTCGCATAGACCATCGACGTATAGCCGAACAGTTTCTTGCCCGAGAAGGTCGAGGTGACTTCGCTGAAGACGCCGAACATCGGCAGGATCAGGATGTAGACCTCCGGATGGCCCCAGATCCAGATGAGGTTCACGTACATCATCGGATTGCCGCCAAGCGTGTTCGTGAAGAACGCGGTGCCGACATAGCGGTCGAGGCTGAGCAACGCCAACACCGCGGTCAGGACGGGGAAGGCCGCCACGATCAGGATGTTGGTGCACAAGGCGGTCCAGCAGAAGATCGGCATCTTCATCATCGTCATGCCCGGCGCGCGCATCTTCACGATCGTCGCGATGAGATTGACGCCCGACAGCAGCGTGCCAACACCCGCCACCTGAAGCGCCCAGATGTAGTAATCGACGCCGACGCCGGGGCTGTAGTCGATGCCCGACAGCGGCGGCATCGCCAGCCAGCCGGTCTGCGCGAATTCGCCGACGAACAGGCTCATCATCACGATCACCCCGCCGCCCGCGGTCATCCAGAAGCTGAAATTGTTGAGAAACGGGAATGACACGTCGCGTGCGCCGATCTGCAGCGGCACGACATAGTTCATCAGGCCGGTGACGAAGGGCATCGCGACGAAGAAGATCATGATGACGCCGTGCGCGGTGAACACCTGATCGTAATGATGCGCGTTCAGATATCCTTCGGAGCCGTTGAACGCCATCGCCTGCTGCAGGCGCATCATGATCGCATCGGAAAAGCCGCGCAGCAGCATGACGATGCCGAGGATCATGTACATGATCCCGATCCGCTTGTGATCGACCGTGGTGAACCACTGCGTCCACAAATAGCCCCAAAGCCGGAAATACGTCAGCGCGGCGAGCAGCGCCGCGCCGCCCATCGCGACGACCGCGAAGGTGCCGACGACGATAGGTTCGTGGAGCGGCAGCGATTCGAGCGTGAAGCGACCGAGGACTGGACTGACGGCGAGCGGCGAGACGTGCATCGGATTGGCCATCTTAGAGGGGCTTCTGCTTGGGCGTGGTCGATTCCGCGGGAGAGGACGGACCACGCTGTTTGACGTCCACGGGGCTCGCAGGCGGTGGGCCGCCGGTGTCGGTGGAGGTCAGCGGCGAGCGGGCGATCTTTCCACGCGGCGTGCCGCCGTTCGCCTCGCCGTACATCGCGGACGGATCGGCGCCGTTGGTGCGCATCATGTCCACCATACAGGTCGTGCCCGGCCGGACGCACTGGTTCACGACCGCGTCGAACAACCCGGGCGCGACCCGGCCGAAGCGGATCACGGGCACCTTCTCGGTCGGTTTTTCCAGCGTCAGATAATTGGCGCGGGTGAGCGGCAGCGAAGCGGCGCGGTTCCGCGCCACCCAGGCCGTGAAACCCGCATCGTCCAGCCCGTGAAAGCGGAACCGCATCCCCGAAAAACCCGCACCGCTATAATTGGACGAGAAGCCCGCATAATCGCCGGGCGTGTTGATGACCGCGTGGAGCTTCGTCTCCATCGACGGCATCGCATAGATCATGCCCGCCAGCGTCGGCACATAGAATGCGTTCATCACCGATGACGACGTGATCCGGAACCGGATCGGCCGATCGACCGGCGCGGCCAGTTCGTTGACCGTCGCGAAGCCATATTGCGGATAGATGAAGAGCCATTTCCAGTCGAGCGCGACGACCTGTACCTCGAGCGGGGTCACGCCCGCCGCCACGGGCCGGTCCTTCGCGATCCGGCCGATCGGGCGATAGGGATCGAGCAGATGCGTCCCCGTCCACGTCACCGCGCCCAGGCAGATGACGATCATCAGCGGCGCCGCCCAGATCACCAGTTCGAGCTGCGTCGAATGATCCCAGTCCGGCGCATAGGTCGCGGTCTGGCTGGTCGCGCGATAACGCCACGCGAACAGCCCGACGAGCGCGATCACGGGCACGACGATCAGCAGCATGAGGCACGTGGCGAAGATCACCAGGTTGCGCTGCTGCAACGCCACGTCGCCCATCGGATGCAGAACGACCGCGCTGCATCCGCCGAGCAGGACCAAAGGCGACAGCGTCCAGCTTTTCCCCACCCCGGCGAAGGCCGGGGCCCAGTTGCGAAACGATCGCGGCGGCGCGATTCCCTCAATTACGCTAACCGGCAAAACTGGGCCCCGGCCTTCGCCGGGGCGGAGCGTAGGGGAATGGTCATCGAGAATGGGCGAACCAGGCATGACGCCGACATAGGCCCACATGCTGCGGTGCGTCATTGGACATTTTGTCCAATCCTCCGAACACGCGTAATGGTGCATGAAGCACGACGATGGCTGCCACGAATCCCAGCCGCAGGAACATGCCATGATCGCCCAGCCCGGCACGCTTGCCCCCGCCCCCCACACCGCCGAGCGCGATGCGCGCGCGATCAATGCGGGTGACGGCCATGTCCGGCCGAGCGAGATCGCGATCGGCGTCGTCATCGGGCGGACGTCGGAATTCTTCGACTTCTTCGTCTACGCGATCGCGTCGGTGCTGGTCTTCCCGGCGCTCGTCTTCCCTTATGTCGATCGGCTGACGGGCACCTTCTATTCCTTCGCGATCTTTGCGCTTGCCTTCATCGCGCGACCGATCGGGTCGCTCATCTTCCTGCGCGTCGACGAGGTGCTCGGGCGCGGGACGAAGCTGACGATCGCGCTGTTCCTGCTCGGCGGGTCGACCGCGTCGGTTGCGTTCCTGCCCGGCTACGAGACGATCGGCAATTGGTCTGCGATCCTCCTCGCGCTGTTCCGTATCGGCCAGGGGATCGCGCTCGGCGGCGCATGGGACGGGCTCGCCTCGCTCCTCGCGCTCAACGCACCGGCGCACAAGCGCGGCTGGTATGCGATGATCCCGCAGCTCGGCGCACCGCTCGGCCTGATCGTGGCGAGCGGGCTGTTCGCGTTCTTCCTGCTGTCGCTCTCGACCCCCGATTTCATCGAATGGGGCTGGCGCTACCCGTTCTTCGTCGCGTTCGCGATCAACGTCGTCGCGCTCTTCGCACGGCTGCGCATGGTGACGACGCCCGATTACGCCGCCTTGTTCGAAAGCCGCGACCTGGAGCCGTCGCGCGTCGTCGACACGCTTCGCAGCGACTGGCGCAACATCGTGATCGGCGCGTTCGCGCCGCTCGCCAGCTTCGCCTTGTTCCACATGGTGACGGTCTTCCCGCTGTCCTGGGTCGTGCTGTTCGCGCATGAGGACGCGGCGTGGTTCCTGGGGATCGAGATCATCGGCGGGTTCGTCGGGCTGTTGTCGGTCGTCGCCTCCGGATTGCTTGCCGACCGGTTCGGGCGGCGATCGCTGCTGGGCGCGTCGGCGGCGGGGATCGCCGTCTTCAGCGGCTTCGCGCCGCAATTGCTGAACGGCGGCGCCGCGGGCGAGATCATCTTCATGGTCGCGGGCTTCGTGCTGATGGGGCTCGCCTTCGGCCAGTCGTCAGGCGCGGTCGCCGCCAATTTCACGACCGCGCGCCGCTACACCGGGTCCGCGCTGACGTCCGATATCGCATGGCTGGTCGGGGCCGGCTTCGCGCCCCTGGTCGCCTTGTGGCTGGCGAGCCGGTTCGGGTTGCTGGCGGCGGGCGCGTATCTGCTGTCGGGTGCGCTCGGAACCCTGGTGGCGCTTGGGATCAACAAGGAACTGGGGCGGCGGATATCCTGACCCGCCGGTCGGCTCACCGCGTCAGTTTGCGGATGAAACCGATGATGCCGGTCTGCCGGGATCGTTTCAGTCGTTCGGCGGCCAGGATCGTCTTAACGCCCGCAAAGCAGGTCTCGACCGCGTCGTTGACCAGCACATAGTCGTACCCATCCCAGTGGCTGACCTCGGCCGCCGCACGCGCCATCCGCGCGTCTATGACCGCATCGGTATCGGTCGCACGCTTTCTCAGGCGGTCGTGGAGTTCCTCCATCGACGGGGGCAGCACGAACACGCGAACGACGTCCCCGCCCGCGATCTGGAACAATTGCTGCGCGCCCTGCCAGTCGATGTCGAACAGCACGTCGCGCCCGGCGGCCAGTTCGGCCTCGACCGGTGCCTTCGGCGTGCCGTAGCGATGCCCGAAGACATGCGCCCATTCGATGAATTCATGATCCGCCACCATCTGGCGAAACCGATCGAGATCGACGAAATGATAGTCCTGACCATCGACTTCGCCGGGCCGCATCGGTCGGGTCGTCGCGGAGACGGACATCACCAGTTCCGGCTCGTCCGCCAGCAGCTTGCGTGCGATCGTGGATTTGCCCGCCCCCGAGGGCGACGACAGCACGAACAATACGCCTCGGCGGCGAAAACCATGCGGATCGTCGGTCGGGGGCTGGTCCATGCGCGCTAGTGGCGCGGCAGGGGTGCGGGCGTCAAGTATCGCCCGCGAGTGCGTTTAGAGGGCCGGTCCGCCCAGCAGCCGCTCACGCAGTTCCGCCGCGCCGCGCAGCACGCCCCAGCCGATCGCATAGGTCACCACCAGCGGCAGCACGACCTTCAGCACACTGGCGGTGACCGCACCGACGATCGCGCCCTCCCCGACATCGTCGCCGCCGTTCAGTTCATCGATCGCCGCGCCGATCAGCGCGCCTGCGGTCGTCGCACCCATGTCATGTCTCCCTTGGTCGGCAGACATAAAGCCGGACGCGCGGCGAGGTTCCCCTCAGCGGCCGAGCATCGCCTCCGGGCGGACGACACGGTCGAACGTCTCGCCATCGACCAGCCCGAGCGCCAGCCCCGCCCCGCGCAACGTCAGGCCGTGTTCGTGCGCGTGCCTGGCGATCTTCGCCGCAGCGTCATAGCCGATCTCGGGCGCGAGCGCGGTCACCAGCATCAGTGACCGGTCGAGCAGTTCGGCGATCCGCCCGCGATCGGGTTCGAGCCCGTCGATGCAGCGTTCGGCGAAACTCTCCATCGCGGTCGACAGAAGATCGATCGATCGAAGCACGTTGGCGCCGATCAGCGGCTTGAAGACGTTCAGCTCCAGGTGCCCCTGCAGTCCGCCGATGGTGATGGCGACATGGTTGCCCATGACTTGCGCGGCGACCATCGTCAGCATCTCGCATTGCGTCGGATTGACCTTGCCCGGCATGATCGAGCTGCCCGGTTCGTTCGCGGGCAGGTCGAGTTCGCCGAACCCGCAGCGCGGGCCGGAGCCGAGCAGGCGGATGTCGTTGGCGATCTTGGTCAGCGCGACCGCGAGGCTGTTGAGCCGTCCCGACAGGTCGACCAGCGTGTCGTTCGATGCCAGCGCCTCGAACTTGTTGGGTGCGCTTTCGAACACGAAGCCGGTGATCGCGCTGATCTCCCGCGCGAACGCCTCGCCGAAACAAGCCGGAGCGTTGAGCCCGGTCCCGACCGCAGTACCGCCCTGCGCGAGGCGCGACACGGCATGCGCGACGAACGGCCCGGTCCGCACCCGTGCCAGACGAAGCTGCGCGCCATAGCCGGAAAATTCCTGCCCCAGGGTCAGCGGCGTCGCGTCCTGCAGATGCGTCCGCCCGATCTTGATGATATCGCTCCACGCCGCCGCCCTGGCGAACAGCGCCTCTTCCAGCCGCAGCAGCGCGGGCAGCAGTCGCTGCGAACAGGCCAGCGCCGCCGCGATATGCAGCGCGGTCGGGAAGCTGTCGTTCGACGACTGGCTCTTGTTGACGTCGTCATTGGGATGCACCGGCACCTTGCCGCCGCGCGTCCCCGTCAGCCGTTCGTTGGCGATCCCGGCGATCACCTCGTTGACGTTCATGTTCGACTGGGTGCCGCTGCCCGTCTGCCAGATGACGAGCGGGAACTGGTCGTCGAACTGTCCTGCCGCGATATCCGCCGCCGCCGCCTCGATCGCACCCGCCTTGTCGCCCGGCAACCCGTGCGCGCGGTTCACCCGCGCCGCCGCCTGCTTCACCAATGCCAGCGCATGCACGATCTCGATCGGCATCCGCTCGCGCGCGCCGAACGGGAAATTCTCGATACTGCGCTGCGTCTGGGCGCCCCAATAGGCGGCGGCGGGGACGTCGATGGGGCCGAGCGAATCGGTTTCGGTGCGGGTGGTCATGAGACGGAGATGGGGACGGCCGTCACGGGAGTAAATCCCGTGACGTCGATCGCGGCGTGCCGCGTCGGCCGGCCGTTCACGTCGCTGCGCGACCGCGGATCAGCGCACGCTAATCCGCTCGCTCCGGCTTACTTCTTCCGCTTGAAATCCACCGCGACGACGTTCGACCCGTCCTCCACCGGCGTCGCGGTCGGTCCGTCATTCTGCGCGGAGTCATGCGGTTCGGGACCATCGTCCGGCCCCTCCTGCGCCTGGAAACGCAGTTCGAAATTCACCGCGGGGTCGTGGAACCCCGTGATCGCCGCATAGGGAATGACCAGTTTGGACGGCACCTGGTTGAAGCTCAGCCCCACGGAAAAGCGCGTGTCGTCGACAATCAGGTCCCAATAGCGGTTCTGCAGGACGATCGTCATCTCGTCCGGAAAGCGTTCGATCAGCCGCTGCGGGATGTCGACGCCCGCGCCTTGCGTCTTGAAGGTGATGTAGAAATGATGCTCGCCCGGCAGCGATCCACCCGCCGCGACCGAGCCGAGCACCCGGCCGATCACGCCGCGCAGGGTGTCCTGCACGATCTCGTCATAGGGAATCAGGCTGTCGGGAAGACCGTCGCTCATGCCCCTTGGGTAGCGCGCTTTGGGGGCCGGTCAAGATTGCCCGAGCGCGTCGCGCTCAAGATTGCATGACGGCGCGTGCGCGTTATGGGAAACCCATGACACGCACCGCGACCATCAGCCGGAATACCGCGGAGACCAGCATCGCGGTGACGATCGATCTCGACGGCACAGGCACCTACGATATCGAGACCGGGGTCGGGTTCTTCGACCATATGCTCGAACAATTGTCGCGCCATTCGCTGATCGACCTGCACGTCCGCACCGTGGGCGACCTGCATATCGACCAGCATCACACCGTCGAGGATACCGGCATCGCGATCGGCGAGGCGGTGGCGAAGGCGCTTGGCGACAAGCGCGGCATTCGCCGCTACGGCGACGCGCTGTCGCCGATGGACGAGACGCTGACCCGGGTGGCGCTCGACATATCCGGCCGGCCCTGGCTCGTCTGGAAGACCGCGTTCAGCCAGAAGCGGCTTGGCGAGATGGACACCGAGCTGTTCCAGCACTGGTTCCACAGCTTCGCGCAGGCCGCGGGCATCACGCTCCACGTCGAGACGCTGCACGGCGAGAACAACCACCACGTCGCGGAATCGGCGTTCAAGGGCCTGGCCCGCGCGCTTCGCACCGCGGTCGAGATCGATCCGCGCAAGGGCGACGCGATTCCGAGCACCAAGGGGGTTTTATGAGCGAGAAATATTTCCTGCCGGGCATCGACTTCTGCGTCGTCCTGCTCGGCTATGACGGTGCGCAGGATGCGATCGATGCGGCGATGGCAGAACATCTTGCCTGGATGAACGCGTGTTATGAAGAGGGCACGATTCTCTTGTCCGGCCGACGGACACCATGGACCGGCGGCGTCATGCTGGTCCGCGGCGACAAGACACGGGCGGATGCGCTGCTCTCGAACATGCCGTTCGTCGTGAAGGGGCTGGCAACCACCGAAGTGATCGGCTTCACCACTGGCATGGCAGCGCCCGCAATCCGCGATTCCGTGGGCTGATGCTGGCGCTGATCGACATCGAATCGGGCAATCTCCGATCGGTCGAGAATGCGTTGCGCGCGGCGGGGTGTGAGGATTTGATCGTGACCGCGGATCCGGAAACGGTTGCCGCGGCGGACCGGATCGTGCTGCCCGGCGTCGGCGCGTTCGGTGCGTGCGCGGCGAATCTTCGCAAGGTGGACGGGCTGGACGCGGCCTTGCACGAGGCGGCGCTGGTCAAGGCGCGGCCGTTCCTCGGCATCTGCGTCGGCATGCAGCTGATGGCGGAGGTCGGGGAGGAAATGGGCCTGCATAAGGGGCTAGGCTGGGTCGACGGGCATGTCCGCCTGCTCGATCCCGCAGACCCGGCGGCGAAGGTGCCGCATATGGGATGGAACGACGTGACGCTGGACCATGCCCACCCGATCGTCGAGCCGGGCGAGGCGTATTTCCTGCACAGCTACGCCTATGCAGGGACGGACGTGATCGCGACGACCCACCATGCCGGCCCCCTAACCGCCGCGATCGGCCGCGACAATCTGCTGGGGGTGCAGTTCCATCCGGAAAAGAGCCAGCGTTACGGGCTGGCGCTGCTGGAGAGGTTTCTCGCATGGCGGCCGTAGAATTCCTCCCCGGGACGGAGAGGAATTGAGATGACCCTCATCGTTTTCCCCGCCATCGATCTGAAAGCCGGCCAGGTCGTGCGCCTCGCCGAGGGCGATATGGACCGCGCCACGGTGTATGGCGACGATCCCGCCGCGCAGGCGATGCTGTTCGCAGAGGCGGGCGCAGAGTATCTGCACGTAGTCGATCTGGACGGCGCGTTCGCCGGGCAATCGGTGAACGGCGAGGCGGTCAAGGCGATCGTCGACCGCTTCCCCGGCCATGTCCAGCTGGGCGGCGGCATCCGTAACGCGGACAGCGTCGCCGGCTGGTTCGATCTCGGCGTCTCGCGCGTCGTCATCGGCACCGCGGCGCTGGAGAATCCCGATTTCGTCCGTGCCATGGCGCGCGACTGGCCCGGCGGGATCGTCGTCGCGGTGGATGCGAAGGACGGCATGGTCGCGACCCGCGGCTGGGCGGACGTGTCCGACGTGACCGTCACCGACATGGCGCGGCGGTTCGAGGATGCTGGCGTGGCGGCGCTCTTGTTCACCGATGTCGGCCGCGACGGGATGCTGAAGGGCTGTAACGTCGAGGCGACGGTCGACCTGGCGCGCGCGGTGGATATCCCCGTGATCGCGAGCGGGGGCGTGAAGGGGATCGCGGAGATTCACGTCCTCGCACTGCACGCACGGGACGGGGTCGAGGGGGTCATTACCGGCCGCGCGCTGTACGACGGGCGGCTCGATCTCGCCGCGGCGCTGGCCGTGGCGGCGGCGGCGTGATCGGCGTTCTTCTACTCCCCTCCCGCGAGCGGGAGGGGTCGGGGGTGGGCGGTCGCTCTCGACGATCGGTGTTCTTTGAGGAGGCCGGGCGCCCACCCCCGGCCCAGTTTCAGGTGAACGATGCCCCGCATCGTTCAGGGCAGGCCGGGGGCCTGCCCGACCTGAAACTCGCAAGCGGGAGGGGAGCAGAAGCATGACCCTCCGCGCCCGGGTCATCCCATGCCTCGACGTCGCCAATGGCCGCGTCGTTAAGGGCGTCAACTTCGTCGATCTGATCGACGCGGGCGATCCCGTGGAGCAGGCGTGCGCCTATGATGCCGCGGGGGCGGACGAGCTTTGTTTCCTCGACATCACCGCGACGCACGAGGCGCGGGGCACGATCCTCGACGTCGTTCGCCGCACCGCCGCGGTATGCTTTATGCCGCTGACGGTCGGCGGCGGGGTGCGATCCGCCGACGACGCGCGCGCGCTGCTGCTGGCGGGGGCTGACAAGGTCGCGGTGAATTCCGCCGCGATCTTGCGGCCGGAGATCGTGTCCGACATCGCGGAGCGCTTCGGCAGCCAATGCTGTGTCGCCAGCATCGACGCGCGCCGCACCGCGACCGGCTGGGAAGTGTTCACGCATGGTGGCCGTCGCCCGACCGGCATCGACGCCATCGCCCACGCGCTCCATCTGGCGGAACTGGGCGCGGGCGAACTGCTCGTCACGTCGATGGACCGCGACGGCACCCGCGGCGGCTACGACCTCGACCTGACCCGCGCGATCGCCGACCGGACGCGCGTCCCCGTCGTCGCCAGCGGCGGGGTCGGCGGGCTGGACGATCTGGTCGCCGGGATCGTCGAGGGGCACGCCTCCGCCGTCCTCGCCGCGTCGATATTCCATTTCGGCGAGGCGTCGATCGCGGATGCCCACGCCGCGCTCGCCGCCGCGGGCGTCCCGGTGCGCAGGCCGCTGACGCCGCGTTAACGCGAGCGCTGTTAAGGGGGAGTCATGCGCTTCGCCCTGCTCCTCATCCTCCTCGCCACCCCAGCCTTCGCCGCGGTGGAATCGGGGCATAGCGGCGTCGTCCATCCGCGCACCGGCCCGGCGCTGTCCGATATCGCGCTGTTCGTCTGTGCCGCGGTGGGCGTGTGGCTCGCCCGGCGGGCGCTCCGCGCCCGGTTTCGCAACAAGGCCAAGCCCGGCAAGGATTGACCGCGCCGCCGCCGCCCGTAGAGCGGACGGCATGGGCGACGACATCCTCGACCGATTGCAGGCGACCATCGCCGCCCGCCGCGGCCAGGACGCGGCGAGCAGCTACACCGCCAGCCTGTTCGCCCGCGGCCGCGCCCGCATTGCACAGAAGCTGGGCGAGGAAGCGACCGAGACCGTCATCGCCGCAATGGGCGACGACCGCCAAGCGATCGTACCCGAGGCCGCCGACCTGCTCTACCACCTGCTCGTCCTGCTGGCGGACGCCGGCCTGTCGATCGACGACGTCCGCGCCGAACTGGCCCGGCGCGAGGGGGTTTCGGGGCATGACGAGAAGGCCAGGCGCGATTGAGCCGTCAACACGCTACGCCACTGCTGCTGGGACCCGGTGGCGCGGTCCCGCTTTCGCCGCTGCCACTCGGGAGCGGCCCCGACCAGATCAGCGAGGCGGAGCTGCAACAGCTGCTGCATGAACACCCGCAATGCCTGCCGATCGCCGAAATCGACCCTTTGTTCGCCGGGCCGGTGCCGATGTGCATGGAGTTGAGCACCAATGCGGGGCCGATCGACAATCTGCTGATCACGCCGACCGGCCTTCCTGTTCTCGTCGAGTGCAAGCTGTGGCGTAACCCGCAGCAACGGCGCGAGGTTGTCGGGCAGATCCTCGATTATGCGAAGGAACTGGCACGCTGGTCGGCGTCCGATCTCCAGCGTGAGGTGGCGCGGCGGATGCCTGGCGACGGTAACCCGATCCTGCGGCTACTCCGCGCCGCCGGACACGAGATCGACGAGATCGCCTTCAACGACGCGCTGACGCACAATTTGCGCCGTGGCCGTTTCCTGCTGTTGATCGTCGGCGACGGCATCCGCGAAGGCGTGGAGGCGATCGCAGAATATCTGCAGGTCCATGCGGGGCTGCATTTCTCGCTGGGGTTGATCGAGCTACCGGTCTTCGTCGGCGATGATGGCCGCCGCCTGATCGTGCCGCGGGTCCTGGCGCGCACCGAGCTGATCACGCGCACCGTCGTGACCGTGCCCGAAGGGCAGGCGGTTCAGGACGACGATATCATCGCCGAACAGGCGCAGGAGGACGAGGACCCGCTGAGCCGGATCAACTTCTGGACCGAATTCGTCCGCGGCCTGCATCTCGATGATCCCGAGCAGCCCCCGCCCCGCGCCGGGCGACAGGGCTATCTCAACGTCATGCTACCGGTACCGAGTGGCAATGCCTGGCTCACCGTGTATCGTACCGAGGCCCGGTGGGAAGTTGGCGTCTACCTGTCGTATACGCGCGATACCATCGGCGCGCGCGTGGTCGGGAACGTGGTCGAGGACTGGCCCGCGATTGCGGGAGAGTTGGGGGGCACCGTCTCGCTTCACGTCGACAAGATGGGTCGCCGGTTGATCCAGGACAGCTTCGTGAGCGGTAGCTGGCGTCTGCCAGCGGAAAAGGAACGCGCGCTGGCTTGGCTCCGCACCAGAACCAACGAATTCGTGAACGTGCTGCGACCGCGCATCAAGGCCGCGCTTGCTGATCACAACGGGGCCGCCTGAAATGCCGATCGATCCCGTGCTCCCTTACGACGACCAGAACGTCTTCGCGAAGATCCTGCGCGGGGAAATCCCCGCGCCGCGCGTGTACGAGGACGACCATGCGATCGCGTTTCCCGACATCGCCGCGCAGGCCCCGACGCATATCCTCGTCATCCCCAAAGGCGCGTACGTGTCGTGGGACGATTTCAGCACGCGCGCGTCCGATGCCGAGATCGCCGGCTTCGTCCGCGCCGTCGGCACGGTCGCGCGCGCGGCGGGACTGGTCGATGGCGGCTACCGGCTGCTCGCCAATATCGGCCGCGACGCGCATCAGGAGGTGCCGCATCTGCATGTTCATATCTTGGCCGGGCGGCCGCTCGGCCCGATGCTCGCGCGATAGGGGATTGCGCATGGTCGTTTAGCCTATAGGCTGGGCGACTTCACATGGGATCGATCCCGCCTTTGGGGGGCGGATCAAGGGAGCATTGATGGCGACACGCCCGGCAATTGGCCTCTTTGCACGAATGACGCTCCGCAAGACGGTGGAGCAGGTTCAGCGCGAGACGCAGACAAGCGAACTGAAACGCACGCTCGGACCATGGAACCTGGTGTTCCTCGGCATCGGCTGCATCATCGGCGCGGGCATCTTCGTGCGGACCGGCAACGCCGCTGCGCTGCATGCCGGACCCGCGGTGTTGCTGTCCTTCCTCGTGGCCGGCGTCGTCTGCGCGCTTGCCGGGCTATGTTACGCCGAATTGTCATCGACGCTGCCGGTGTCGGGATCGGCCTACACCTACAGCTACACGACGATCGGCGAGTTCGCGGCGTGGATCATGGGCGCGCTGCTGCTGCTCGAATATGGCCTGGCGGCATCGGTCGTCGCGGTCGGCTGGGCGGGCTATGTCGTCAGTCTGCTGCACGATTACGGCATCGCGATACCGGCAGCGCTGACCGGACCTACCGGCCTCCATATCCAGCAGGGCAGCATCGACGTCCTCGTGAACGGCGCGCCCGTCACCTATCTGTTCAATCTTCCCGCGTTCCTGATCTGCATCGCGCTGTCCGCGCTGCTCGTGGTCGGCGTGTCGGAAAGCGCCAAGGTCAACAACGTGATCGTCGCGATCAAGATGGGCGTCATCATCGCGTTCATCCTGATCTGCGGGTGGTTCGTCATCCAGCATATCGACACCCTGAAGGCCAATTGGAGTCCGTTCATCCCGCCCGCCACCGGGCAGAAGGGTGAGTTCGGCTGGGGGGGCGTGTTCCGCGCAGCGTCGATCGTGTTCTTCGCCTATATCGGCTTCGAAGCGGTCTCGACCGCCGGGCAGGAAGCGAAGGATCCGAAAAAGGACATGCCGATCGGCATCATCGGCAGCCTGGTCGTCTGCACGGTGCTCTACATCCTCGTGTCGATCGTGATGACGCTGATCGTCAACTACAAGCAATTGAACGTGCCCGATCCGGTCGCGGTCGCGGTCGATGCGCTCGGGCCGCAATGGGCGTGGTTCGCGCAGATCATCAAGGCGGGCGCGATCATCGGACTGACGTCTGTCGTCCTCGTGCTGATGTACGGGCAGACTCGCATCTTCTACACGATGGCGCGCGACGGCCTGCTGCCGCGCGTCTTCGCGACCGTGCACCAGAAGTTCAAGACGCCCTGGGTCAACACGCTGGCGGTCGGCGTCATCACCGCGTTCGCCGCGGGGTTCTTCGACATCAACGTGCTCGGCGACATGACGTCGGTCGGCACGCTGGCGGCATTCGCGATCGTCTGCCTGTCGGTGATCTGGCTGCGGCGCACGCACCCTGAAATCCCGCGCGGGTTCAAGGTGCCGCTGTACCCGGTGCTGCCGGCGCTCGGCATCGTCGCCTGCGCGGCGCTGATCCTGACGGTCGAGTGGCGCGTGCTGGTGTTCTTCTTCTGGTATACGCTTGCCGCCGTCATTATGTATTTCGTCTACGGCATGCGAAACAGCCGCCTGTATCACGGGCTGGACGACACCGCCGTACCGATGGGCGGCGCGATGGCGCCGCCGGGCGTACAGCTCTAGGGCGAACCGCTCCATCACCGTTCGGGGGCCGCCGCGCGATATTGTCCGGCGTGCCTTTCGCGACCGACACAAAAGCGCTATACGCCCCCTCGATAATTACGAGGAGCTATACCCATACCACCCCCCATGACGCGCCGGCCAAACCAGGCGCCGCCGATGAACGGCCCCAGATTCAACGAATGGATCGTCAGCCCCAAGGTCCGCGTGATCGACCATGAGGGCGAGAATCTCGGCGTGATGTATACGCGCGAAGCGATCGCGCAGGCGGCCGAACTGGGCCTGGACCTGGTCGAGGTATCGCCCAACGCCGATCCGCCCGTCGCCAAATACCTCGATGTCGGCAAGTTCAAGTACGAGGCGCAGAAAAAGGCCAACCTCGCGCGCAAGTCGCAGAAGACG
>NZ_CAXTII010000016.1:0-37939 GCF_964244235.1 uncultured Sphingomonas sp.
TGATGTTGTTCCGGTTCAACGTTTGATCTTTTGTCCTTTGCCCGCGAGGGGGAGGGTAAATCCGCGAACATTCGCATGAGACCGGCAACGATATACCCGGGGAGGGCAACGCCGATGACCGACAACCGTTTCTATTTCGAGGATCTGGAGGTCGGTCGCAAGGCCAGCTTCGGCAGCTACGCGGTCACGCGCGACGAGGTGATGGCGTTCGCGGCAAAATTCGACCCACAGCCCTTTCACCTGTCCGACGACGCCGCAGCGGCGACGCATTTCGGGCGGCTGTCGGCGAGCGGGTGGCACACGGCCGCGATGACGATGGCGATGGTGGTGGAGAACATGAAGGCGGATCGCCAAGCGGGCCTCGGCTCTCCGGGCATCGACGAACTGAAATGGCTTACCCCGGTCTATCCGGGCGACATTTTAAGATGCGAGACGGAGATACTCGAAAAGCGGCGATCCGCGAGCCGGCCCGAAATGGGCATCTTCAAGAGCCGGATGAACGTTTATAACCAACATGACGTAAAGGTGATGACCTTCGTGTCGAACGGGCTGATCTCCACGCGACCGGTATGACGCGGGGGGACCGTGCGTCCCGCCGCATCCCGGTTTCAGCGATGGTCACCGCCGCTATGCGCCGCATGGCCGCCACCGCCGCCGTGGAAACTCCCGCCGCCGCCGTGGAACCCGCCGCCGCCCTGGTTACCGCCATTACCGCGGAAACCGCCGGTCGCACCCCCGCGATGATCGAAGCCGCCCCAATTGCCGCGCCCGGTATAGCCATTGCCGCGATATTGCTGGCGGCCGTTCCAGTAGCGCTGCTGATCGCCATTCCACCGATAGGGTCGGCGATAACGGTCGTAGACGTAGAAGCCCGACCCTGGGTAATAAAAGTCGCCGTACCAGCCGAAGTAGCTCGCGCCATATCCATAGCCGCCATAGCCGTATAGTCCGTCGCCATAGGCACCGTCGCCATAGGTCCCGTCACCATAGGGACCATCGCCATAATAGCCTGGTGCCGCGGCATAGCCGACACCGACGCCGCCATAGCCATAATCGTCGACGCAACCCGACAAACCAACCGCTAACCCAATGGCGAGCGCCGCAATTCCTGTTTTCCTGAGCATGATATCTCGTCCCGTACGCTGGGCGCGACGTAGAACGCGTCGCGATCATTGCAGAACGTACGACGAACGCCGCGGTTCCGGTAGGACTACTGTCCTACCGACCAGACGGCGATATTGTCTGCATCGGGCGCGAGCACCTCCGGTGCGAAGGACCTACGCCCTCCCGAACCAGTCAATGAACCTCGTCGCGCCAGACATTCCGATACGCGCCCCAGCACAGGAAGCAGAAGATCAGCAGGAAGATCAACGCCGCGAACCCGCCGGCGTGACGGGCTTCCAGCTTCGGCTCCGCGGTCCACGTCAGGAACGACGCGACGTCCTTCGCCATCTGATCGACCGTCGGCTTCGTGCCGTCGGTATATTGCACCTGCCCGTCCGACTTCAGCGGCGGCGGCATCGCGATGTTGAGGTTCGCGAAATACTGGTTGTAATACAGCCCCTTGGGCGTCGCGATATCCGGGAATTCCTTCAGTAATTCGGCCGGCTGCGGACCATAGCCGTGACCGACGAGCCGATAGACATAGTCCGCCCCGCCTTCGCGTGCCTTGGTGATGTCGGACAGATCGGGCGGCACCGCGTTATTGTTCGCGGCGCGCGCGGCGATGTCGTTGGCGAAGACCAGCGGGAAATGATCCGATGGCAAATTCTTGCGGGTCGCCGTTTCACCCGTATCAGGGTTGGGCGACGGCTGTTCGATCTGCCACTGCTGCGCGATGGCCTTCGTCTCGGGCTCGCTATAGCCAAGTTGCTGCAAGTCGCGGAACGCCACCAGACGGATCGAATGGCAGGCGGAGCAAACCTCCTTGAACACCTGGAAACCGCGCTGCAGCTGACGGTCGTCATATTTGCCGAGTAGACCGGCCGACGGCAGGTCTGCGTTCAGCAGCGGGGTGCGATCATGGACCCATTCCGCCGCGGTCTCGGCCGGGGGCGTCTTGATCCGATCGGACACGGTGCCGAACAGCGCCAGCGCCAGCACGAAGACGAACGCGGCGCCGACGACCGCTGCAATTGCACGAACCATTGTTCTTTAAGCCCCTTTTCCGGTCCGGCTCACGCGAGCGCCGTTTGCGCCGGGCTCGTCCCGCCGGCCCTCGAAAGTACCGCTTCGGTGATCGAATTGGGCAGTGGGCGCGGGCGTTCCGAACGCGAGATGACCGGCAGGATGATGAGGAAATGCGCGAAATAATAGGCCGCGGTGATCTGACCCAGGATCGCATAGGTCGGCGTCGCTTCCGACCCGCCGACCCAGCCCAGGATCAGCACGTCGACGACCAGTACCCAGAACGCGATCCGCGCCTTGGGCCGGTAGTTGTTCGACCGCACCGGCGAAGTATCTAGCCACGGCAGGAAGAACAGCAGCAGGATCGAACCGAACATCGCCAGCACGCCCCATAGCTTCGCCGGCAGGATGAAGTCGGCGGTGAACGAGCGCAGGATGGCGTAGAACGGCCAGAAATACCATTCGGGCACGATATGCGCCGGCGTCGAGAGCGGGTTGGCCGGGATGTAATTGTCCGGATGGCCGAGATAATTGGGCGCGAAGAACAGCAGGAACGCGAAGACGAGCAGGAAGATGCCGAGCCCGAACCCGTCCTTCGCGGTATAAAAAGGATGGAAGGGAACGGTGTCCTGCTTGCCCTTCACGTCCACGCCGGTGGGATTGTTCGAGCCCGGGATATGCAGCGCCCAGATGTGCAGCATGATGACCGCCGCGATCACGAACGGCAGCAGGTAATGGAGCGAGAAGAAGCGGTTGAGCGCCGCGTCATCGGGCGCGAACCCGCCCAGCAGCCACACGCGAATGCTCTCGCCGACCAGCGGGATCGCCGAGAAGAAACCGGTGATGACCTGCGCGCCCCAGAAGCTCATCTGGCCCCATGGCAGCACATAGCCCATGAACGCTGTCGCCATCATCAGCAGGAAGATCACGACGCCGAGCAGCCACACCATCTCGCGCGGTGCCTTGTACGAACCGTAATACAGCCCGCGGAAGATGTGCGTGTAGACGACGATGAAGAACATGGATGCGCCGTTCGCGTGCGCATAGCGCAGGAACCAGCCGCCGTTGACGTCGCGCATGATATGTTCGACCGAGTCGAACGCGATCGCGCCGTTAGCGGCATAATGCATCGCCAGCACGATGCCGGTGATGATCTGGATGGCGAGCGCCGCCCCGGCGAGCACGCCGAAGTTCCAGAAATAATTGAGGTTGCGCGGCACCGGATAGCCCGCGCCGACCGCGTTGTAGACGAGCCGCGGTACGGGCAGCTTCTCGTCGAGCCAGCGCATCAGCGGCACCTTCGGCTCGTACTGCTTTGCCCAGGGAAAGCTCATGATCAGGCCGCCTTGCCGACGAGAACCGCCGTATTGGAAGTGAAGGTGTAATCGGGAACGAGCAGGTTCTTGGGAGCCGGCCCCTGCCGGATGCGCGCGGCCGTGTCGTACTGCGACCCGTGGCACGGGCAGAAATACCCGCCGAACTTGCCGCGGTTCTCGCCCTCGTGGATGCCGAGCGGGATGCAGCCCAGATGCGTGCAGACGCCAAGCGTGATGAGCCAGTTCTCGTGGCCGGGCTTGGTGCGCGATGCGAGCGTCGCAGGATCGCGCAGGGTCGAGATGTCGACCGCGTTCGCTTCGGCGATCTCCTTCGGCATCAGGTTGCGCACGAACAGCGGCTGCTTGCGAAAGCTGGTGACGACGCCCTGTCCGGGTTCGATCTTGGTGAGGTCGACCGCGGTGGTCGACAGCGCCAGCACGTCCGCGGACGGACTCATCTGATTGATGAGCGGCAGCACGATCGCAAGACCGCCGACGCCCGCGAGCGATATCGCGGCGATGTTCATGAAGTCGCGGCGGCGCGGATCGTCCATCGGTTCATGAAAAGGCGCGGGATCTTCGCCGAGAGGAACAGTATCGTCGACCGTGGCCATTCAACAAACCCTTGCACGTCACATTGCCGGGCGATGGCGGAAGAACCAGCTTCGTATCGCCGAAGCCCGTGCGCCCACCATGCCTGTCGCCACCCCACGGGAGTGTCGTGGACTGATAGACGGGCGGGGTCGGCTTTGCCAACAGCATTTTGCGGCCCGCCCGCGCAGCGGCTAGGACGGCGGGAATGCGCATCGCCCTGTATCAGCCGGAGATAGCCGGGAATGTCGGTGCCGTTCTCCGCACCGCGGCTTGCCTCGGCGCGGCGGTCGATCTGATCGAGCCGATGGGGTTCCCCTGGGACGACAAACGCGTTGCGCGTGCCGGCATGGACTATATCGACCATGTCGCGATCACCCGTCACGAAGACTGGCCGGCGTTCGAGCGCCAGCTCGCCGGGCGGCTCGTATTACTGACGACCAGGGGCGCCATGCCGCTCCACGGCATGGCGTTCGACCGCGATGACGTGCTGCTGTTCGGGCAGGAGGGGGCCGGCGTGCCGGAAAGCGTCCACATCCGCGCGGATGCCCGCGTGGTGATCCCGATGCGGCCGCGATTACGTTCGCTCAATCTGTCGGTGTCGGTGGCGATCGTTCTCGGCGAGGCGTTGCGGCAAACGGATTGGCCCACCTAATTCCCCTGCCCGCGCGCGGGCAGGTGGTAGCCGCAGGCTGACGGAGGGGGGCTCGCAACCGACGATACCCCTCGCCGCCTGCCCCCTCCCACCACCGCTTCGCGGCGTGTTCGAGCGAGATCACGTCCCCCGGACGTGATCTTGGCTTGCCGGGGGCAAGCCAAAGCTCGAACAGCCTCCCCGTGCCGGGGACGATTTGCTAAGAACCCCGTCGATGCCCCCTCTCGACCCCCAACAAGCCGCCGCTCGCCTGTGGTTCGAACATCTGCGCGATCGTATCTGTGCCGAATTCGTCGCGATCGAACGCGAGGCAGGATCGGACGCGGCGTTCGATTATATCGCCTGGGACCGCGTCGATCCCTCGCGCGAACCCGGCGGCGGCGGGGTCCGGGGCGTGATGAAGGGACGGGTGTTCGAAAAGGTGGGCGTCAACGTCTCCACCGTCGGCGGTATTTTCGAGGGCGAATTCGCCAAGTCGATCCACGGCGCGGGCGACAATCCGGGGTTCTTCGCCACGGGCATCAGCCTGGTCGCACATATGGCCAGCCCGCACGTCCCCGCGGTCCACATGAACTGCCGGTTCCTCGTCACCACCAGACGCTGGTTCGGCGGCGGCGCGGACCTGAACCCGCCGATCCCGATCCCGGAAGACACCGTCTCCTTCCACCAATCGCTCAGGGCCGCGTGCGACGCGCACGGCCCCGGCGATTACGAGCGGTTCAAGCGATGGGCGGACGATTATTTCTACATACCCCATCGGCAGGTCCACCGCGGCGTCGGCGGCATTTTCTACGATCACCTCGAGGGCGATTTCGACGCGAACTTCGCCTTTACGCAGGACGTCGGTCGCGCCTTTCTCGCCAGCTATCCGGCGATCGTCCGACGGCGGATGGACATGCCCTTCACCGCGGACGACATCGCGGTGCGCAACGCATGGCGCGGGCGCTATGCCGAATTCAACCTTGTCTACGATCGCGGCACGTCGTTCGGGCTGAAGACCGGCGGCAATGTCGATGCGATCCTGATGAGCCTGCCCCCCGTCGCGACATGGTCCTGATCGCGCCATGGTCCTGATACCCGTCGCGGACGACGAGGTGGCGACGATCGTCACCACGCTGGAGATGCGCACCCGCCCGCCGCTCCGCCCGATGCCCGTCACTCCGCTGCGACTTGTGCATTGGCAGACCCCGACGCTCGAAGCCTATCGCAGGCTGTTCACCCGGATCGGTGCGCCGTGGCTCTGGTTTTCGCGACTGGCGATGGACGAGGCGCGGCTGGTGGAGACATTGGCCGAACCCGCCAGGCGGATCTTCGCCGTCGCCGATCCACGCGGGATCGAGGTCGGGTTGCTCGAACTGGACTCGCCGGGCGGCGATGTCGTCGACATCGCCTATTTCGCGCTCGTTCCGGAACTGGCGGGCAAGGGGCATGGCCGCTGGCTGATGGCGCAGGCGATGGCGCTTGCCTGGGCCCCCGGCGTCGCGTGCATCCGCGTGCGGACGTGTACGCTGGACCATCCGTCGGCGCTGAGCTTCTACCGCGCGCAAGGCTTCGTCGCGACGGCCCGGACGATCGAAACGTTTCCGGACCCGCGTGCGCTGGGGCTGCTGCCAGCCGACGCCGCGTCGCAAATCCCCTATCTGGCAAGCCGTCGATAGGCCGCGAGCGCCACGATCGTTCCCGCCAGTCCAGACGCGGTCGCCACCGCCGCCGCCGCCGCATCGACGATGGCGATCGGCACCGGGTTGGCATCGGCCCCCGTGCGCAGCCAATTGTCCAGTGCCAGGAACGGCGCGCTGGCGATCCAGCCGGTGACATAGGTGAAGGCAGACAGCGCGGTCAGCGACAGCGATGCGCCGCGTCCCATGCGCCAGCCGCGCGCGATCGCCGCCAGCACGCCGATCGGCCGGTCGGCGACCAGGACGGGCGCGACCAGCATCGTGCGCCCCATGATGAACAACCCCGGGATGACCCACAGCAACAGCCCCAGGCCGGAGGGCAGCATCAGCGCGAACATCGCCAGCAGAAATCGCGGGGCGAGGCCGACCGCGCGACGGAGCGCACCGCGGACATCGGGCTGCACTGGGTCGAGATACAGCGACAGCATCGCCGCGCCGCCGACATAGGCGATCGCATAGGACAGCAGGAACCACCCGCCATGCGCCGTTCCCCAGTCGCCGATCGATTCGACCCATGCCTGGGTCGCAGCCTGGCTATCGGCAGCGGCGGCGTCGGGGGTCGGCGGTGCGGGAACGAGCAACGCGAGCGCATAGGTCGGCAGGAACAGGAACGGGCCGGCGATCCGCAACAGGATGTCGCGGTCGCGGCGGAACAACGTCCACGCATCGCGAAGAACGGTCGTGAAATCGAGGGTCATCAGATGTCGAATGGCGTCCCGGCCGGCGCCGCCGGCCACGCCCGCGTCGCGACGTACAATTGCGCGGTGAACACCGCCGCGACGGTCGAGAACACCGCCGCCACCGCGCCGCCCGCCACCGCCGCCAGGAAGCCGACGGTCGCCTTCGCACCGGTGCCCAGGATCAGCCCGAACACCACCCCCGTCACCGCACGCGCAGCGCTGAACGATATCCCCAGCACGATCAGGTACAGCACGAAGACGCCGATGATCCGCCAGGTGATCCCCCGGGTCAGCGCGAACGACCGGCGGATCGCGCCCATGCCGAGCCGTTCGTTGACCATCACCGCGGTCCACAACGCCAATCGCGCCGCGACCCATAGCGCCAGGATGGCATACAGTAGCCCGTATAGCCCGATGAACCCCGCCTGGCCACTGGACAGCGTCGGCATCTGCCCCGCCTGCATCGCCTCGGGGCTCCACCCCGCACCGACGAGCGCGATGAAGATCGGCAGGAAAAACAGGCCGAACACGATACCGATCAGCAATCCGACCCCAATCGTCGGCAGCAATCGCGCACGGCCGACCGCCCCGGCCTGCGGCTCGGTGGTGGCGGGATCGGTCGACAGAGCGATCAGCGTCAACTGGCCCCAGACCGCCGCCAGCGAGGCGATGATCGCGATCAGTCCGCCGAGCAGCGCGGTAGCGGGCGCATTCTTGCCGACATAGAGCGAATAGGCCGTGCGCACGGCGCCGGGCAGGAAGATCGCCAACGCCGCGATCCCCGCCAGTGCCCGTCCCCGCCCCGACAGCACGTCCGTCGTCCGATCCCAGACGTTCCCCATCCGAACCATGCGCCTTCACCCTTTCGTTGCGGTCGTTGGCGAGAAGACTAGCGCACCTGCAACGGACTGACCACCGCTAGCGTCACGTCGCTTGCAAGCGACCGATGCAGGGGACATGTCGCCCGCGATGACCGGTTCCCGCCCCGACCCTCTGCAGGCGGACAGCCCGCTGCCCGGCGCCGAATGGCGCGTCACGCCCGGTCTCGTCCCCTATGCAGAGGCGCTGGCCGAGATGGAGGCGCGCGCGACCGCCGTCGGCGCTGGCGCGGCGCGCGAACTCGCCTGGCTGCTGGAACATCCACCCGTCTACACCACGGGCACCAGCGCCGTTCCGGACGAACTGATCGATCCGCGTTTTCCCGTCGTGGCGGCCGGACGCGGTGGACGCCACACCTATCACGGCCCCGGCCAGCGGGTTGGCTATCTTGTGCTGGACCTGTCGACGCGCGGGCGCGACGTGCGTCGCTATGTCCATGCGCTGGAGGACTGGGTCATCGCCGCGCTGGCCCGGTTGGACGTGACAGCGTTCAGCGCCGAGGGGCGCGTCGGCATCTGGACTAACGATGGCGGCACCGAGGCGAAGATCGGCGCGATCGGCGTACGCGTCCGCCGGTGGATCACGCTTCACGGCTTCGCGGTGAACGTCGCGCCCGATCTTTCCCATTTCGGGGGTATTGTGCCGTGCGGGCTGCCGGATTATCCCGTCACCAGCATCGCCGCGCTCGGGATCGCGGCGGATATGACCGTCTTCGACGCCGCACTTGCGGCGACTGCAGGGGCTTTTGCTGAAACTCTTTCTTGTGGGAACTAAAACGAGGCTTGAGGGTCAGGCCTATTGCGTTTAATGTCCACTTCGATTTGGGTATTATAAATGGCCACCAGCCGTCCAAATCCTCTATCTAAGGGAGCTTCCGAAATGCGTGCACTTATCTCCAAGGTTATGGCCGGCTCGATGATCGCCGGTGCCGCGCTGATGGTTTCGGCCTGCGGCCCGAAGACCGATACGACCAACACGACCGTCACCGACATGAACTCGACCGAGGGCATGGACACGATGTCGGACAACATGACTGCTGTCGATGGCTCGATGAACGGTGGCACGATGGCCAACGACACGATGGGCAATGGCGGCATGATGGCGAACGACAGCATGACGACCAACAGCACGAGCAACACCACGATGTAATTGCCCCGACGGGCTTCGTCGTAAAAAGGGCCGTCCGGGCGACCGGGCGGCCCTTTTCATTTGAAAGACGCTTTTCGTTTCGCGAACGGCGTGACGGTCGATCCGCATGACGGTTCGTGGTTAAAAACCATTTGGGCCCGGCGACGAAACCACCTAGAATCACCGACATAGTCCTTCGGGGAGGTTTCATGAGTTCGTTGCGTATCGCGGCCGCGCTTATGCTGGCTGCAGGCGGCATCGCCGCGTGGCCGGCGTCGGCCCAATTCTATCTGAAGAGCCATGACATGGCGGGGCGATCGGTGACGGGCGACGAAGCCGATATCGGATTTTCGATGCCGAATGCGACCCCGGCGGAACTGCGCGCCGGTCTGTTGTGGAACATGCGCGCAGGCCTGAACGTGGCGGCGCTGCAATGCCAGTTCGAGCCCACGTTGCTCGTCGTGTCGAACTACAATGCCATGCTGAAGGATCATGACGGCGAATTCGACGCGGCACAGGCGGTGCTGAACAAATATTATCTGCGCACTGCCAAGGTGAAGACGAAAAAGGCGGGATCGGATGCGTTCGACCAGTTCGGCACGCATATCTATTCCAGCTTCTCGACCGTGTCGGCACAGCGCAATTTCTGCCAGACCGCCAACGTCATCGGACGCGATGCGATCTTCACCCCGCGCGGTGGGCTGATCGCATTGGCGCAGGCGCGGATGCGCGAATTGCGCAATAGCCTGGTGCCGTATGGTGAACAGGGCGTGCCCTCCTACGTCTATGCGCGGACCTACAATCTTCCCGTTCCGCGATTGGACGAGGCCTGTTGGTCAAAAAAGGGCGAGTGGCAGGTTCGCAAATGTGGGGAGCAGAATTGGCCGCCCGCAGGGATCGCAGCGCGCTGAGGCTTCGCGGCCGGCCTACCGCAACCCGAGGAGCTTGTGCGTCTGGAGCGACAGCCGCCACCCGGGCCGCGCCATGACCAGCGCGACGCAGGCATCCCGGTTGGCGGCGGCGTCGATATCGTCGAGCGGCTGGATCAACCGGTGCGGGAAAGTCCAGTGCTCGATCAGTTCGATGTCGGTCCCCCGCTGCGGCCAGACCAGCTTCAATTCGTCGCCGGACCGCTGAACGACGACGCTGCCCGCCTTGGGGCTGACGCAGACCCAGTCGATGCGGGGATGCACGGGCAGCGTGCCGTTGGTCTCGATCGCGATCCGGAAGCCTGCCGCGTGCAGCCCATCTACCAACGCGTCGTCGACCTGCAGCATCGGCTCGCCGCCGGTCAGCACGACGAAGCGATCGGTGACGCCCGGCCCCCAGAACCCCACCACCGACGCCGCGAGCGTCGCGGCGTCGGCGAACTTGCCGCCGCCCAACCCGTCGGTGCCGACGAAGTCGGTATCGCAGAACCGGCAGATCGCAGTCGCGCGGTCCTGCTCCCGGCCCGACCATAGATTGCACCCGGCAAAACGCACGAACACCGCACGCGCGCCGGCATTCACGCCCTCGCCCTGGAGCGTCAGGAACATCTCCTTGACCGCGTAGGTCATGGCCCGTCGGCGCGCGCCGACAAACCTGGGAAAACCGCGTACACCGTCGGATCGGCCACGCCGGCCTCCTCGAACCCCTTCGCGCGCAGGCGGCAACTGTCGCAGCGCCCGCAATGTTCGCCGGCAGGTGCCGGATCGTAGCAGGACCAGCTGATTCCCATGTCCAGTCCGAGCCGGTCGCCTTCGCGGACGATATCCGCCTTCGTCATATGCTGCAGCGGGGCCAGGATGCGGAACGGCTCGCCCTCGATCCCCGCCTTGGTAGCGAGTTCGGCCAGTCCTTCGAACGCGGCGATGAATTCGGGGCGGCAATCGGGATAGCCCGAATAATCGAGCGCATTGACCCCGATGAACAGGTCGCGCGCGCCCGCCGCCTCCGCCCAGCCGAGCGCGAGGCTGAGGAAGATCGTGTTGCGTGCAGGCACGTAGGTGACTGGAATACCCGGCTGCACGCCGTCCTTCGGCACCGCGATGTCCGTCGCCGTCAACGCAGAGCCCCCGAACCCGGACAGGTCCATCGGCAGGACGATATGGCGTTCGACACTCAGCGCAGCCGCCACGCGCGCGGCCGCGTCGAGTTCGATCCGGTGACGCTGGCCATAGTCGATCGATAGCGCGAGCAGCCGATAGCCCGCCTCGCGCGCGATCGCTGCGGACACCATCGAGTCGAGCCCGCCCGACACGAGCGCGACCGCGATGGGTTTATGCTGTGACATGATCCATCGCCCGCTAAGCGCTTCCGCACGGCATCGCAACATCTGCAGGCCCGAACGAAAAAGGGCCGCTCGTTGGCGGCCCCGAGTTTCTTACAAGGGAGAGAAAGCGTGCCGAACTAGAAGCACGTCCCGGTCATATGCCAAGGGGGGTAAAGATCGCGTTAATCGTCAGCCGAGACCACGGCCTCCACTGGCACCGGAAAGACGCTCGCGCAGAACGCGCAGTCCACCCGGATCACGCCGTCATCCCCGGCCATCGCCTGACGTTCCTCCAACGGGAATTTCCCGATGACGTTGAGGATATGCTCGGGCGTACACCGGCAACCGTGCGCGATCGGCAGCACCTGATGGACACGCACCTCCTCTTCGTTGAATAGCCGCCAGACCAAAGTCTCCAGCGGCAGCGTCGGGTCGGTCAGTTCTTCTCCGCCCATCGTGGTGCCGAGCGCCGCGACATGCTCCCATTCCGGATGATCCAGCCTCGTGTGCAATCGTTCCCGACCATTCTCTCCTTCGGGCAGATGCTGGAGAAACAGCCCCCCCGCGATCGTGGTGCCGTCGCCGAGCCTGGCGATGCCGACGCGGATCAGGGTCGGGATCTGTTCGGACTGCACGAAATAATTCTGCGCCGCCTCGGTCAGCGTCTCGCCGTCCAGCGGCACGATCCCCTGATACCGCTCGCCCGTCGTCTCCAGATCGAACGTGATCGCGAGATAGCCCGCGCCGAACAGCGCGAAGAGCGTTGGCCGCTCGGGCGCTTCGGCCAGCTTGTCCGCATCATGCTGGACATAGCCCCGGACTTCCCCGCCACGGTAATCGCATACCAGCAATTGGACCACGCCGCTGTCGGTGCGGGTCTGCATCGTCAGCTGACCGCTCGCGTCCTTCAGCGTCGATCCGATCAGTGCAGCGAGCGTCAGCGCCTCGGCAAGCAATGCCTCTATGGCAGGCGGATAGGCGTGCGCCGCAAGCACGGTGTCGAGGGCGGGCCCCAGCCGCACGACGCGCCCACGCGCGGACCGCTGCGGAATCGCGAAGGCTAGCGTGCGGTCGGTATCGGATAGTGCGCGGTCGGTCATATGCGCCGCGAAATGGGGCGGATAGCGCGCGCGATCAACCTGTCCTCGCCCTTCGCCGCCTTCGGCGTCTCTCCCTTTCCATTGGGAGAGGAGTTTCAGGTGAACAGCGCCCCGCGTCGTTCAGATCATGCGGGCATGATCGACCTGAACTGGGCCCGCTCGGCGCAGCCGGGTGGGAAGGGCGAGACAATATCGCTACCCGATCTGCCCGAAACACCAGCGCAACACGCTCTTCTGCGCATGCAGCCGGTTTGCCGCCTCCGCCCAGATCAGCGATTGCGGTCCGTCGATGACTTCCGCCGCAACCTCCTCGCCGCGATGCGCGGGCAGGCAGTGCAGGAATACCGCATCGGGCTTCGCGCACGTCATCAGCTGCGACGTGACCTGGTACGGCATCAACGCCTTCAGCTTCGTATCGGCGTGGAGCTGTCCCATCGATATCCAGCTATCCGTCACGACGACGTCCGACCCCGCCACCGCCTCCGCCGGATCGGCGACGACGCGCGCGCGGCCCTTCCCCAGCGCGACATCGGCGTCGCTCGGCTGGAACCCCCGAGGGCAGGCAGCAGTCACGTCGAACTGCATCAATCCGGCCGCCTCCATGATCGAGGCGAGGACATTGTTGCCGTCGCCCAGCCACGCGACCTTCAGCCCCGGCAGCGCCTTGCCGGCCTCGACGATCGTCAGCAGATCCGCAATGATCTGACAGGGGTGCGACGCGTCGGTCAGTCCGTTGATGACCGGAACATTGGCATAGGCCGCCATCTCCTCGACCTTGATGTGATCGTCGGTGCGGATCATGATCGCGTCGCAATAGCCCGACAGGATGCGTGCAGTGTCCGCCACCGTCTCGCCGCGGCCGAGCTGCGTCGTTCCGGCGTCCATCACGATCGACGTGCCGCCCAATTGCCGGATCGCCATGTCGAACGACACGCGGGTGCGGGTGGAGTTCTTCTCGAACACGCAGGCCAGGACATGACCCGCGAGCGGCGCATCCGCGTCCGCCCTGCCCCTGGGCCAGCCCGCGCGCGCCGCCTTGCGGTCGAGCGCATCCGCCAGCATCGCGGCGATGCCGTCGGGTCCGGCATCCGACAGGTTCAGGAAATGGCGCACTCTAATCCTCCCCGCTCGCGGGGAGGGGGACCAGCCGCAGGCTGGTGGAGGGGGTTCGCCTCCCGCAAACCGCCTGCCGCACTCCCCCTCCGCCATGCTTCGCATGGTCCCCCTCCCCGCAAAGCGGGGAGGAATTGGTCACTCGTCCATCGCCGGCACATAGACCCTTGCCGCGACGGACAGCTTCTCGACGAACTCCGCGACATGGCTCTCGTCGATATTCAGCGGCGGCAGGATGCGCACGACATTGTCGCCCGCCGAAACCGTCAGCAGATGATGCTCGTCGCGCAGGAACGCCACGAACCTGCGGCTGTCGCTCTTCAGCTTCAACCCGAGCATCAGGCCATGCCCGCGTACGCTGTGGAACAGATGGTCGTAGTTAGGGATCATCTGCTCCAGCGCGCCGCGCAACCGCGCGCCCATCGCATCGACATTGGCCAGGAACCCCTCGCCCTGGATCACGTCGAGCACCGCCTCGCCCGCCGCCATCGCCAGCGGGTTGCCGCCATAGGTCGATCCATGCGTTCCCGCGACCATGCCCTTGGCGGCTTCCTCGGTCGCGAGACAGGCACCGAGCGGGAAGCCGCCGCCGATCGCCTTCGCCACCGCCATGATGTCGGGCGTAATGCCATAGAGTTCGTGCGCGAACATCTTGCCGGTGCGGCCGTAACCACACTGCACTTCGTCCAGCACCAGCAACAGCCCGCGCTCGTCGCACGCCTTGCGCAGACCGGTCAGGAACGCGTGGCTTGCGGGACGGATACCGCCCTCTCCCTGGATCGGTTCGACCAGGAAGCCGGCGGTATGCCCGTCGATCAGCGCCAGCGCGCCGTCCAGATCATCGAACTGCGCATATTTGAAACCGGGCAGCAGCGGTTCGAACCCGTCGCGCATCTTGGGCTGGTTCGTCGCGCTGATCGTGCCCAGCGTCCGGCCATGAAACGCGGTGTCGAAGGTGATGAGGTCGTGGCGTTCCGGATGGCCGTCGGCGAAATGATAGCGGCGCGCGGTCTTGATCGCGCACTCCACCGCCTCGGCCCCCGAATTGGTGAAGAACACGGTATCGGCAAAGGTCGCATCGACCAGCCGCTGCGCGAACTTCTCGCCTTGTGGGGAGCCGTAGAGGTTCGACACGTGCATCAGTGTCGATGCCTGCGCGGCGATCGCTTCGGCCAGCGCGGGATGGCCATGGCCGAGCGCGTTGACCGCGATACCGCTCGCGAAATCGAGGTAGCGCGCGCCGTCCTCGCCGAAGAGATACGCGCCCTCGCCTCGCACCGGCCGCACGCCGCACCGCGGGTAGACGGGCATGAGGGCGGTGATGGCCACGGCGCTGATCCTTTTACGAAACAAAGAGGGCGACCCGTGGAGGACCGCCCGGAAATGCCTGATACAGAGGGGAAGAGGGAGGGGTCAACCGGGCGCTGCCTGGGTCGCTTTTGTCGGTCCTGGATCGGCGGTCAGGTCGAGCATCTCGATCCGCGGTATACCTTCGCGAACACGCAAGTGCGTGCCCGTCCCAGTGGCCCAATGGGCCGTCATCGTGTAGCGCTCCACCCTCAAAAGCCCGGGATCGCTCGATTTCAGCGCAAGCGGTGAATAACGCCGGCCACCGATCGATTTTAAGACCGGATCGACCCATTGTTTTTGCAGTGTGGGGCTAGCCCGCAGAATGGCTGCGTCCGTGACCATACCGTTGGGCGCGATCCAGAAACTAATGTCGACCCATTGGTTCTCGTAGGTGTTGACCGCCATCTTGCCGGTCATGCTCCCGTCAGAATAGGCCCGGTCTGCGCTGTCATTGCTGATCGGCGGCGCGTAGATCAACGTAGGATTGCGGGTGTTCGACGACCGAAAATCGGCGACCATCCGATCGACCGCCGCCGTATCGCCCTCCTTTGCCGCCATCCGCGCCTGAAGCAGTTTCACCGCATTGCGAAACGGCTCCATTTCTGGCGCGGTCGTGTCGGCTAGTGCCGCGATCGAACGCTTTGCCTCGTATCGATAAATAGCTGGTTGAACTTCCGCTAGAACGCTGTTGAGCATCGCAATGTGGAAAAGCGCTTGTCCTTCCATCGCTGTATTACCGATAATGTGCGCGCGCTTGGCGACATCGCGGTACATCGGCAACGCGCCCTCGATCCGACCGAGATGAGCAAAAGCATCGGCTACTTCTAAACGCTGCGCCAGCGTTCGCGGATCGTTCTGGCCCAAACCGTTTTTCAACACATCAAGTGCTTCGATCTGACTGATCCGGTACGTATCACTTTCGCCCAGATGGACCGAAATGCGCGACTGGGCTCGCCACAGGCTAGCGACGGGGACCGGATATTGTTTGCCCAGCGCCTTGTTGCGACCGAGCGAGCGATCAAGCGTATCGCGCGCGTCCTTGTAGGCCCCGGCAACGAACTGGTTCTCCGCATGGGCCAATGTCGCTGCGATGTCCTGGTCGGGTGAGCAATGTGCCGCGATGCATCGTTCCAGCGCGCGCTGCGTATCGATCAATCGTTGTCCGGTTACCACGATATCGGGCGCGCTAGGCGCGGTACTCGTTGATTGCTGCGCTGCACCGGCGCCCGCACTAAGCAGGATAGCCGCAGTCACTAAAGCGATACGCATCTTGGCCCTCCGCAACGTCAAGCTTCTTCCGCCCCGCACTTTACGAAAGTGATCCTACGTGCGGACATCGTCAAGCGCGCTGCCCGCGTTGCCCATCTCGAGATATCGGCGGCCGATGCAATTCGCAACCAGCCCGCCTCAAGCGTCGATCGCTTCCTCGTCCAGCCGCGCGGCATTCTCCTGGATGAACGCGAAGCGGTGCGCGGGGTTCGTCCCCATCAGGCGATCGACCAGATCCTTCACCCCCGCGCGCTCCTCATATTCCTGGGGCAGCGTGATCCGGATCATGCCGCGCGTCTTCGGGTCCATCGTCGTTTCGCGCAACTGGCCGGGGTTCATCTCGCCGAGCCCCTTGAAGCGCGAGACCTCGACCTTCTTGCCCTTGAACGCCGTCCGCTCCAGCTCGGCGCGGTGCGCGTCGTCGCGCGCGTAGAGCGACTTCGCGCCGACCGTCAGCCGATAGAGCGGCGGCTGCGCAAGATAGAGATGCCCGCGCCGCACCAGATCGGGCATTTCCTGGAAGAAGAACGTCATCAGCAACGTCGCGATATGCGCGCCGTCGACATCGGCGTCGGTCATGATGACGATCCGTTCGTAGCGCAGATTGTCGACCAGACAATCCTTGCGCGTCCCGCAGCCAAGTGCGAGCGACAGGTCCGCAATCTCCTGATTCGCAAAGATCTTCGCGGCCGTAGCCGACGCCACGTTCAGGATCTTGCCGCGGATCGGCAGGATCGCCTGGGTCTTGCGGTCGCGCGCCTGTTTCGCCGATCCACCAGCGGAGTCGCCCTCGACGATGAAGAGTTCGGTACCCTTGGGATCGTCCGCCGAGCAATCGGTGAGCTTCCCCGGCAGCCGCAGCTTGCGTGCGGAGGTCGCCGTCTTGCGCTTGACCTCGCGCTCCTGCTTGCGGCGCAGGCGGTCGTCCATGCGTTCGAGGACATAGCCGAGCAGCGCCTTGCCGCGCTCCATATTGTGGCCGAGCCAATGATCGAAATGGTCCCGCACCGCCTTCTCGACCAGGCCCGCCGCCTCGGGCGAGGTCAGCCGGTCCTTGGTCTGGCTCTGGAACTGCGGTTCGCGGATGAAGACCGACAGCATCAGTTCGCTGCCGACCATCGCGTCGTCCGCGGTGATGTCCTTCGCCTTCTTCTGGTTCACCAGTTCCGCGAACGCCCGCAATCCCCGGACGAGCGCCTGGCGCAGGCCCTGTTCGTGCGTGCCGCCATCGGGCGTCGGGATGGTGTTGCAATACCAGCTATACGACCCGTCGCTCCACAGCGGCCACGCGACCGCCCATTCGACGCGGCCTTGCTCGCCTGGAAAATCCTGCGATCCGGCGAAGAAATCCGCGGTCGCGCAATCGCGACCGCCCAGCTGTTCACGCAGATGATCGGCAAGACCGCCGGGGAACTGGAACACCGCCTCGGCGGGGGTATCGTCGACGAGCAGTTCGGGCGCGCAATGCCAGCGGATCTCGACGCCGGCGAACAGATATGCCTTGGACCGTGCGAGCCGGTACAGCCGCTGTGGTTTGAAGTTCAGTTCGGGACCGAAAATCTCGGTATCCGGCGTGAACGCGACCGAGGTACCGCGGCGATTGGGCACGGGCCCCACCGTCTGCAACGGCCCCAGCGTCAGCCCGCGCGCGAAGCACTGGCGGTAAAGCTGCCGGTCGCGCGCGACCTCGACGACGGTATCGCTCGACAGCGCGTTGACCACCGACACCCCGACGCCGTGCAGCCCGCCCGAGGTCGCATAGGCCTTCCCTGCGAACTTGCCGCCGGAATGGAGCGTGGAAAGAATGACTTCCAGCGCGCTCTTGTCGGGAAATTTCGGATGCGGATCGACCGGTATCCCGCGGCCGTTATCGACGACGGTCAGCCGGTTGCCCGGTGCCAGCGTCACCTCGATCCGCGTCGCATGCCCCGCGACCGCCTCGTCCATCGCATTGTCGAGCACCTCGGCGGCGAGATGGTGCAACGCGCGCTCGTCGGTGCCGCCGACATACATGCCCGGCCGGCGTCGGACGGGTTCGAGCCCTTCGAGGACCTCGATCGAGGAGGCATCGTAGGTGCCGGGGATGGGGGAGCTAGCGAAGAGATCGTCGGCCATGCGCGAACGTATGGGGTACGCGCGACACGGGGGCAAGCGGGGAGAGTGGGCCGGGTTTGGTGATTAGCTCCCGTTCTCCGACTGGCTAACCGGCGAATGCGGGTGCGGTCGGTCCAAACTCCGAATCTCATCAACCACCATTCGGGTTGGGCTCTTGATACGTCTTTAAGAGATCATTGAGCCATTTAATGCGTTCTACAGTCTCTTCTTCTCGGGAAAAATAGAAATCTAAAGCCACGACATCCCAGCCGTGATCGGCATAGCCGCCCAGGCGGCTATTTTTATCACGCAGCACAATCCACGCTCTTTGGGATTGTATGAGAGCGTCTTCATAAGTCGGGCATTTACCGTCTGCTTGCCCAACACCAATCCAGCAGTCGCTTTCGTCATATTTGCCTTTACTCCGCATAAACAAGCGTACCCTTTGATAAACGCGATTCAACTCCTTGTCGGCGTTTACCCACGCTGATTGCGCGCAATATTCGAACGGTTGCATTGGTACTTCTTCAATCTCACCCGGCTTTTTCCCTCGACACTCCTTTGGTAAGTATGGGTCAAACCCTTGCACGGATTTGGGCGTGCCGCTGGACTGAGGCTTCGTTTGTCCGACCGCCGATCCGCTCGACAGCAATGCGCCAGCTACCATCAATAGGATTTTCATCGATCGCTTCGCCTTAGTCGCATGACAAACGAAAATGATGTTGCTTGATACAGCGCTGTCTAACCATTCTCGCGCGCACTCGCTCGTCGTATCCGTTCATGGTCCAAGGATGGCACCATCGGCTAATGACCGCAATTGGGCGTTAGCGTCCTCTATGGTTTTTTCTACCTCGCCATTCACGGATGAATAGTTGAACGAACTTAGTAGAGATGAAGATCGCGATTGCGATTATCAGGAGCGCTACGATCCCCAACCCAATGACAAACCAAGAATCCTCGTTGCCCATCCGATAAAGCTAGCAAATCGTGGGAAGTCCGCAATTGAGGCACCCGACATTCCGCTGTCCTACAAACCCTCGCTCATGTCATGTCCATGCCATGCAGAACCGCGCCGAACCGCTTTGCTCCACTGGTCCGCAGCGCGGGGTAAGTCCTTCTTTTCGCAGGATGTGGAAAGTGGAATGGCACACCTCCACTTCCTCCACTTCCGCGGCGATTCCAGGAGGCGGGACGCAGGCGAAGACGCGTCGCGATGGCGAGTTCCCTGCCACGGCCAAGCCGATTCGACCGCCGTCACGCTCCCGCGCGCCGTCCCCGATCCTTTTCGATTTTGCCCGGTGCGATTCCGACCCTGACGTGGCGTCCACTTCGTCCACTTCCGAAGGTCGGGTATGGTCGCGCTACCCTGCCGAAGCCGGGCACCTTTGCCCATGTCTTGGGGGCGGCGGGGGAACCGGCTGGCCGCGCCTGGCGCGGTTTTCAGTCGACAGCATTCAACCCCGTTTTCCTGCGAACGCAGGAACCCAGGGTCACGAGGGTCATCGCCCTCGGCTCTGGGCTCCTGCTTTCGCAGGAGAACGGATCAAGTCGGTCGCAAACGACCCTAACGAACCCGCGGGCCGCCGAACGGCAGCGGCGGCGGGGGGCGACGGTCGCGGCGGGGGAGCTGCGCCTGGTACGCATGGCCGCAATGGTTGACGCAGTACGGAAAGCCCGGGTTCACCTTGTCGCCGCAGAAATGGAAGTCCGGCTCGCCCGGGTGGCCGAGCGGCCATTTGCAGACGCGGTCGCTGAGATCGAGCAGGCTCGTCTTCCCCACCATCCCGGCGGATGGCTTGGCGGGGACGAGACGGCGCGGCGGCGCGGGGGTGCTTGGCGGTTGCTGCTCGCCCGGGGCCTGGCGAAGGAAGCCGCCCGGGCCGACCGATCGCATGATCGGCTGCGGCTTTACCGGTTCGGGCGTCGGCGTGACCTCGTCTTCGTCCTCGTCGTCCACATCGGCTTCGACGGTCGTCACCCGGAACGGCGGCTCTGGATCGGACGCGGGCACGGCGTGCGACGGTGCGGGTGCAGCGGCCGGCACGACGGGTGCGGCGGCGACGGGCGTGAGAGCACCCTTGTCCGGGTCGTTGGGTTTGACCGGCGACGGGCGCGACTGCAGCCCGAGCCGATGCGCCTTGCCGATCACCGCGTTGCGGCTGACCCCGCCAAGCGCCTCGGCGATCTGGCTGGCGGTCTGGCCACCCTCCCACATCGTCTTCAGCGTTTCGATCCGCTCGTCGGTCCAGGATAGTCCGGTCATTCTTCAAACTCTCGTCATTGCTTGCGGGCGGCGGCGGCAGCGCTTACCGGCGATGGCCATGAGCAGCCAGCCCCAAATCGGCGAATTGCAGTCGGCGATACGATCCGCCCCCGGCGTGCCCGTCATTCGCAATGTGAATTGGGGCGGCCTGTGGACGCTCTATATCAAGGAGGTGCGCCGTTTCTTCAAGGTGCAACTCCAGACGGTGTGGGCACCTGCGATCACGACCCTGCTGTATCTGATTATTTTCACCGTCGCGACCGGCGGCAAACGGCCGGTGTTCGTCGGCGGATCGCAGGTGGCGTTCGCCGATTTCATCGCCCCCGGGCTGATCGTGATGGGGATGTTGCAGAATGCGTTCGCCAATTCCAGCTTCTCGCTGCTGGTCGGCAAGATCCAGGGGACGATCGTCGATTATCTGATGCCGCCGCTGTCATCGGCCGAGTTGCTCGCGGCGATCGTCGCCGGCGCGGTGACCCGGGCGTTCTGCGTCGGCGGCGCGGTGTGGCTGGCGATGGCGATCTGGCCGGGCGTGCACGTCACGCCGCACGTTCCGATCGCGATCCTGTGGTTCGGACTGCTCGGGTCGGTGTTCCTCGCGCTGATCGGCATCCTGACGTCGATCTGGGCGGAGAAGTTCGATCATGCCGCCGCGGTACAGAATTTCGTCATCGCGCCACTGACTTTGTTGTCGGGCACCTTCTACTCGGTCGACCGACTCGCACCCGCCTTCCGGGTGGCGAGCCATCTCAACCCGTTCTTCTACATCATCTCGGGCTTTCGCTACGGCTTTCTGGGGATCGCCGATTCGCCGGTGCTGCTTGGCGGAGGGGCAATCCTGGCGGTGGACGTCGTGCTCGGCGGAATCGTCTACACCGCGCTGCGCCGGGGGTGGAAGCTGAAGAACTGAGTGCGGGCGGATGGGCACCGAGCCTATCGCGTCAACATCTCGACCAGCGTCCGCACCTTCCTCTGACGCCACTGCGGCAATGGTGCGACCAGCCAATAGCCTTCGCGCGACGGCCGGGCATCGTCGATCGCAACCAGCCGACCCGCGGCGATATCGGCGGTAGCGAGCAGTTCGGGGACGATCGCGCGCCCCAGCCCCGCGATCGCGGCATCGATCGCCAGCCCGGCGTCCGCCACCCGGATCGCCGGCGCGCGGTCCTCCGCTGCGCCGGTCCAGCCGATCGCGATATCGGGCGCGTCCGCCGATGCCGCGACGGTCACAAGCCCCTCCGATTCGATCGCCTCGCCCTCATGCTCGCCCGGCCCGTCGCCCCATCGGATAGCGAGATCGAGATTGGCCTGCGCGAAATCGACGCCGTCGTCGGTGGTCAGCAGCACGAAGCGAAGGTCGCCGTCCGCCGCCGCGATCGCCGCGAGCCTCGGCATCAGCCATTTCTGGACGACATCGCGCGGCGCGGCGATGGTCAGCGATTTGGACGACTGCCCCGCCTGCATCGCGCGGACCGCCTCCTCGAACTGCAGGAAACCGTCGCGCAGCGCCCCGAGGCCACCCTCGGCCTCGGGCGTCAGTTCCAGCCCGCGCGTGGTGCGGCGGAACAGGACGACCCCGAGCGTATCCTCCAGCGCCCTGATCTGCTGCCCGACCGCTGCCGGAGTCACCGCAAGTTCGTCCGCGGCGCGCGTGAATGACAGGTGCCGCGCCGCCGCGTCGAACACGCGCATGCCGTTCAGGGGCAGGTGCGTCCGCTTCACGTCGAAACCGTCGGTGCCACCAGCCGGAAGCGGGGGATTTCGACGTCGAACGTCTCGCCGTCCTCGCCGACCATGCGGTAGCTGCCCTGCATCGCCCCCATCGGCGTCGCAAGCGGGCAACCGGACACGTAATCGAAACTGGCACCCGGCGCGATCAGCGGCTGTTCGCCGACGACACCCTCGCCTTCCACCGAATGCCGCGCGCCGCGACCGTCGGTGATGACCCAGTGCCGAGTCAGCAATTGAACAGTCGCATCGCCCTCGTTCTCCAGCCGGATGTGATAGGCCCAGAACCAGCGTCCGCGCGACGGTTCGGACTGCTCGGGCAGAAAGCTGACCGAGACGCGCACCGTCACCCCGTGCGTCGTCGCCGCGTTCGGGAACAGCGAGGCGATCATAGCCCCACCTTCGTCAGCGCGCGGTCGAGATCGTCGATCACGTCATCAACATCCTCCAGCCCGACATTCAGCCGAAGCAGCCCCTCCCTAACCCCCATCTCCGCGCGCGTCTCCGCGGAGACGCTGGCGTGGGTTGTGGAGGCGGGATGCGTCATCAGCGAGCGTGAATCGCCGATATTGTTCGAGATGTCGACGAGTTCCAGCGCGTCGAGCAATCCATGCGCCTGTTCGCGCCCCTCGACCTCGAACGCGAAGATCGGCCCGGCGGCGTCCATCTGCCGCATCGCGAGGTTGTGCTGCGGGTGGCTTGGCAGCCACGGGTGCAGGATGCGCGGGACCCGAGGCTCAAGGAACTTGCCAACCTTCACCGAATTTTCCGACTGGCGGTGGATGCGCAAGGAAAGCGTCTCCAGGCCCTTTAGCACCACCCAGGCGTTGAACGCGCTCAGCGTCGGCCCGGTGTTGCGCGTGAAGGGCAACAGGACGTTGTCGATGAAATCCTTCGTCCCGCATACCGCGCCGGCCAGCACGCGGCCCTGCCCGTCCATCATCTTCGTCGCGCTATAGGCCGTCACGTCTGCACCGAATTCCATCGGTCGCTGGAGCGCGGGGGTGGCGAAGGCGTTGTCGACGACGCTGGTGATCCCGCGTTCGCGCGCGATGGCGCACACCGCGGCCAGATCGACCACGTCCATCGTCGGATTGGCGGGTGTCTCGAAGAAGAAGACCTTCGTATTGGGCCGCACCGCCTCCTGGAACATCTGCGGATCGCGCGCGTCGACGATCGTCGTCTCGATCCCGAACTTCGGCAGCAGCGTGTCGGTCAGCCAGCGGCACGATCCGAACGCGGCACGACCGGCAACGACATGATCGCCGGCCTGCAACTGGCACAACAGTACCGCGGTCATCGCCGCCATGCCCGACGCCATCGTCCGGCAGGCCTCCGCCCCCTCCAGCAACGCGATGCGTTCCTCAAGCATCTCGACGGTCGGATTCTGGAGGCGAGTGTAGGTCATCCCCACCTGTTCGCCCGCAAATCGCGCCGCGGCGTCTCCTGCGCAATCATAGGCATAGCCCGACGTCAGGAAGATCGCCTCCGACGTCTCGCCATATTCGCTGCGCGCGGTGCCGCCGCGGATCGCCTGCGTGGCGGGCCGCCATGTCGATGTGATCGCGCGGTCCTGGCCGGTCTTTCGCTTCATCTTGCCGCTTTGCCGGGGCGGAAGCGGCGAAACAAGCCCCGGCCCCTTGAAAGCCATTCCCGGGCGGGCAAGAAAGCGCCGGTGATCCGCCTGCCGACCCGCCCCCTACCCACCGCGATCGGCATCGGCGTCGCCGCGGAGACATTGTTCGCGTTCCGGCTAACGACGCCGCACATCCTCGTGTTCGACGAAATCCATTATGTCGGCGCGGCGCGGGTCATGCGGACGCTGTCACACGCGACCAACATCGAACATCCGCTGATGGGCAAGATCCTGATCTCGGCAAGCATGATGCTTTTCGGCGACAACGCGCTTGGATGGCGCGCCTTTTCGACGATCGCAGGGACGGCGGTGGTGGTCGGGGTTTTCACGATCCTGTGGCTGCTGTTCGGACGGCTGCGCACCGCGGCGTTCGGCGCGGCGCTGGCGATGCTGAACTTCACCGTGTTCGTCCAGGCGCGGATCGCGATGCTCGACGGGTTCATGGCGGCGTTCGTTGTCACCGGGCTGGCGACGATGCTCTGGGCAATGCGCGGGGCCGGCGGACAGGTCTGGCGACGGTGGACCCTAGGCAGTGTGCTGCTCGGGCTTGCGTTGGGAACGAAATGGACCGCTGTCCCGTATGTCGCTTATGTCGCGGCGGCGTTCGTCGTGGTAAAATGGCGCGACCGCGACGCCTGGCCCGGCATAGGGGTTCTACCCGCGCTGCTGATCCTCGGCCTCGGGGCCTGCACGAGCTATTTCGCGACCTTCGCGCCTGCATTCTTCTACGCCGACGATCCAATGACGCCGGCAAAGCTGATTCCATTCCAGGCGACGATCTATGCCGACCAGACACAGATACTTCCGGCGCATACCTATCAGTCAGGATGGTGGACCTGGCCGCTCCTGATCCGCCCGATCTGGTATCTGTACGAGGTCACCGACGGGGCCGAACGCGGCATTCTGATGCTTGGCAACCCCGCGATCATGTGGGGTGGGCTTGTCGCGATCGCCCTATGTCTGTGGGGCTGGTGGCGTGGGCGCGACCACCGCCTGGGCGCGGCGGCAATGCTGTGGATAGGTTCCGTCGCGATGTGGGCAGTCATCCCCAAGTCATTGGGGTTCTATTATTATTATTACCTCTCGAGCATTTGGTTGCCGATCGTCATCGCGGCGGCATTCGACCGGTTCGGGCGGGGGCGGCTGCGGTATTGGGACGAGAGCTTTCTCGTCCTGTCGCTTGGGCTGTTCGTGTATTTTTACCCGATCATCGCCGCTACACCGCTATCGGGACCCCAGTCCTTCCGCCATTGGATGTGGTTTGGAACCTGGGTCTAATACCGACCCCAGACGAACCGCGAAGACAGCACGTAATTCCACACCGCGCCGATCGCGATCCCGGCCAGCGCGGGCCAGGCCCATCCACCGTAATTCTCGTTAAATAAGAATATAGCGACGCCGACATTGGCGATCGCACCGACCGAACAGACGAGACAGAAGCCGATCCACCCTTCGAACAGCGCACGCGCACCACGAAGCCGGGCGTCGCGGTAGGTCAGCAGATTGTTCAGGAAGAAATTGAACGTCATCGCGACGATGGTGGCGACGATCTCGGATGCGCGAAACGTCCACAGCAATCCGGCGTAAAGCGGTGAAAGCACGAGGAAATGGATACCAGCGCCGAACGCGCCGATGGCAGCAAACATTGCGAAGCGGACCGGCACCACTTTGCCCAGCATCCGGTCGTACAATGCGATCAGATACTCCATCGCCACGACATGATCGAGCTTGCTCTCCCCCTCGGTCCGCATGCGGAACGTATAAGGCAGTTCGAGAAAACCGAGCGGTTCCTGACTGGCGGTCATCAGGTCGAGCAGGATCTTGAATCCGATTCCAGACAGAGCCGGTGCCAGCCGGCGCGCGACCGATGTGCGGATCGCGAAGAAGCCGCTCATCGGATCGGTAAGATCAGCTTTCAGCACGCGGCGCGACAGTCGCGTGGCGAGCGCGGATTTCCTGACGCGGTCCTGCTGCCAATTCCCCAGCCCGCCACCGTCGACGAAACGGGACCCGACCACCACGTCGATGATCGGGTCGCGCTGCAACGCCTCCAGCATAGCAGGCAGCACGGTCTCGTCATGCTGCAAATCGCCATCGATCACCGCGACGATCGGCGCGGCGGTCGCGCACATCCCCTCGATACAGGCGGTCGAAAGCCCACGCCGCCCGATCCGCTGGATCACACGAACGCGGGTGTCAAGTTCCCCAATCTTGCGCGCAGCGTCCGCGGTGCCGTCCGGGCTGTCGTCGTCAACGAAGATCGCTTCCCAATAGCGTCCCGCAAGTGCCTGATCCAGCTTGGCAATCAACAACGGCACATTCGCGCGTTCGTTGAAGGTCGGGATGACGACCGCAATCTCCAGCCCTTGCGTCACAGCTCCGCCAGCACCGCGTCCGCCATCCCGCCAGTCGACAATGTCCCACCGAGGTCCGCCGTACGCGCGCCCCCTGCGATCGCGGCGGCAACCGCCGCCTCGATCCGCTGCGCCGCCGCCTCCATCGACAGCGAATGGCGCAGCAGCATCGCCGCAGACAGGATCGCGGCGCAGGGATTCGCCTTGCCCTGCCCCGCTATATCGGGTGCCGATCCATGGATCGGCTCGTACAGACCATTGTCCCCGTTCCACGCGCGAAGCGATGCGGACGGCAGCATGCCGATCGATCCGGCGCACATGCTCGCCTGATCGGACAGGATATCCCCGAACAGATTGCCGGTGACGACGACGTCGAACTGCCCGGGATCGCGCACCAGCTGCATCGCGGCGTTATCGACGTACATATGCGTCAGCGCGATGTCGGGATAATCTTCGGCCGTCTCGATCACCACATCGCGCCACAATTGCGACGTCTCCAAGACGTTCGCCTTGTCCACCGAACACAGCTTGCGTTTGCGATGGCGCGCCATCTCGAAGCCGACGGTGACGATCCGCCGCACCTCGTCCTCGGCATAGGCCATGACGTCATAGCCTTCGCGAAGCCCACCCGCGGTCGTCCGCATGCCCTTTTCGCCGAAATACACGTCACCGGTCAGTTCGCGCAGGATAACCATGTCGATCCGGCCGGCGATCTCGGGCTTCAGCGCGGATGCATCCTCCAGCCCGGCGAACAATCTGGCGGGCCGCAGGTTCGCGAACAGCCCCAGCCGCTTGCGCAGGCCGAGGATCGCCTGTTCCGGCCGCAGATGCCGCGCGAGCGTGTCGCAGGACGGATCGCCGACCGCACCGAACAAGATGGCATCGGCGCGTTTGGCGAGGTCGATCGTCCCGGGCGGCAAGGGATGCCCCGTCGCATGATAGGCCGCACCGCCGACCGGGGCCTCCTCGAACGACAGGTCGAGCGACAGTGCGCTGAGCACGCGGCGTGCCTCGGCCGTCACTTCGGGGCCGATGCCGTCGCCGGCCAGGATCGCGATCATTGGCATGGCATCGCCCTTGCCCAGAGCATGCCGCTCACGCAACCGCCCTTTTCAAACGATCCACCAACCGATCGCGGGCGGCGAGCGGCCCGGCACGTCGATCCGCGAGGAGATCGCGCGCCAGGAAATGCCCGGTGACGGCTAACGCCGCGACGATATCGGGCCAGTCCGCTGCACCACCCGCGGCCAGGAACTCCGGCAATGGCAGCAAGCGCTCCTCGTAACCGACGGCCACCCCGCGCGAGACCGCGCCCCCCCTCCTTGGGCTGACGAACGCCAGATCGACCGTACTCCCGGTCGCCGCGCAGCGTTCCAGATCGAGCCCGAAGCCGAGTTCCGCCAGCACCAGCAGCTCGAAGCGCGCGAGTGCTACCGCCCAGCCTTTTGCCGCGGGAGCCGCGCCGATCGCGCCCAGCAATCCCGACAAAGCATCGTGTATCCGCGGATAGGGCTGCGCCTCCGGCAAGGTCGCCGCGACCAGCGCGGTCGCCCATTCGATCGCCCCCGCTGCCAGCGGCTCGCCGTACAGCGCCGCACGCGTCTCCACCGGTTCGGCGACCAGGCTGGCCAGCTGCTCCCCCGTCCGCGCGCGCCATGTCCCTCGGATCATGTTCCCCGCCATCAGCACGGGCCGCATCCGCGTCGATCGCCCGCCGCGGACATAGCCCGGCTGCAACCCGTCCTCCCGAGTCAAGGCCCGCACGATCGCGCCGTGTTCGCCATGCATTCGAACGGCGACGACGATGGCGGTGGCGGTCAGCTCCATGACGGCCTTGTCGCGCGGGGGGCAGCCGAAGGCAACGGCCGGACGAATTGGTCCGAAGCCTCACCGCGAATGATAGAAGTCGTACACCTGCTGCGCGACCGCGGAGGAGACGCCGGGTGCCTGTTGCAGATCGGCGAGGCTCGCGTTGCGCACCGCGCGGCCGGTGCCGAAATGCATCAGCAGCGCCTTCTTGCGCGCCGGGCCGATGCCGGGCACCTCGTCCAGCGGCGACGCGCCGATCGCCTTCGCGCGCTTGTCCCGGTGCGCGCCGATCGCGAAGCGGTGGACCTCGTCGCGCAGCCGCTGGAGATAGAACAGCACCGGCGCGTTGACCGGCAGCGTGATCTCGCGCCCGTCCATCAGATGGAAAACCTCGCGCCCTTCGCGCCCGTGGTCCGGCCCCTTGGCCATGCCCACCAGGCAGACATCCTCGATGCCCAGGTCCTCCAGGATCGCGCGGACGGCGTTGAGCTGGCCCCGGCCGCCGTCGATCAGCACCAGGTCCGGCCAGGTCGGATCGTCGCGATCAGGTGTTTCCTCGACCTGACGGGTGAAGCGGCGCCGAAATACCTCGCGCATCATGTCGAAATCGTCGTCGGTGCGCGCCTCATTGCCCTTGATGTTGAACTTCCGGTACTGACCCTTGCGGAACCCCTCGGGGCCCGCGACCACCATTGCGCCCAATGCGTTCGTGCCCTGGATATGGCTGTTGTCGTAGACCTCGATCCGGTCGGGCGGGCCATCCAGTTCGAACAGGTCCGCCACCTCGCTCAGCAGCCGCGCTTGCGTCGTCGATTCCGCCAACCTCCGCTCCAGCGCCTCGACCGCATTGCGCTGCGCCTGCTCCATTAGCCGCCGCCGGTCGCCGCGCACCGGCACCGACAGCGCGACCTTGTGCCCCACCCGATCGCCCAGCGCCTCGGACAGCAACGCCGCTTCCGCGAGTTCGCGATCGAGCAGGATCAGCCGCGGCGGCGGCACCTCCTCGTAGAATTGGGTCAGGAAGCTCGCCAGCACCTCGTCCTCGGGCACTTCGGCGGTGTGCGCGGGGAAGAAGCTGCGATGCCCCCAATTCTGGCCGCCGCGGATGAAGAAGGCCTGGATGCCCATCACCCCGTCCTTGCACGCCAGCGCGAAGATGTCGGCGTCGCCCACCCCTTCCGCGTTGATCGCCTGCGTGCCCTGCACGAAGGTCAGCGCCTTCAGCCGGTCGCGCAGCAGCGCGGCCAGTTCGAAATCCATATTCTCCGCCGCAGCCTGCATCTGGCCGCCCAGCTTAGCCTGCACCTGTGTCGACTTGCCACCGAGGAACGCCTTCGCATCGTCGACCAGCTCGGCATATTCCGCCTTGTCGATCCGGCCGACGCACGGTGCCGAGCAGCGCTTGATCTGGTAGAGGAGACACGGCCGGTCGCGCGTCTTGAAGAAACCGTCCGTGCACGATCGCAGCAGGAACAGTTTCTGGAGTGCGTTGAGCGTCGTGTTGACGCTGCCCGCGCTGGCGAACGGGCCGTAATAATTTCCCGTCGCGCGCCGCGCGCCGCGATGCTTCTGGACGCGCGGGAAATCGGTGTCGGCGCGAAGCAGGATGAACGGGAAACTCTTATCGTCGCGCAGCAACACGTTATACGCCGGCCGGTACCGCTTTATCAGCTGCGCCTCGAGCAGCAGCGCCTCCGCCTCGTTGTTGGTCGTGACAATCGTCATCGCCCGGGTCTGTGCGACCATCCGCTGGAGCCGTTTGGGCAGGCGATCGACCTGCGTATAGTTGGTCACCCGGTTCTTCAGCGCGCGCGCCTTGCCGACATACAGCACGTCGCCGCGGGCATCGAGCATGCGGTATACGCCCGGCCGAATCGGCAGCGTCTGCAGCACGTTACGGATCGCCGCCACGCCAAGTTCGAGATCGGGTACGCCGCTGCCGCGGACGGTGTAAGTGGCCTTCTCTTCGTTGAAACGATCGGGAGCGTCGGCAGGCATCGCCGGCATGTAGGAGTCGGGGGGCGACGGGTCCAGCAATCAGCCCACCGTCATTAACCCTGGACCGCCGCCGCCTCGTCCTCGATCGGCGCCGCCGCGGTCGGACCGGCCTTGATCAGCGCGGTGATCTGGCGGTTGATCGTCGTACCGTGAAGATGCGCATGCACCCCCTCATAGCCTTCGCGGCGCAGCGCCTGACGGACATCGTTGACCGATCGGCAGGAGCCGGCGCGAGCAAGTTCGAAGGCGCGTTCGATGATGGGTTTGGTAGGTTCCATCGCGCACGCCTACGCCCAACCGCCCGCACGGTATATAGCTGCCGGCGAATAGATGCCACGATAGCCTCCGCACCGTGTACAATGCATCCGGGCGCATCGCCCATAAGGATACCGGCATGGCCAAGAGCCAAAAGAAATCAAACAAGGAAGTCCGCAAGCCAAAGGCGGAAAAGGTCAAGACGATTGCCGCCAATGCATCGACCAAGGGTAACCCCGTCGGGATCGTCACGATCAAGAAGTGAGTGGGCAGTAGCGCGATCGTCTCAGGCGGGACGATGCGCCCGCCAATACCACCAGGAATAGGCGACCGGCGGAACGATCGCGAGCCCGATCGCCGATACGGTCAGCACCGCGCGAGCTTGCGGCGCGATCGGCAGCAATGCACCCGCGACCAGGATCGCGCCGCCCGCGACCATCGTGCGCGCGCCCAGCCGGTGAGTCGCGATCCAATTGGCCGGATCGGCGATCGTCCAGGGCGTCCGGATGCCGACGAAGAAACCGGGTCGCGATTTGGGCAGCGCATTTCCGATCACGGCGAACAGCAACCCGATGCCGACCAGCGACGTCGTCGCAGGCAGCGCGAAGCCGAACGCCGGTGCCGCGACCATGACCTCGATCAGCGCCATCATAGCCAGCAACCCGCCCCAGGTCGCCTTGAGCAACGGCGCGCTGCCGGACAATCGATCCTGTAACGGTTCCATCTGCGGTAACGCGACCATCGTCAGCGAGATGACGATGGTCAGCGCGACGGGCAGAAACAACGCCGTGTCGGCGTCTGCAAACCGGTCCGCCTCACCTGCGGCATTCCAGTGGGTGGGCAATTGCACGCCCGCCTGCAGCCGCGACAACGCGATTGCCGCGATCCCCGCCAACACAGCAATCGTCGCCGCGCTGGCGATCGTCATTCCGCGGTAGGACATGATGGTTCCCCTTCTGCAATATCGCCGATCAGCCGAACACCGTTTTCAGATTCATGAATTCGTGCAGCCCATATGGCCCCAATTCGCGCCCATGTCCCGATCGCTTGATACCGCCGAACGGAGCCTGCGGCGAGGACGACAGCATCTTGTTCACCGCGACCATCCCGGATTCGATATCGCGTTCGAGCTGCGCGCGCTCACCGGCGTCGGCGGTCCATACCGACGCGCCAAGCCCGAACGGAATGTCGTTCGCCAGCGCGATCGCATTGTCGATATCCGGAACCCGGAATACCATCGCGACGGGTCCAAAAATTTCCTCCTGCGCGACCGGTTCGTCGGGCGACAGATCGACGATGATACCTGGCGACAGATAGGCGCCATCGCCCGGCTGTCGCTCGCCACCGAACAATAATCGACCGCCGGCCTTTTGGATCTCGGCGATCTGATCGATCACGGTGTCGCGCTGCTCCGCACTTGACAATGGGCCCATGTCGGTTTCGTCCACCATCGGATCGCCGACGATGAGCGCCTTCATGCCCACCGAAAATGCATCGAGGAATGCGTCATACACATCGGCATGGACGATCATCCGTTTCGCGCAGATGCACGATTGTCCGCTATTCTGCGTCCGCGCCACCACAGCCACCTTTGCGGCCTTGTCGATATCGGCCGAGGGCATCACGACAAACGGGTCCGAACCGCCAAGTTCCAGCACCACCTTCTTCAGGTTGCGCCCCGCCGCCTCGGCCACCTTCATACCCGCGCCCTCGCTGCCCGTGATGGTCACCGCGACGATCCGGCGATCGTCGATCAGCGCCGCGACCTTGTCCGACCGTATCGCCAGATTCTGGAACAGCCCGACCGGCGCGCCCGCCGCCAACACCATCTCCTCCATCGCGGCAGCGCAACCCTGCGTCAGCGAAGCATGTTTCAACAGACCGGTATTGCCGGCCATGATCGTCGGCGCGAGGAAACGGACGACCTGCCAATAGGGAAAGTTCCAGGGCATGACCGCAAGGACGGGACCCATCGGCTGCCACTGCGCAGTGGCGGGCCCCTCCGCGGTGTCGAAACGGTGCGGCACCAGCATGTCCGGTCCCGCCTCTGCATAATGGCGGAAACCGGCGACGCATTTCTTTACCTCGGCTATCGCCGATTTCAGCGTCTTCCCCATTTCGCGAGTCGCGATCGCGCCCAGCCGTTCCGCATTCGCTTCGAACCGGTCGCCGATCGCCGACAGCAGCGCGGCGCGCGTCGACAATTCAGTCGTCCGCCAGGCATCGTACGCGGCATGCGCATGGATGAGCTTCTGCTCGATTTCATCCGCGTCAAGTTCGACGAACGTTTCCCCGGCCTTGCCTGTCGCGGGATTGGTGCTGATAAACATGGGATAACGTCCTTGGGCGGTTCCATGCAGGAAACGATCCAGCATTCCCGCGTATCCTTGACCCCTGCGCAGCGCCTGCGCCATAGCGGAACCATGGAGACACCCGTAGACGATCTGTCGTTTGAGGAAGCGCTGAAAGAACTCGAGCGGATCGTCTCGCGGTTGGAAAGCGGTGAGGCGACGCTCGACGACTCGATCCGCCTGTACGAGCGCGGCGACCGATTGCGGCTGCGCTGCGCCGATCGGCTCGATGCGGCGCAAGCGCGGATCGAGGCGGTGCGTACCGATGCGGAAGGGCGCGCCGTCGGCACCCGCCCCTTTGCCGAGTCCTGAGCCATGGCGACGATGACCATCTCCCTGCCCGCGGCTACGATGGCGATTTCCGAGGAGATCGATCGTCGTTTCGATCTGTTGCTGGCGATTCCCGACGATCCGCGCGCTGGTCTGTATCGTGCGATGCGTCACGCCGCGATCGGCGGGGGCAAGCGGCTTCGTCCGCTGTTGGTGCGTGCCAGTGCAGACCTGTTCGCGGTCGATCGCGAATGTTCGGGGCGTGCCGCGCTCGCGGTCGAATCGATCCATGTCTACTCGTTGATCCACGACGATCTGCCGGCGATGGACGACGATGACATGCGCCGCGGCAAACCGACGGTGCACAAGCTGTTCAGCGAAGCCACCGCGATCCTGGCAGGCGATTGCCTGCACGCGCTGGCGTTCGAGGTGCTGGCCGACCCGGGGACGCATCCCGACCCGTTCGCCCGCGCCGAACTGGTTCTCGATCTTGCGCGCTCTGCCGGACCAACCGGGATGGCAGGCGGCCAAATGATGGATATCGAGGCGGAGAAAGCACGGTTCGACCTGCCGACCGTCACCCGGTTGCAGGCGATGAAGACCGGCGCGCTGATCGCCGCCTCCGTCGAGGCGGGCGCGATTCTTGGGCGCGTGCCGCCGGAGGGACGCACCGGTTTGCGCGGTTACGCCCGCGACCTCGGGCTCGCCTTCCAGATTGCCGACGATCTGCTCGATGCGGAGGGCGACGAGGCGCTGGCCGGCAAGAAGCTGCGCAAGGATGAGGGTGCAGGCAAGGAGACGTTTCTGTCGTTGCTGGGCGTCGACCGCGCGCGCGCGCAATGTGCGATGCTGGTCGATCAGGCGATCGCGCATCTGCACACGTACGGCCGCGAAGCCGATCTGCTCCGCCAGATTGCACGCTACGTCGTCGAGCGCGATCATTGACGAGGCGTATCGGGGTCTATCCCGGCACCTTCGACCCGATCACGCTTGGGCACACGGACATCATCCGACGCGGCGCGAAGCTGGTCGATCGGCTGGTCGTCGGCGTCACCACCAATCCGTCCAAATCGCCGATGTTCACGCTTGACGAACGCATGGCGATGGTGTTGCGCGAAGTCGCAGCGATCGACGGCGATATCGGCGTCGTGCCGTTCGACTCGCTGCTGATGGATTTCGCCGAGCGCGAGGGCGCGCGTGTCATCGTACGTGGCCTACGCGCGGTGGCCGATTTCGAATATGAATACCAGATGGCGGGCATGAACCAGCAGATCAATCCGCGGGTCGAGACGGTGTTCCTGATGGCGGATGTCGCGCTTCAGCCGATCGCATCGCGCCTGGTCAAGGAAATTGCGATGTTCGGTGGCGAAATCGGCAAGTTCGTGCCGCCGACGGTGCGCGACGATATCGTTGCCCGGGTACTGGCGGTGGGCCGGCGCGGCAGTTGACGTTCAGTTTGGCGCAAGCCGCGATTTGCTTTAAGCCGTAACTCTCCCGAGGTCTCGAGTATTGTCCATGCGTTTGCCTGCCGTCGTCGCTGCCTTTCTTGGATGTCTGTTCGCCCTTCCCGTGACCGCCCAGGCGCCAGCCACGACGACGAATGCCCGCCCCGCCCCGCCTGCAATGACCGACCGCGAAAACCAGTGGGTCGTCGATCTGTCGACCGGGGGTCGCGTCGTCATTCTGCTTCGGCCCGATGTCGCGCCGCTGATGGTTGCGCGGGTCAAGACGCTGACGCGGCAGCATTTCTACGACGGGCTTGCATTCCACCGGGTGATCGAAGGCTTCATGGCGCAGGGCGGCGATCCGAAGGGTGACGGCACCGGCGGATCGACGATGCCCAACGTGCCGCCGGAATTCAACTATCTGCCGCATGTCCGCGGCGCGGTATCGGCGGCGCGTGCTGAGGACCCGAATAGTGCGAACAGCCAGTTCTTCATCGTATTCCAGCCACGCCTGACGCTCGATCGGAAATATACCGTCTTCGGCCGTGTGGTCGAGGGCATGCAATATGTCGATGCGATCGAACGCGGCGAGCCACCGGCGAGCCCCAGCAAAATCCTCCACGCCTATATCGCCGCCGATAATCCCCCGGCCTACGTCGCGGCGGCACCGGTTGCAGCCCCCGCATTGGGCGCGCCGGTAACCCTGCCGGGCACGACCGGCACCGTGGTCGCGGCACCGAAGCTGGCGCCGCGTACGAAGGCCACGCCACGAAAGGCCGCCACCGCGCAGTGATCGCCCGTCGCCAGGGTCACACCGCCCGATGAACGTCGATCTGTTCGATTTCATATTGCCGGCGGAGAATATCGCGCTTCGCCCGGCGGTCCCGCGCGACGCGGCGCGGATGCTCGTCGTCGGTGCCGACGGTCTGCAGGACCGTGTCGTCGGCGATCTTCCGTCGCAGCTTCGGCGCGGCGACCTGCTCGTCTTCAACGATACCCGCGTCATCCCGGCCCAGCTCGAGGGACGGCGCGGGGATGCGCGCATCGGGGCGACGCTGCACAAGCGCGAGGGACCGCGTCGCTGGCGCGCCTTCGTCCGCAACGCGCGGCGATTGCGCGACGGCGATACGATCGATTTCGGCGAGGGCGTATCGGCAGTGGCGACCGATCGCGATGATGACGGCAGCCTCGCGCTGGTCTTTGCCGGCGATGAGCCCGTCGAACTATTGCTAGCGCGTGCGGGACGAATGCCGCTGCCCCCCTATATCGCCTCGCGCCGGGCGACCGACGCGCGCGACGCGGACGATTACCAGACGATGTTCGCCGCCCGACCCGGAGCGGTAGCCGCCCCCACCGCTGCGTTACATTTCACCCCAGCGCTGATGGCGGCGCTGGACGCGGCCTGGATCGGGCATGCAACGCTGACGCTTCACGTCGGTGCGGGCACGTTCCTGCCGGTCAAGGCGGACGATACCGCCGACCACAGGATGCACGCCGAATGGGGGCAGATCGACGCGGCGACCGCCGACCGGCTGAATACCGTGCGTGCCGCTGGAGGCCGCGTGATCGCGGTCGGCACCACCTCGCTTCGTCTCATCGAAAGCGCGACGGGTGCGGACGGCATCATCCGGCCCTTCGCTGGCGACACCGCGATCTTCATCACGCCGGGCTATCGTTTTCGCGGGATCGACGGCCTGATGACCAATTTTCACCTGCCGCGATCGACCTTGTTCATGCTGGTATCGGCGCTGATGGGGCTCGACCGGATGCGCGATGCGTATGCTCACGCCATCGGGCAAGGCTACCGATTCTACTCCTACGGGGACGCGTCGCTGCTCCTGCCCTGACCCGTGGATCGACCGGAGCTGTCAGCATCGAGCTATGGCGGCGCGACCGCATCGCTGGCATTAGGCGTGCATGGTCCCGATCGCCGTCCTCGCCGCCGCCTTGCAGGTGATCACCGCCGCGGGATCCCCACCCGCACCCCAGGGTCCGGCGCAGCCACCTGCGACGATCCTGGTCGAACCCGCCGCGATGTTCGTCGCCGCCTGCGACGCGAACGGCGATGCGCGCGTGACGCGGGCCGAACTGGATAGCTGCGTCGCGCGCAGCTTCGCGACAATGGACGGCGCGGCGGCGGGCAGGATCGGATACATCGCCTATGCCGATTGGGAACAACGCTGGCTCGGCGACCGCAACGCGCTGCCCAGCCCGTTCGAGGTCGATACGGACGGCGACGACCATATCTCGCTTACCGAATTGCAGGCGCGGTTCCGGGCCTATTTCGACCGTTTCGATCTCGACCGCGACGGCGTGCTGACACGGGCCGAGCTGGTCACGATCCACGCGACCGCGCCCAACGATCCGGACCGGCGGGGCAAGAAGCGCAAGTGACGCCACCGCGATTCGCGTTCACGATCCTCGCGACGGACGGTCGCGCGCGCGCCGGCACGATCGCGATGCGGCGTGGCGCGATCCGCACCCCCGCCTTCATGCCCGTCGGTACCGCCGCGACCGTGAAAGCGATGAAGCCCGCCGATGTCGCGGCGGCGGGTGCGGACATCATCCTCGGCAATACCTATCACCTGATGCTTCGCCCCGGTGCGGAACGAATCGCGCGGCTCGGCGGGCTGCATGCGTTCATGGGCTGGGACGGGCCGATCCTGACCGACTCGGGCGGTTATCAGGTGATGAGCCTCGCCGACCTGACCAAACGATCCGAGGACGGCGTGTCGTTCAAATCGCATCTCGACGGATCGCGTCACTTGCTCAGCCCCGAACGCTCGATCGAAATCCAGCGTCTGTTAGGCTCGGACGTTGTGATGGCGTTCGACGAGCTGGTACCGACGACCTCGACGCCGGACGTCCAGGCCGCCGCGATGGAGCGGTCGATGCGCTGGGCCGGGCGGTCGCGGGCGGCGTTCGATGCGGGCGGCACGCATGCCGAAGGGGCGGCGATCTTCGGCATTCAGCAGGGTGCACTCGATGAACGTTTGCGAGCAGACAGCGCCGATGCGCTGATCGACATCGGCTTCGACGGCTATGCGGTCGGCGGCCTCGCGGTTGGCGAGGGACAGGCGGCGATGTTCGGCTGCCTGGACTTCGCGCCCGGGCAACTGCCCATGGACAAGCCACGCTATTTGATGGGGGTCGGCAAGCCCGACGATATCGTCGGCGCGGTGGAGCGCGGAATCGATATGTTCGATTGCGTGATGCCGACGCGCAGCGGACGCACGGGGCAGGCATTTACTCGGGACGGCCCGATCAACATCCGCAACGCGCGCTTCGCCGAAGACGCCGCTCCGATCGATCCCGAATGCGCCTGTCCGGTCTGCCGGCGGTGGAGCCGCGCCTATCTGCACCATCTCGTCCGCGCCGGCGAAATCCTTGGCGCGATGTTGATGACCGAGCATAATATCCATTTCTACGAAACCTTGATGGCCGATCTGCGCACCAACATCGCCGCTGGTCGCCTAACTCATTTTGCCGATATGTTCCGCACGCGGTATGCCCCCGCCGGTACAGGAGAAAAAGCGTGACCGGCCCTGACACCCCCCGCGAGGTCCTCGCGCGCGGCAACGCCGCGCAGGCGGCG